>JAKSBJ010000112.1 GCA_022361195.1 Flavobacteriales bacterium
ACCTAAGGGAAAAGAATAAAGCCCTTCAATGCTTTCTTCCATTACTAGTTTTCCTTGCAAGTCAAATATTTTAAGGTCGGCGCCAATTTGATCATCGCGTAAAAAAACGGTTAAGGCATTTGCAAAATAATTTACCTTAATCCAAGGCCCGGCATCAATGCTTCCATCTTCCGTGGCATGATAAATAAAACTAATGGTATCAGCCTCTTTGGGATTCGTTTGTTCCGTTATGGCAAAACGAATGGTTCCATCCCCTTCTGTATCGTTTACCGAAAGATTAACAGAAATATAAGCTTGCTCTCCTGGCGCCAATGATCCTAAAGAACCAAAAGTGGGAACATCATTAAAGCATCCCGTTGAAGTACAGGCTGAGACATGCCATTCAGAGGGAATGTCCAGCTCAACATTTTCAAAATTGAGTGTTACAGACTGCTGCCCATCATTTTGAATAAAAATATACTCCGTATCATAATAGGCAAATGAAATCCAATTTTCATTTTTGGGAGAAGGCGTAATGAGCAAGTCTTGACCAAAAGCACTCAAGGCAAACAAAAACGGTATGGAAAAAAGTAATTTCATCCTTGAATTAGACGCTTATTGCTCTAAATTATTGCATTTTGAGCAGGATTTCCAATAAAGATCTATCTTTTTTCGGGAATCTCTATATAGCGTCTAAACTATCTTTTGGAATGTAACGCGTAATAGGGAAAGAGTCAATTCGAGCCTTAATTGGCTTAATGAATTCCATATAATCAGGCAATAATGAATCAACCATTGGAACCGATTCAGGGAACTTTTCAGCACGGTGGTTAATTTGTTTTCCGTTTTTCCAAAAACGATAACAAACATGTGGTCCGGTTGCCAATCCCGTACTTCCAACATATCCAATTACCTGCCCTTGTGTTACATGAACACCTTTTTTAATTCCATCCGCAAAACCAGACATGTGCAGGTATTGGGTTGAATAAACATCATCATGCTTAATCTTTACATAGTTTCCATTTCCACCCGAGCGGGTTGCGGCAATCACATAACCATCAGCTGTAGCCATAATTGGTGTTCCGTGAGGGGCAGCATAATCTGTTCCTAAGTGAGCTTTCCATCGTTTTTGTACCGGATGAAAACGTCGTCCGCTATAGCCCGAACTAATTCGTGAATATTTTACCGGAGCCATCAAAAACGGCCGTTTCATCTCCTTTCCATCTTCATTAAAATACCCCACTTTTTTGGTGGCTGAATCGAGCACATAACGGAAAGCGAAGAACTCTTTTCCCTGATGCTTAAAGTAAGCCGAATTGATTTTTCCGACCCCATAGGGTGTTCCCTCTACTGATTTTTCGTCGTAAATGATTTTAAACTCATCTCCAGGGTGCAGGCGGAAGAAGTCAATGGTCCAGGCAAAAACTCCAGCAATATATTCGGCCAATTCTCCCGTCATATTAATATCCTCTAATTGTTGATCTAAAGCAAAAGTAAGGTTAGAGTTTTTGACAATTTCACCCGAAATCATTCGTTCGGTAATTTGAGAAGGTTTTGACTTTTTCTCAACAAAAACCGAATCTGTAAAATCAAAAATCACATAGTCCACCACATTTTTAGGGTAAACACAATACAAAGCTTTTTCGGCTGTATCACCCAGCGCAGACAAAATCATAAAAGGATTTCCCTCTTTCACATATCTCAATCCAACCAGAGAATCTGCAGCTAATTCGGCCGCTACATTAATATCCCATTGGCTTACCCCATAAGGAGCAAACATGTGACTCATGGTCCAATTTGGCTGAACGGTATCTCGTCTTACCTGAAAAGAGTCCAAATTAAAGCCATATTCAATATTGGGTGGTGGAACTTCAACAGAGTCTTTTACAGGTTGATCTTCCGGTTCTTCTGTTCCTCCTCCACAAGAAAAAAGAGTGAAAACGGCTAAAAAAAGAGAAAAATAGACGGTTTTTATTGTGTTTTGCACGAGTTTTGGACGATTTTGGTTAGGAAATAGTCTTGGCTACAAAATTACACAGGCAAGGCTTTGTTTTGAAGATGAAGTGTTAATCTTTATTAATAAGCAGATGTTTAGAATTCATTTTCCAGTGGTTTTGAGTAGATTCATTCTAATGAAACCCTTTCTGCAATTCATTTTCCTGTCTTTGACTTTAATGATCTTTTGTTTTGGGGCAAATGCTCAACTAAGGAGTCATCAGTTCCTTTCGTCTGAAGAAGCTCAGGAGGATTTCCAAATTCTTTGGACGACTTTAAAAGAAGTTCACCCCGATTTATATCGCCTCAACTCCAAAATTAAAATGGATTCTCTTGCAGAGGAGATGAACCAAGACTTGGCAAAATCAAGTTCGGTTGGTTATCTCGAACTTCTTTCCAAAATAGCGGAATTGACTACAGCAGTAGGTGATATTCACCTGCAATGGTCACATTCACGAGATTACATCAAGTTCAGAAATCAAAATATCCCTGTTATTCCTCTGGTCTTTAAATATTGGGATGGGTCGTTCCTTTTAAAGGATGATTTTGGACAAAACTTACAATTTCAGTTGGGAACAAAAATCATCGCCATCAATGGAGAAAAGATGGATGATTATTTAGTGAAAAACTACCCACTATTGCCTATTCAAGGTGAGAATCATAACATTCAAGCCGAATGGTTAGCCAATTATTATCCTAATCACCACACCAATTTTTGGGAACAGCCTTCCTTTTACATTCTTGAAAGTCAATATCAAAACGAAACTATTAGGACAGATACTATTTGGGCACGAACAAAAGGTGAGTTTTTAACTTCTCGTCAAGAAGAGTCTACTAATACCTCCCCTTATCAATTCAAAATTGAAGGGCAAAAGGCTTTTTTAAAGATTGAATATTTTAAGAAGAAGTATTTCAATGAAGAACATCCGGGAATGGATTTGGCTGAATTTGGGAGTTATTTGGACTCTGTTTTTCAAATCATTCATCAAGAAAAAATTGAACTGTTGGAACTCGATATTCAAGGCTTTAATGTTGGGGATCACCGTTACGGACAACTACTTTTTGCCCATTTGGTTGATCAACCTTTTCAATATGTCGAGGAGGTTAAACTGCCCCAATTTGATCAGCTCAGTGAGGAAAAATACGTTCAAGTGCTCAAAACCACTCCAGATTCTATTTTAAAGTCACTTAGTGCAGAACATCCACCAGCAATTTACCCTTTCTCGGGTCAATTAGATGTTCATGCCAATGGAATTAGTTTTTCGGCCAAAAGCCTCTTTTGTTCCAATTTGGTTAAAAGAACTCAAACTACTTTCAAAAAAGCTTGTGGAGCCGCTTATTACGGTATAAATTGTGGCGAACTCGCAGTGAACTTACCACATTCAGGCATCAAGGTTTATATACCAACTAAACAGCTCATTTGCAATCCGGAATTCTATTCAAAGACGGAAGGCATTTTGTACAAATGATTTCAATTTTAGTTTTTTGCTAAAATTGTTTGCTTTAAGTTTTCTTTTTTCGTACTTTCCTTATATGACCTTTTTGGGAAACGGAAATAAACGATTCGTCAACAAGCTCTTCCCAAAGAAGATGTTCGAAAGACGAAAAAAGCAAGAGCACGATACAGTTACTTATCATGCTCAAAGAAGAAAGTTTACCCCTTCTCAAAAGCAAAAAGAATCCTTGTTGAGCCGCATCAGTCTATTTGGTGGTTCTCTGCTCTTTGCAGGCTTATCTATACTCCTATACGTTCACTACGGACAATATGAACTGAATCAAAATGAAGAAAGAATTGAACATCAGAAAACTAAAGAAAGTGTCAATTCTTTGATTAAAAAAGGAGATCGCAACATGGAAATTCATGCTTACACTACTGCTTCGAAATACTATGAACAGGCTTTGGAAATTGACCCCAACAATACTGAGATAAAGGTCAAACTATTTCGAGCTAAAAAAATGTAACAGAAAACAATTAATAAATCTTAGGTCTTCTCCACCAAATCTTTGATGCTATTTAAAATGTCAGGAAGACCCTTTTGAGTATGATCCTGCATTTCTGGTTTGCTAAAACCTTCTTGCAGCCAGCTTAATTGCTGTTGATTTGGAGAAAGTGATTTTATAGAAAGGGAAACGTGCGAGTAGTTTTCTTCTTTATCCTCCAGGCCAGAATATTGTGCCCAGTAGGCATATTTCAAAAATTGATTGGGTACATTTTCCAACACGTTTCCCTTGTCCTGATATTTATATCCATCGTACACTCCCTGAAAGATAATGGGACTTCCCACTTTCCAATCAGTGATTGTTTCAGTTCCAAAAAGGTAAACTTTAATCTTTTCGGGGTTCACCAAAGCATCCCACACTTCTTCGGCAGTAGCGTTGATTATAATTTCAGCAGATGCTTTTAAACTCCTATCCATTTATAGTTCGTCTTTTAGTTTTTCTTCTGTTTTAAGCGACTCAGCCAATACTTCCTCTACCCAAGATTTTCCCCATTCTTCAATTTCTGTCTCAGACCACAATTCCGGATAAAAAATTCGGCGTTGAAAACGAGGCGGAAGGTATTTTTTCCAGTTCGTTCCACCAGTTCCTTTTTCATCACCTGCTGCTCCCCCCATATAATGTACAGCCGTTCTGTAATGTACCAAAGGCCAGTTCACATTCACATTAATATCCAACTCTCTTAGTCGTTGAATAAGCAATGGATTCTTTTGATCCTCTGCCGAAAGTTCCTGGTACTTTTTCCAAATATTAATGGGTTGATATTCATCTGCAAATCGATGAAAATCGGCTAAATATTTATTTTCAAAATCTCTTAAAGTGAGTGTTTTTTCACCCGTATCAGCCACAACAGCACCTCTACGCCAGTAAATGTTATCCAACTGCTCATGATAATCCGCATTCCACAGTTCTTCTCTTTTACTTTCGTGAACTAAATTCTTCAAATCTGTACTCGCAATTTCGATGTAACGATAACTCGCCGTTTGAAATCCACTCGCTGACAAAAGTGACATTCTGAACTTAGTAAATTGCTCCTTCTCCATCCCAAAACGCATAATATCAAACGAACGGGTCAATGCCTCAAAGTATTTGTTAACCCGCTTTAAACGCTCTATGAAGAAATTTACATCCAGATTATCTTTCCAACCCAAATCCTGCCCTGCATCAGAAATGTTTTTTCCGTTCTTACAAATCTGCTCCAGCTCATGTGAAATCAGTGAAAAATACAATTCTGTAATTTGATGATAGACAATGAAGATCTTCTCATCCGGAAAATCCGTTTTAGGTTTTTGAAGACTCAATAAACTATCAACTTCAATATAATCCCAGTAGGTAAGTGGGTTTGCATAGATTAAACCGTCCAGATATGAATCAATATCCTGACCAATTAATGCATATTTTTCCTTTAATCGTTTTACTCGATCGAGTGTGCTTTCCTTGATTTCCATAGATGGACTTTTAGTGCCTTTAAAGGTAGACAATGTTTCCTAAAATGTGAGGGTGAAAAAATGTGATTTTAGTCAGGTTGGAGGTATTTTTTAGACAAAAGATAGTTAGATCATTGCACTAGCATATGAAAAGTACGATGAATTCAAGAAAAAGACAGTATGATAGAACGATGGTTGTTTAGCTATCTCCTAATTTGAAACTGGATAAAGCATGAATTCCTTTTTACAATAATCACAATCTCCGTATTCTTTATTTGGATGAGGCCGGAGAAGTTGAATTACTTTCACTCCTTTTTCTGTCTTATTCAAATAGTATTTACGATCGGTTATTTTGAAAGCGGAAATGTAAGTAGCGCAATTATATCCTCCAATGAGCTTAAAGGATTTAAGGTCATTTGGAAAAGGAGATTGAAAGCTCATTTGATATGGAATTTTATTGACTGATTTACCAACATCCTGAATTTTTAGGACGATTGGTTTTCCATCTAACTTTGTATGGTACGAAAAGCCAGTTTTGGATTCGATATCCAACGTCCAACCTTTTAACTTTTCTTGCATGATTGGATCAAAGTCGATTTGAATAGAATCCGAGTTCAAATATTCGTAAGATGGCTTTTGGCAACCTTCGGCATAGAATTCAAAAGAAGGAACAAACTCGTAGTCGTAAGCATCACTGGCAATCACCCTACCGTAAAAATGATGATTGTTTTTTCGCTCCAAACCATCTTTATAACGGATGGATGATGTAATGATCACCGAATCTCCCTCTACCCAAAAGAGTTTCCAGGAATATTGACCATATTTCAAATCAGCTTCGGAAGTTTCAAAAACAATTTCCTCATCCGTCTCTTGAGAAGCCTTAAAGGCCAAAAAAGACAATACGGTTATCAAGAAAATTGAGTGTTTCAAATATCTACTTAAGTGCATATCAGCCAAAGTAACTAAAAAGACCGATCATCTCAAATGGAAATAACCGGTCTAACTACTAAACCATAAAGTTTTTGGTTTTTTTAAGTTTTATGTCTAGTCTATCTTGGCTAATTTATTGGCAAGTCCTTCCCACTCTACCAAGTGCATTTTCATAGAACCTACCTGTAATTTGGCTTTAGCCAGAACTGGAATTTTATTTTCATCCGCCGAAATGTAAACCGTTAGATCTTCCTCAGAAGTAAACACTCGTCCTTCCTGTACAACAGGAGCAAATTTGTGGCAAAGGAATTTTCCCTTTCTAATTTTCACAACCTCTTTTCCCTTGTATTTAATCTCTGTAGGATAAAGTTCATCATCCATGAAGATATTTACTAAAAAACGCTCATCCATTTTGGCTTTAGAGAAATCAAACGTTCTTGCATAATAGAAAGCAGAAATCATGTCCTGTACCAAATCAGGCGTATCAAACTTCTTCCCCTCTCCATTATCCACTTTATTTTGATGCTGAAAAAAGGTGTAATCCTGATTCAACTTGTAACCTCCCTCATTTATCCTCCGCACAAACATCCAAGGGAACATTCCTTCCGAGTCCATATAAGACTCATAGCGGTCGTTTACCTTATAAAACCATTCAAATGCTGATATCGTCTTTCCGGTTCCCTGAACTCTCCATAGCTTTCTCCCTTTCACCTTTTTATCGCTCAAATCTACCCGAAGAATTGCTTCACCAGCGTCAAAAATCCCATAGGTCATTCGATAACGTAGTTTTTCTCCTGGTTTAAATGCTTTTTGTTCTACCTTTTTAAACGGTTTCATTTTTTCCCCGTCTTCAAAAAAGATTGCGGCACTCTTTCCTATCAGTATAAAACCTGCCGCAAATAATGTTAATGCTAACTTTTTCATACTTTAAATTTTATGGTTCAGTACAGAGGGAAAAACAAATTCGATGCCAAAATGTAAAATGAGCACTTTTAAATCAGCGAGTAAACTGTCTGAATCGAAAAAAGATACAGATCAGCATATATTTTGAATAAAAATTTGTTTTAAACAAAGAAACTCCGTACATTTAAGCACAGAGTAAGTAGTTTTTTTCATTTCAAAAGTTGATAAGTCCGGCTAGGTTAGTTGGACTTATCTCTTTTTTAGGGATCCCGTTGTATCTCTTGTACTATATCACGATAGTCAACTGCTAATGGTTGGGGATTTTTTAAATTTTTTTTATCTTCAAACACTATCGTATTGATTCCCAGAGGCTTCCATCTTCCAGCATGAATAGGTTTTATGGTCGAAAATAAACCAATTGTATGAATTCCACACATTCCGGCAATGTGTAGAGGTCCTGTACTGGCTGCAACCAAATAATCTGCTTGCTCAATAAAAGAGATTAATTCCTCAAGCGTCATTTTACCACCCATATCGTGTATATAATTTGCCTGTGGTAATTGTTTTCGGAACATTTCTGCCTCCTTTTCGGTTCCTGTTACGAATATTTCATGCTCATCAGCTGATAATTCGTTCATCAGCTTCACAAAGTCCTCTAATGGCCATTCAACAGCAGATCCTTGGGATTTGGGATGCAGAATAATTTTTTTCTTCCCAATTGGAAATAAACTGCTGAACTTTTCGGGAAGTACATTCGGATTTTTAAATCCTGCATATTCGGTCAATTCTGCCAAACTATAGAATTTACTTATTCCTAGAGGTTGCAGTAACTTACAATTGAGTTGAGATTCGTGTAAATCCGACCTTTTACGGCTGAAATTAGGACGATGGTTGCAGGTACTAAGGTGGTACAGGCGATGAGACGTTCCAATTCGATTTGGAATTCTGGCCTTCTTCACCTTTTTTGCCAATTCTTTCCTTGGGAAAACATGGATGAAGGTATCAACCTCCTGTGAAGCTAACCACTCAATTAATTCATCATCTCCCTTTTTTTCAAGTTCGGCCCACTCCCATATTTCATCTACATGCGGACAACATTGAATAATGGGTCTGGTGTAGGTATTTCCCAAAAATACGATTTGAGCCGATGGAAAATGCTCTTTTAAAATTCCGGCTAAAGGAAGGGTCAAAACCACATCTCCAATACTATCGGTACGGGAAATGACAATTTTATGTGGATTTGTAATACTCACGAATGCTAAGTTAAAGCTATAAAATTTCCTTTAGAGCGGAATCCCTCATCTTTTATCCGCAACAGGATGTTGGTCTGCATTACTTTAACGGTATTCGTCAGAGAAGAAGTGGCGAATTTGCATATCTCTAAACTCCACTTTTTCTTCAGAACCTCCATTCCAAAAATGGTATTTGATGGTATCTACCAATTGAGTAGGTTCAACCATATACTCAATTCGTACCCATTCGTCTTTTTTTAAGAAAGGGGTAATATTAAAGGTTTTCTGCTGACTATTTTCGGACGATTTTAAGTCCACCACCAAACGGGTATTTTCTGCCTCTGTTCTTGATCGGGCATCAAATGAAAAAATAAGCTTAGAACCCTTTCGGATGTTTTTTAGCTGGCAGGAATTTCCACTTGCAAAATGATAATGTGAAGAAACATGTATGGTCCAATGTCCTTCCAAATCCTCCGCCGTTTTTAAGCTAAATTCTGGTAAAAATTCCGGGGAAAAGCTTAGCTCCTGAACTTCTTCCAAATCCCAATGGTCAAGCGGATAGATTTTCGCCTTTTTGTCAAAGTTTAGAAAGTTGTCCCAGTATTGTTCTTCTGTTGCAGAACCCATGGGAATAATTCCTCGACGAATTTGATAAGCCTGGGCAATATTTAAACCAATAAATCCGACAGCCAATAAGGCTGTAAGTCCTTTTAGCCACAATTTGCCTTCCCTTATTTTTTCTAGAATCAGAATCAGCAAAAAGCCCAATAAAATATAATGATCAATCATCACCCTTTGGCTCATTCCGGCACCGTAATACCAGCACCACCAGCTACTAAAAACGAAAATTCCAAAAACATAAAACGCAATGGCTATCAAAGCCCGTTTTTTGTTTTTCATAAACAACAGTACCAGACCCGGAATTAGAATGAATAAAACAATGGGAGTATAAGTCATCCATCCTTTAGTATAGGAAAACAAAAACTCTCGCCAGTGTGGATTTGAAAAATTAAACCCTTCCTCTCCATAAGAATAAACAACCCAATGGCCTGTTTGGGCTTTCCATAGTAAAAAAGGAATTGAAAACACGGTTAATCCGATTAAAAACGTTTTTAATATGCTTAAAGGTTGTTTTAACAGCTTAAATAGTGATTTGTAAAATTCGATTCCTGGAAAAAAGAAGAAGATTAATCCCACCACCATTGCATTAGTAGGTCGCGTAATTCCAATTAATGCCAAGAGCAAAACAGCCATCCCTATCCAACCATAGCGACTACTTTCCTTGAAGCGAAACAAGCAATACAACAATAGATTAATGAGGAAGAAATTGTGAATGTGCGTGACCGACTGATCATAGATGGTATAGAAAAAGACATTTGTGGCCAAAACGATCAAAATCATTGAAAAATTGATCAATTTTGACTCAAAACCAAGTTTTTTTAGCACTTTTTGATAAAAACTCAGCCCAAAAAGGAAATAAACCCAAAACCCAAAAAGGAAAAAGAATTGATAAATATTTGAATATCCATCCGCATCTAGATCAAAGATGAGAGCTATGGCATGCGCCATAAAAAAGAAGGGGGCATACAGAATAGCTACCCCAGGAAAAGTCTTATTCACCTTTTCACCTCCCTCCACCTCCTTAACAAAAGACTTTCCGTAATTAGGCGGATAGTACTTTTCATTCATCTCTTTGGTGAAAGAATAGTCCAGATCCTGATAAATAAAGAGGGCTGGTAAATAAGCATAATAGGCCTGTGCATCACCAGCAATTGGACGCTCATAAGGATTGGTAAAATCCTTAGAAGAAAAATGGATAACCGCTAATAAAAGGGTGAGTAAAAGTGGTACTTTATAGGTATTAAGCAACTGACGTATCATTCTGCCCAGGCTCTGAATGCGTCGTCAATATAGACATTTTTCTCGCTCAGTACCTTGATCAACTCCTCCTTGAAGACCTTTCGGTCTTCTTTACGGATAACCGAAATTGGAAGAAAAATATTGAGGTCTTCTTTATACTTAAAGTTAATAAGATCACTTTGATGCAGCTCTACTCTTTGCAAGCCCGTGTAATAATACAAGTGCATTTCACGGTCAAAATAAGCAACAACGTTCTTGTTTATTCCTATTCTGAACTCCCGTCCACCCCTTAAAATTCGCACCAAAAACAAAATAGACTCCAACGCTAAAAAGGCTGTGCTTGCAATCATCGGCAATGTATACTCAGGATGTAATTTGGACATTTCAATGCTCAATACCATTAACGCAATCATGAAAGAAATCTCCAAAATTGTATTGACGATGGAATAATTACGAACTCCAGCAGCAATAGGCGCTTCAAAAGTGAAAAGGGAGAACTTTTTCATGTCCTTTACCCCTTGTAATCTTCTCACCACGCGAATTAGTCCAAAGAGTAGTAACAATAAGGATAACCCTACCAATATCTCGGTTTTAAAAGGCATGCCTTTTAGGGTGAGCATAGACGAAATAGAAAGGTCATAAACAATCGCCACCGCAAGTGCAACATAAACAAATGCCACAACAAAAGAGAAGATGTTAACGGCTCTATTCATTCTCCTTTTCTGCTTCTTTCTCTGCCTCTCGGATCATTTTCAATCTTACCTTCCAGCCATCAATTTGTTCCTTTGATTGCTCAATGTTTTTCATCACATTTTTAAACAATGGATTATTCTCATCAGCATTAGCAAAGAACCCGAGATTGGTTTCGTATTGATTGATTTCTTTATTGATATTGTCGATTTTAGATCGAATAAAGTTTCGTTCTTTTTGCAACAAATGTTCTTTGTTAGAACTTCCCAAAATCGAATCCAGTTTTGCCTGAAACAAAACTCTTTCCTTTTCTTCTTTATCCAATTTAAGACCTTCATATTTGGCATCTAGTGCCTCTTTATAAGCCTTATAAATCTTATCCTTATCAGCTTTTGGAACGTGACCAATTGCCGCAAATTGTTCTGAGTAAGAACGAAGAGCTTCGATTGCTTTTTTTGGATCTGCATCTGGCTCATAAGCTTTGATTTGCTCAATCAGCTCTTCTTTTTTCTTCAGATTATCCTGATTGGCCTCATCCATTGCTCCAAAATGGCCCTCTTTAGCAGCAAAGAAGAAATCAATTGGTTCACGGAAACGTTTCCAGAGTTTATTTTCGTGTCTTGGACCAGCCGAACCAGCATTTTTCCATTGCTTTTGCAAATTCAAAATCTTTTGGGTCGTCCCTTTCCAGTCTGTCGAATCTTTTAATTGATTCGCTTCTTCAATGAGCTTTTCTTTGGCATCTTTTATTTGACCAAAAGCATCGTTTTGACCATCATAGAATTCTTTTTTACGGCCAAAAAAGTCATCACATACTGCTCGGAAATCTTTCCAAACAACATCATTTTCTTCTTTTGAACCGTAGCCAATTTTTTTCCATTCGGCCTGCAATTCTAAAATAAGATCTGTTGCTTTTTTCCAGGACTTGTGCGAATCAAATGATCCACCATTCACCTCTTTCGCCTTTTCAATCAGCTCTTTCTTTTTCTCAATATTTTCGGCCTGTTGCTCACGACGACCCTCGTAGAACACCTTAATCTTGGCATAAACAGCATTTACTGCTTCCCAATATTCCTCTTTCACTTTTTCCCACTCTTCCTGATGTGTTCCACCTACCGAGTTCCATTCATCCTGAATAGCATGAAGGTTCTTTTCAATATCTCTGATCTTATCCTGTTCAAGCAACACTTTTAAACGGTCAACCAGTTCTTTTTTCAATTTCAGATTACGATTAAGATCGTGATCTTTAATCTCTTTATAGATATTGATGTTATACTGGAAGCTGTCTACCAAACCAGTAAATTCTTTTTGAATTTCCTGACGTTTGTCCCGTGGAATAGGTCCAACTTCCTTCCACCCCTCTTGAATATCACGAAAACGACCTATTGCTCGTCCAATGTTTTCCTCATTTTGAATGAGGTCTTTCAAAGCCGCAATATACGTTCGTTTTTTCTCCAGATTTTGCTTTTCCCGCTCTTTGATTTCTCTTAGCTCAACGTTTTTCTTTTCCTTAAAAACGTTTCCAACCAATTTGAACTCTTCCAAAAACTCATAAACAGGTTTTTCAATGGATTCCGGCTTTTCTCCCGCTTCAATTCGAGCTAATTTTGAGCGTTCCCACGCTAGCTCTTCTTCTTCTTGAATGCGGTAAAATTCCGATACTAATTCATTGAATTCCTCTGCAAATTCCAATACTTTCTCCTTTTCGGAAAGTTCTCTTATTTTCTCAACGATTTCAGCTTTCATCTGTCGATTTAATGAAGGGTGTTTAATCAAATATTCTGATTAGAATACGCTTTCCATTTGAAAATGAGCCAAGCTTACAAAAGATTCTACTCTTGCATCAATTTCAGCTCCGTCCAGATTTTGTAATCTTTCCGTTCCAAATTTCTCTACACAAAAAGATGCCATTGCCGATCCCATGATCACAGCTCTTTTCATATTCTCAAAAGAAATATCGTCAGTTTTTGCCAAATATCCAACGAAACCTCCTGCAAAAGTATCTCCTGCACCAGTTGGATCAAATACTTCTTCTAATGGAAGGGCTGGAGCGAAGAATACATTCATCTCTTTGTCAAACAACAAAGCTCCGTGCTCTCCTTTTTTAATGATTAAGTATTTAGGTCCCATGTCCATGATGATTTTAGCCGCTTTTACAAGGCTATATTCTTTAGACATTTGACGAGCTTCTTCATCATTGATGATTAAAACGTCTACCATTGCAACTGTTTCCATTAGGTCATCCCAAGCAATGTCCATCCAAAAGTTCATGGTATCCATGGCAATTAACTTTGGACGCTCATTTAAGCGCTCAATTACTTGTCGCTGAACAGCTGGTGCCAAGTTTCCTAACATCAAAAAATCAACTCCCTGATAGTTTTCCGGAATAATTGGATCAAAGTTCTCCAATACATTCAATTCCGTCACCAAAGTATCACGACTGTTCATGTCGTTGTGATATTTTCCTGACCAAAAGAACGTTTTTTCACCTTCTTTGATTTGAATTCCTTCAATATCAACTCCACGACCTTTCAAATCTTCCAATGTTTCGTTCGGAAAATCTTCTCCTACAACGGATACAATTTTCTGATCAGAAGTAAAATATGACGATGACAGAGCAATGTAAGTACCTGCTCCACCAATGATTTTATCTGTTTTTCCAAATGGCGTTTCAATAGCATCAAATGCAACGCTTCCTACTGTTAATAAACTCATCTTTTTAATTTAGTGTGGCAAATATAGGATTTCCCCCATCAAGCATCAAACTAAAAAACGTAAATTCATTGTGAATTATAGGATTCTGACCCTCTAATTTCTATTTGGCAAGACGAATATTTTTCTGAAAGTGGAATAAAGACTCCGAAAACATAGGCAAAACTAAATTTTTGGTAGCTTCACTTTAACAAATCAAAAACATAAATGAACATAGAAGAATTCAGAGATTATTGCATGAGCAAAGCTGGGGTAACAGAAGAATTTCCCTTTGATGAAAACACCTTGGTTTTTAAGGTTATGGGCAAAATGTTTGCCTTAACAGGTTTGGAATTATTTGAGAGCATTAACCTTAAATGTGATCCTGAACTGGCCTTGGAATTGAGAGAGGAGTATCATGCTGTAAAGCCAGGTTACCATATGAGTAAAAAACATTGGAATACGGTGACCAATGGAGCCGATGCCCCAGACCAAAAAATTTATGAATGGATCGATGATTCCTATGAGCTTGTTGTAAAATCATTGACCAAAAAACTCAAAGAAGAATTGAAAAACTTATAATTCTGTCTATTTCTTGTTAAAATAAGCTTACTTTGTTTCTTTAAAACCATACTATGAACAATATCAAATACCTTTTTATTCTTTTTGTTCCAACCGTAATTCTTACTTCTTGCTTTAGCAGTGGTGATGACGACTTTTGGGATGATTTGATGGATTACGAATCCACAGCCTATGTAACAGTAGATAATGCAGCAGATACACTTGTTGATGTTACCATTACTTCAGACGATACAACCATTGAGTTAAGTCTTTCAAGCTACACTACAGAGGAAATTGAGCTTCCTTACGGAAAATACCATGTTTTGGCCGAAACCGTTACGGACAGTTTAGTTGTAGATGAAGATTTTGAATTAGATGAGGACGATTATGAATACGCCTACAATTTGAATCTAACAAAAGAAGATTACATTGTAGAGAACATTAAGTATACTGCCGGAACTGATTACTCTGCTTTATTGGAAGAATTAGAGCATGAGTTTGAATACGAAGGTGAAGTTTATAAAGGATATGACGCATACGTTATTAAAGGAGCTTTAGTAGTACCTGAAACATGGGATTACAATTTAGATGAAGAAGCTCCTGATGAGGTGACCATTACTGGTGGAGGTAACTCTACTACTCGATCAAAACTGTGGAGAGCTGAGTACTTTGTTACACTGCTTGAACTTGCTGAGTTATTAGAAAACTACGAGGAATACGGTGACGAGATTTTTGAAGACTACGAGGACGAGGAAGATATGGGAGCTGGAAGCTCATTTTAATTTTGAGTCGAGTTGACAAATACGTTTGGGCGGTTCGTTTAGCTAAAACCCGCAGCATGGCATCTAATTGGTGCAAGAGCAACAAAGTTTTGGTAAATGACGCCGTGGTAAAACCTTCTTATGTGGTAAAGATTGATGATGAAATTACCATTAAGAAAAATACAGCACTTTTCCGCTACAAAGTTCTGGATCTTCTGGACAAAAGAGTAGGTGCAAAATTGGTTGAAAATTACCTGCGTGACATCACTCCACAGGAGGAAATAGAAAAGTACAAATTGTATCAGGAAAGTCAACGCCAATATCGACAAAACGGTTTAGGACGTCCAACTACCAAAGAACGAAGAGCTTTAAACAAGTTCTGGAACTCTTAGAAATTTTAATATGAATGAGATAGGGACTTAAAAAAGCCCCTATTTTTTTTGCTCGGTAGTTTATGGAATTTCTATCAAGAACGTATCTTTAATATATGATGAAGAAACCAATTCCATGTGATCAAAAATGGATTGAGATGGAGGCAGTTCCGGGAGGTAGATTGTGTGCTAAATGTGCCAATACCATTGTTGATTTTAGGAAAATGTCCTGGGGTAAAATCAAAGCCATACAAACAGAAAGCGGAAATACCACTTGCGGACTGTATTCTCAAAAACAGTTGGATAATTGGATGCCCGAGAAAAAGGATTCCAGCCCTTTACTTAAGCAAGCAATGGCGTCTCTTTTTTTAATGGGTGCCTTAAGTGGACAAAAAGTCTATGCCCATTCAGCTAGTGAAACCCATCCTGTTTTTTATTTGGAAGAAGAGGAGAAGAATATTGAACCTTTAAATGTAGTGAAGGATGATTCGACAAAAGTCACCATTAGAGGAATGGTAACAGATTCTGAAACCAATGAGCCACTCACATTTGTCAAAGTCTACCTAAAAGAATTCCAAATTGGCGCTACAACCGATTTTGATGGATTTTTCACCCTGCAAATTCCAAAATCATTGACCGATTCTTCACTTACGCTCACTGTTGAAGATATAATGTATCAATCTGCGAGTGTTGATTTAACAGACAAAATGCTTAGTGGCTCTCTTTTTGAAATTCAGCTGGAAAAGGAAAAAGTAAACCTTAGTGTATTTTATGTCAGTGCACCTTCAAAACGAGACGAACGAAAATTAAAACGTCAGGAACGTCGCGAAAAAAGAAAAGCAAAAAGGAATTGAAGTAGAGTATAAAGTAAGTTGGTATAAAGTAGAAAGATATAAGATCGCTGCGCTTAAGGATGAAAGACTGGTGTATGGAGGGGTAGAAATTATAAGAGTATCAAGATTGTGGGGCTGCAGATAGGATAAAGATGGTAGGAGTTTGGTTAATTGTGCTGGTTCGTTAATCTTTCTACTCAACTCTCTAGCTTCCAGCTTCATTTAGAGACAATGAAAATCAATCCATTCTATTTTTTTACTTTTAGAGGGTAGGGTTTATTGGATCGAGCCTGTTTTATCCATAAAAACATCACCTATTATGAAAATGCTACCTTTTTCTATCATTTGCTGTTTACTATTTATTTGCTTTTATAGTTCAGCACAAACCTTAACCACATCTAATTTACCCATCATCAAAATTTACACTGATGGGGATGAAATTCCGGACGACCCCAAAATTACCGCTACTATGGGAATTATTAATGGGGAAAGTGTGTTTAACAATGTCAATGATCCTTTTACAGATTATGATGGCCCCATTGGAATAGAAACCCGAGGAAATTCTACGCAAGGTTTTGATAAAAAGACCTACTCTATTGAGCTTCGTACACCCACTGGTGCTGATAGTTCGGTTGCTTTATTGGGAATGCCCAAAGAGGAAGATTGGATTTTGCATGCTATGGTAATTGATAAGTCCCTACTCAGAATTCCTATGAGTTTTTATTTCATGCAGGAAATGGGACATTATGCAGCTCGTTGGCGTTATGTTGAACTCATGATCAATGATGAATACCGTGGCGTTTACATTTTAACCGAACGTATTAAACGAGACAAAAACAGAGTAGACATTGCCAAACTTAAAACCACAGATATTTCAGGGCCCGAACGTACTGGAGGTTACATTTTGCGGATTGATTGGTTGGAAGATGATCCTCAGGGGTTTGAGTCCAATTATAATTCACTTGCTGGTGACCCCATGTTTTATCAATGGTACTATCCAAAAGCGGATAAAATTCAACCCGAACAGGCGGCTTACATCGAAAATTTTATGGATGAGTTTGAGGAGGCACTTTGGAGTCCAACTTACCATAACAGTTTAGGTAAACATTATAGTCAGTACATTGATCTCACCTCTTTTGCTGATTTTATCATTATCAACGAACTCAGCAGAAATTCGGATGGTTATAAGTTGAGTTCTTACATCCACAAAGAAAAGGTGGGAGCAGGTAATAAGTTCAAAGCCGGACCCATGTGGGATTTTGACCAAACTTATGGTTTATCAACTGTATGTGGAGGCCATGAAACTGAGGGGTGGAATTACACCCAGGAGCATCCCGATTGTGAAGACTACAATACCTTACCGCAGTGGTACAATAAACTTATGGCGGATCCACTTTTTCAAAATCATTTAAAATGTCGTTGGGAATTGCACCGGGCCAATCACTTGCATAAGGATTCAATTTATGATTGGATTGATGTTAATGCCAATTTACTGGACACACCCAAAGACAGAAACTTTACCAAATGGGATGTTTTAGGCGAAGCAATTTGGTCCGAACCAGAGCCTATTCCAACAACTTATGCAGCTGAAATTAGCTATTTGAAAAACTGGATTTCCGATCGAATTGATTGGTTGGATGCTAACATTCCTGGTGATTGTTCGGCAGATGTGGTTGGGCAAACAGAAGAAACTCCCTCCACCTTTAACTCTTTTCCAAATCCAACCTCATCCTCTATTCATATTACGTTATCCTATTTCTTAGAAGGAATGACTTACCGCTTAGTTGGACTCAATGGTCAATTAATGGAAAGCGGAACTATTTTGAGTTCGGATTTTGATTTGGATATGAGCCAATATGCAAGAGGTGTTTACCTATTGGAAGTTCAAAGTTCTTTGGGGCTTATTCGGGGAAAAATTATCCGTTCGTAACAAAATTTCACAAAAAAAGGCGGAACTCTTTTGGGAGTTCCGCCTTTGTAGTTTAGGATGAAGATCCTTTATATCTTATCTACTTGCCGTTCCTGTTGGATTTGTTGCAGAAGCATTGTTGTTCATGTTATATGCAACACCTGATCCTGCTGGTGATGGTAATTCATGTACCAAAGGTTTTAGCAAGAATGGATTTGCACTGTTATCTGGTGATGGCTCAACAGAAATTACAATTGTTCTTCCCGACAAATCTGTTGGGAACGTCAAACCACTTGGAGCATTCATTAAGAAATCCTCTCCTGGAAAAGCTGGTCCGGCAGTTGATCCACTGTAAGGAGCATCATTATCCGCTACATTTGTAGCTGTGAAAGTTCCGGTAGAAACTGGCGTTCCGTCAATAACTGCCCATCCTTCATAAGCCCATCCGGCAGGTAAAGTTGGCAAGTTCAAACCTGCAGTTCCCGTTGCTGGATCGATGAACCAAACTCCGCTGGTTTCATCATCCATTGTTCCGTCAGTTGGAGTTGCCAACATATACGTTCCAGTTGCTGCGGTAAAGTCAGTTCCAATTGCAGATGCATGAGAAACACTCAAAGAAGCTTCTGAATCCGAAAAATCTCCGGCCAAGATATGTACGGCAGAAGGTGCTGGATCTGAATCATTTGCTGGTTCAATTGTCAAAACAAAAGAAGAAGCATCTTCCAGATTCTTTTTGTTTACAGAGAAAGTATTGGTTGACATGCTTCCTGAAGCATCAACGGTAAAAGTTCCCGTAGTAATAGCCTCTCCATCTACAATAATCCATCCCTCATACACGTAGGCAGACCCCAGGTCCTCTAGCCCGTTAATATTTAATGTTAAGTCCTCACTTTTGTTTTTCTTACATGAGGCAAAGAGTAAAACGGCTGATAATAAGCCTACTAAAACAGATGTTTTTTTCATTTTTCAAAAAATTTTAGAAGTTGATAGGTAGACGGGCACGAAAAGAATGGCTTACAAATCAAAATCTTTCTTAACAAATTTTAAGGTTCTCCCAAAAGGTGAAATGTCAGGTTTTAAGGCTTTTTTCGATCTAATAATTCAGCTATCAAACATTTGAACCGTTTAAACTGTTTGATTTTTAGGGTAAGTTGCTTTTTCCTATATTTATGTATCCACCAAAAACTACATATCATTTCCCTTTTCAGATGATGACAAAAAGGCGATTTTTTTGGGCGCTTATTCTTTTTACGGGCATTATACAGTCTTGTGCTCCGGCACGTTTTGTAGAGCCTTTAGATAAAAAACAAGTGAGCGTTGGTGGAAGTTTTGGCGGACCTCTCATTCAATTTGGAGCCCCCATCCCAATTCCTTTAACATCAGTTGATGTAGGTTATGGTTTAGACTCTAACCTTACTGTTTTTGGATCATGGCATACAACAGCAGCATTGTTTAATAATGCTCAGTTAGAAGGAGGGTTGACTCATCGATTCATTAAACAACGAAAGTACCTTCCTAATGTATCCGTTTCACCCTCTTTTCAGTTCATTTATAATTTCCCCAATAATCTACCAAAAATATGGCCGGTGTTAGATTTGAATACCTATTGGAATTATGGAAAACGGTCTAATTATTTTTATGTAGGACTCAATAACTACTTTGAGTTTGGATCCAATATTGTCAACGAACAAAATCCAGCTCGACACTGGTTGTTTAATCCTCAAATTGGACATGTTGTTAAGGGGAAAACCAACAATTGGCAGCTCACAGCCGAACTGAAGTTTTTGGGACCAAACATTGATAATACTTATGCCTTTATTCCTTATATGAGTCTAACTGGATCAAGAGGAGCAGCCGGATTTTTTATTAGTTACCGTTGGTTATTTAATCAAAGAAAGTAGGGATGAGATACGCAAGGAACATAGCATATTGGGGGACTTTTATAGTGGGACTTTGTTTGACTTTGGCAAGCTGTAAAAAAATGAACTTAGATGGTTTGGCCTTTCCACGGCAAACATTGGACGAATATGAGCTGGAGGACTATGACAATGTACAATTGGTTAGCATGACCTCTGTGGATGAAGAAAGTGGAGAGGAATACACCATTTACGGTGCTTATATCGGCGATATTTCATCCATTGCCACAGATACGGTTATTCTTTACTGTCATGGACAGTCACGGCATATGGATGCCTATTGGACGCGGGTAGATTTATTAGCCCATGTTGCTGGTCATCACCATTACGGTGTGTTTATGATGGACTACAGAGGTTATGGTATGTCCGAAGGAACACCAACCGAAAGAGGATTATATGAAGATGTAGATGCCAGTATAAGTTGGTTGAGGAGTCAGGGAGTTGAAGGAGGCCGGACCTTTTATTATGGCTTTAGTTTAGGATGCATTCCGGTAATTGATAGAGCTGCTTATCGGGAAGATTTTAAACCGGCTAAGATTATGTTAGAGTCGCCTTTGTCTTCGGTGGAGAATTTGGCTCAATCTTCATTGATTTTGGATGTTGATCCACAGTTTATGACAACTTTGGAGTTTAACAATGTCGAAAAAATCAAAGATGTGGATGTTCCATTGCTTTGGATGCATGGTGTTGAAGATGATTATATTGCTATTACAAACGGCGAAATGATTTACGAAAACCACTCCGGAGGATATAAAGAAGCTATAAGAGTAGAGGGAGCAGGACATGGTGATGTCCCGGTAGTTTTAAAAGCCAATCCTTACATTGAAATCATCGAAAATTTCATGAAGCATTAATCTTCCTTTTTTTCTGGAATAAACTTGATACCGCCTCTGGAAATGTTCTCTGAAACTGAGGTGAACGGGGGATGAGATCCTTTTTGCCATTCTCCATCCCGATAAACAATACTAAAATAGGCATAGTCCGGATGCTTAAGGCCATTACTCAAGTGTAAGCAATCCATCTCCTTAGGATTGTAATCAAAATCAAAACAATTAGTAGAATTCAACGCATCTATTACCTCATCAACATTAAGGACATTATTTAATTGATGACTGGGTTTTAAGATTTTTCCCCTGATGTTTGTTTCTCGTGAACCGATGTACCGATTGAGTGCCCATTGCAGTTTTCCCTTCAGCTCTTGTTCGGGAGCTCCATCAACACACGAACAAAAAATAAACTGATCAGATTGCTGGCACATACTTTTGCTTTGGAAAATCAATTTAAACAGAATTGGCTTAAAACAAGCTAAATCCAATTTTTATCTCGTAATAATAGGCAGGTAAAAATCGACCGGCTTCTTCGTCGTATTTTGTTCCATCAACCTGCCCGGATTCAATGGCTTCCTGTTCAAAATCTGCAACTCCAGACAAAACTCCAACTCTGTGTTCTACTCCCAAACCAATTGACCAGTCAATGTACAGTCGATCAATTAAAACCTTTCGTGAATGGCCAAAAAGAGCATAAACAAAATTGGAATTACGATCCACATCAATGAGTTTTGTGTAAGGCAATCCTGCATCGGAAAAATCAGCTTCTATCACAGCCTTTTTTTTCTGATAACGATATTGAAGTCCGAAATAATAAGTTTCCTCCCAACTTTTAGGATACCAACGTAAAGAGACATCGCTGAAATAACCACGAGTATATTCCTGATTACTTCCCCAAAACGGACGATAATAACGACCAATGTCACCATCCAGGGTAAATGAATCATACAAACGAAACTCAGCCCCAATATCCAAATAAGAAGTAGGTGTTCGCCAATTGAGTAAAGAGAGTGCCGAAGTCTTTATGATAAGACCGGGACGTTCGGACATAGAATCCCCTTTAAAGAAATTGAATTGACCCACTGCTGAAAGTGAGCTTAAAAAGATTGCGATCAAAAAAGTTTTCATGGCACAAAGAGCTGATTGTCAAGAATCAATAATTGTGCCGAATTATTGTCTTTTGCTTAAGTTCTTGAATTAAACCTCTAAATTCAGGTTTTTAATCTAATCAGGTGGATAGGTTCTATAAATCAATTTAGGCCTTACCACATATCTAAATCCAACTGTGCTATAAGCACTATCTGCATCCTCAAAAAGTGTTGGGAAAATTCCTTCGAAATTAACTCCCCCATCGGAAGCATAACGTTCATCCAACCAATTGGACCCCATGATTAGTTTACCTTCATAATCATTTTTCCACTTCATTTGCCAGTCAGGCATTCCCTCATCTGAACCTGTATCGTTTATGCCTAATGCATTGTGTTTATAATTGATGTAATACACTGCCAGTTGATCGTAGTTCGTCGCATTATCCTCAGCCATCCACTCACTCACATTATTAGACAAAAAAGCAATTCCAGAAGGCAAATAATTCTCCTTAAGTCGTTTGTAAATTACAGGCAGTATTTTTTGCAGCTCCTTATCATCAACCTTTTTGTATTCCTTTTTCAACTGTTTCAAAAGTTTGGTACCAAGCACCTGTTTTGCCGAATGAGGTTTTTGCGTAATCCAAAATCGGTCGAGTTTTCCTTGCTCATATAGCTCCTCATAGAGAATTTCCAGCCCTTCCTCGTTCGTCAATTTTAAATCTGTTGATAAAGGCATTTTGTTCCATCCTTTTTGCGCTTCGGCATCCATTCCACTCAAAACTGCATTTTCAACTTCATATGTTCTTGGAAGACTAACTGAGACCTCTGATCCTTCAGGAATTAATTTACTGTTTAATAATTCTTGCTTCCAAAAACAAAAGGCGTTAGCCTGTGTCCAACTTACTCCAACAACGGGATAGTCGTTAAAGGCAGGGTGCCAGAAGTACAAATTGGTGAGCATTTCCGTTTTAGGATAGTTGTTTTCTTTTATCCAAACCGTTGTGTCAGGATAAACTTTCACTTTATTTTCTATAATAAACCAATCTCTCTTTTTATAGTCACGATCAGGCTCTAAGCTTTTAGTTTCCTCATTGTAACTGTATCTACGCGTAAAATCAAACGTGTAGTAAGTATACTCCAATTTAGAAACATCCAATGTTCTTCGTCTGTAAAATCGCTTGTCTGGCTCAAGATAAAACTCCTGCGTGACACTATCTACCCTGGCTGTTCCAAACTCCTTACGGTAGTCAAAGTTTTCCTTAAAAGGGAATAGTTCTCTATTCATTCCCCGTTCTGCAGCTGTAGCTTCTTTCCATTCCAAGTCTGCCTCACTAAAATAGATATCGTAAGGGATGTCCAACATTTCAAAAACCTCCTTATCGGTGAATAGATCTGAATCGTAAATACATTCCATAAACAATGAGTCTTTTACCCAATCAACAAACTCATGATACTCCGCATTGCTAACTTCAGTTTTTTTGAAATAATAGGGTTCAAAATAACTCCCTACGATTGACTGATAGTACGAATCTCTTTCTTCCTGCGCGGTTTTTTCGTATTCCTCTAAGTTGCTATCATCAGATGTTGAATCAACGTATGTCAAGCCTTTCATTCGGCAATGATATCTTAAGCTATTGGCCTTGATGAAAGAAGTCCCCTCTAATCGCTTACGAGGTTCAATCAGCAATAAATCATCAGGCAAAACTTTTTTTAAAATTTTTAGTTCTTTGTTTGAAATGGAATAGACGAAAAAAGAATAATTGCCATTAATTGGATGTTTATACTGAAGATTTTGATATTGCTCTCCTAAAACGTCGACAGAAAGTGTGATGGTTTTACCCCGGCCCTGAGAGAAAAGTAAAAGGCTAAGCCAGGAGAATGTGATAAACAGGAGGTACTTCATACAACTAGTATAAGCTGTTTTTTTGAAAAAGTTTCTCATTGTTCCTCAAAAAAACTACTTTCAAAAGATGAGCGCAAAAAAAGGCATAGAACGACATCATGATTGGGGACCGGTACATCGACTTGTTATCCCCTACGAAGAAGTTGTAACACCCGAGGACAATTACCGTTTTCTCCATAAAGCCATTTCGGCCGTTTTTTTGTTTGCTAAACAAGGTATTCAGCTGTATTCCATGGATTTTCACATTTATATGGGTGATATTTATGCGCTATACCCTCATGGAACTGAAGAAATTACAAAGCCTTTTACCGTTTTTGTCGACAAAAACATTCCGGCAGCTATTGATTTACAGCCAGAAATGGTGGGTGAACAACGAATAGAATTGGATGATTTTTCAGTTGATAATCTTTGTCAAAAAGCCATTGAACTTCTCAATTTTGAAATTGAACAAAATCAAGATGAAGAATTGATTCCGATATGGAATGACATCTTTTTTAGGGCAATGACGGTTCCCATTCCAATTTCTTATGCTCAGGATGATTTTATTCCGTTAGAGTATAAAAGCTCAGGGGATCGTTACCCTATTGAACGAGCCGGAGAATTTGCACTTGCACACGGTCCTCATAAAAGGATTCTTCCGTACCCTCCCATTCGGATAGAGGTTGGCCATTCGGCAGGAGAACTCACTTTAGATATTTATATGCGTTGGTCTTACTTTTGGGATGAGGCATTTGAGGGATATCACTTCTTACAGAATTACATGGATGAGCTAAAAAAAGAGGGCTGGGTTAAGGAAGAATAATTCAATATAAAAACACGACAAACTATTTTTCAAAATATGAATTCAAAAAAAGACATAGAACGACATCATGATACAGGAAGGGTTCATCAACTTGTTATTCCCTATCAGGAAGGTGTGACTCCAGACAACGATTACGACCTCCTTCACAAAGCCATTTCATCTGCTTTTTTGTTTGCTAAAAACGGTATTCAATTCTACTCCATGGACTACTACATTTCGATGGGAACTGTTCTATGTCCTTTTCCTTATACGACAGACGGAATTACGAATCCATTCACCCTTTTTGTAGATAAGAACATTCCATCCGTTATTGATTTAAGGCCAGAAAGGGTGGGGGAAAAACGAGTAGACCTGGATGATTTTTCAGTGGATAATCTCTGTCAAAAAGCACTTGAACTTCTCAATTCTGAAATTGAACAAAACGAGAATGAAGAGTTGATCCCTGTATGGGGCGAGATTTACTTTAGAGGCATGACCATTCCTTTTCCTGCTTCCTATGCCGAAGATGGTTCTATTCCGTTAATTTATGGATCGTGGACTGAGCGTTATCCCATTAAGCAGGATGGGGATTTTGTCCTTGCACATGGTCCACTTGAAATCAGGGCTCCTTATCCTCCTATTAGAATAGGAATACGGCATGATGGAGGCGTATTCACATTAAACATTTACACACGTTGGTCTTACTTTTGGGATGAGACATTTGAAGGGTACCATCTTATTCAGGATTATATCAAAGAACTAAAAAAAGAAGGCTGGGTTGAGGTAGAAGAGGAAGAGTAACCAAACTTAATCTCCATTTATACCAAGTCCTTTTTATTTTCGTTTGAGTTCTTGTTTTACCATTTTTCAAGTACAATTTCATATGATTAAGACCCTTTTCTTGTCGCTTTTTGTCACTTTATCTTCTCTCCTTACTTTCTCGCAAGATTCTTTAATTGGAAAAGAAGTCCCAGATTATACATTTTCAGATGTTTTAAACAGTGATCAAAAAGACATTCGGTTAAGTGATTTAAAGGGGACTCCTATTGTATTGGATTTTTGGGCCACCTGGTGCACTCCTTGCATTAGTGGAATGAAAAAACTAGAAGAGTATCAGGAAAAATATGGTAATGAGATTAAGATTATCGCTGTTTCATTAGATAATCGCCTAAGACTCCAAAACTATGTTGAATCGGTAAAACCAAAAATCACCATTGTAGCCGACACAATTCATCAAACTATATTTCCTTATAAAGTCATTCCACATACCATATTAATTGACCGTGAAGGAATAGTTCGCGCTGTTTTAAATGGAAAAACGGTTGAGGAGGAAATGCTTTTAAAGTTGATGAATGATCAACCCATTGAAGTTGTCAAAAAGAAGGAGGAACAACAATCCAAAACCAACAAAACTCCTAAGATTATTGATGCTGTCTCCACTTCCGATTATACTTATACTCTTTCGCAAGGCGAAAAAGGAAAAGGAAGTCGCTTTTTGGTCAAGGATAGAAATAGAATACCCTACGCCATGGAAATTACAAATTCAATTCCCTGGTGGTTGTATGTTAGAGCATATGATTTATCCTCTCCCCTTCGACTTTATGTAGACGGATTTGATGAAGATGAATTGGCGTTTGAGCGTTATAGCCTTTCTATTGAAGTAGCCCCCAATTCTGAAAAAGATATCTATACCATCGGTCAGGAAGTTCTGAGTCAACACCTTCCCTTTAAAGCCGAATATACAATCCTTAAAACGGATAGTCTATTTGCTCTTGAGGTGTTAGACTCGGCTAAATTACCTCCAGTTTCTACTTTAGAAAAACGATCTTACCAAATGTACGGTCCAGTTTTTATGGGTGATCGTATTCGACTAAAAACCTTGTTGGGTTATTTGGAAGAACAAACCATGACACCCATTTTAGATAAAACCGGTCTTACTGACTTTTACGACATCCATCTGGACTGGCAATTTGAAGCTCCTGAGACCATTCATCGTGAATTGGCCAAATATGGTTTAAAACTGGAGAAAATTTACCAGGAGGTGGAAGTAGAGTATTTAAGGATTACGAAACCTACTTAGCCCCGAATAATCTTCTTCTGCTTAGTTCCAGCTTTAATCACATAAGTACCTTTAGGTAAAGACTGCAAATTGATGTATTTGACATTTCCAGCATCAATCACTTTTTTACTTCCCAATAACTGGCCATTTAAACCGTAAATTTCAATCTCGTCAACCACAACATTTTGGAAATATAAGAGATCCTTTACTGGATTTGGATAACAAACAAAAGCTTGTTCTTCCGATTCTTCAATTCCAATAGATGGAGGTTCTTCTAAATTATCAATCCAACTAATGTCATATGACCACATAGAACGGGAGTAGGTTCCGGCAATGAGTTTTTCATTAGGAACATCCAAATGCAATTCCGAAATGGTAGCCATTGGCAAATCGGTTCCAACATAATCCCAAGATTCACCTCCATTTTCACTGAAATAAACTCCTCCGTCCAAAGCAGCAAAAATGTAATCATCATCGTGACCAGGGACTACTAAAACATCATTTACCGTAATGGACGGTAAATTGGATGAAATATCGGTCCAGCTTTCACCATTATCCTCCGATTTGTACAAATACGATTCTGTATCATTGAGTTCATAACCCGAAAAGGCTATAAAGACCACCCCTTCATTATTGGGTGAGGATTTAATGGCCGTACAATAACGATTGGGTAAACCGGCAGAAATTCCAGACCAACTCCAATCTGTTCCCGCACCTTCGCCTCTCCAGGCCAAACCATCTGTTGTACCTGCAAAAATCATCCCTTCATCCCAATACGACAATTCTATTTCAGAAACAGTATGCTGGCTTTCATTCCCTTCAAAAACTCCCCATGCTACTTTCGTTAAGTCACCACTAATTTCTTCATAACCTGACCAAGGTGCAAACTGCATTATTTTAATCTGTGAGGTCCCAACAAATAGCTCCTGAGTAAATTCATTGACAGCATAAGGCATGTCCCAATTTACCCTGTCAGGATCAAAAACCGGAGGTGATATCCATAACAATCCGGATGAGGGACCATCATAATACAATCCACCATTTTGAGTTTCATAGTATCTTCCTCCTTCGTCCAACTCCATCCAGGTTTGACGAAATCCGTCTCCACCAAATAAACGAATCCAATTATCAGGATCCAATCCATTACCCTGCATAGAACCATTGTCTTGAGCTCCTCCTCCGTAAATACCATCGTTTAAAGGATCTACATCAATGTGATAAAATTGAGTTACCGGAATATCATCTATATCCTCCCAAATAAAACCAAGATCATCGGTCTTATAAATTCCACCATCAGTAGCAATAATTTGCCCTGTAGCTGAGGTAAACAAAATATCGTGCTTATCGGCATGCACTTCATAGGTATCCCACTCAGGAACGTTTTGGAACCAACTCAATCCACCATCAGGCGAATACCACTGCTCAACCCCTTGAATCACTAATTGATCTTCATCATAAGGATTGAGGTGAATTTGGCCAAAATACCATCCAAAACCTCCCATTATTTCAGGATCTAATCCACTTGCATATACATTGAGAGCCGTCCAGCTCATTCCTCCGTCAGTCGTCTTATAAACATCTGTTGGATTTAAGGTGATATTGTCCACAAAGAGCGCATAAAGTGTATTGGGATTTGAAGGAGCGATTTCAATTCCTACTCTGGATTCATTCGTTGGTAATCCACCGCCCAATTCAGTCCAATTATCTCCTCCGTCCGTGGTTTTAAAAATGTGCGAATCAGGACCTGAAACTTTTGCTTGAAACGGAAGATTGATTCGGTTAAAAAACCCAGCGTACAAAATATCCGGATTAGTAGGGTCCATGACCATATCACAAACTCCCGAAGAATCTGAAACAAAAAGAACATTTTCCCAGCTCATTCCACCGTCAGTAGATCGGTAAACTCCCCGGTCATTGGTTTTTTCGTAGGTATTTCCTAAGGTTCCAACAAAAATACGATCAGGGTCAGTCGGATCGATGTGAATCTCCGTAACAATTCCCATCTCTTCAAGTCCCATATGTGTCCAACTATCACCTTCATCTTCAGAAAGGTAAACTCCATTTCCTATGTGCGAACCACCGCCGAAATTACGATCACCGGTTCCTACCCAAATCTTTTCCGGATCGGTTGGATCGAGCTTAATTTCTCCGATAGCGAGATAAGCGTGATCGTCAAAAATGGGTGTATAGGTTGAACCACCATCGGTTGTTTTAAAAATTCCACCATTGGCCGCTCCAGCATAGAAAATATCAGGATCGGTAGGATGTGCCTCTAACACATTAAAACGTCCACCAATGTTATTAGGACCTTCTTGTTGCCAGCTATTGGATAGAATCACATCACGACTCACTGCCGACAAGGATGCATGTTCCTGCACCTCATCCATCCGCAAGAGAAATTCCTCTTTATTAAATCCGTTGGGATAAGATCGCATCTGCCTCCAATGATCATTAGGAGCAGGATTTTTTGTCTCTTCCTCAGCAGATGAAGTGGCCTTAACCACCTCATCTGTAGGAAAATCTTTTTCGTTTAATGAGCAGGAATGTATTCCTCCCAAACAGAGGGCAAAACTTAGGCCAATGATCCCTCTGGTGTTTTTTTTCAAACGCAGCATGTCCTTAAAATAGTCGTTTCTATTTTAATAACGTACAACTATCTTTTGAGTTGGAGCTTTTATTGACTATTTGGGGTCTAATATGTCGTCAACTCTATCAACGATATCCTGTAAGTGGTATTTACTCATTTTATCAGAAGTTCGTCCAACAGCCGATTTAGCTGAAGATTGAACCGCTTTTAACTGTGCTTTTACAATCGAACGAACATCAGACTGGCTTACGTTAATAGAAGCTCTCATTTCAAAACGGAACGATCCAAACATAATCACATTAATTCCATCATCTGTCATTAAATAGTTCATTCGGTCAATGTAAGCTTTTTGAAGGTTTCTTCGGTAAGCATCAATTGTTGCTCCCGTTTTTAACTCACTCCAAATTCCCTCTCTCAAACCTTCCATCATATCCAACAAAGTATAAGCCGACTCTCCGTTTAACACTTCATTTTCAATTAAACGTCCCATTCGGTCAAAATCCAAGAGGCTGTTTAACGTCCGTACCTGCATTTTTCTGATTCGCTCAACAGCTCCTGAGAATTCAATTTTGTTAAAGATATTTTGATCAATTAACCACTCTGGTGTTGTGAAGAGTTCATCGTGCAAGAATTGCATACATTTTTCCTGATGTGCTTTGTCAACGTGAGTATAAACTGGCCCTTCCTGATCGTAGGTTTTATAGTATTCATAAATTCCACCAATGTTAGAAGAAACATGTCCCATATAACGTCCATACTGAGATAACAAATGTCCGTACATCTCTTGCAAATCATCATAGTTTTTACCTGGTTCAGCAGTCCACTTAATCAGGTTTGGCATGATTCGTTTCAAATTGGCAATACCATATTGGCTGGCCTTTACCGCGTCATCCCCTAAGTCCTCCGTTTGTGAGCTTGGGTCAATTACACCAAACTGCTGCTTTCCAAATCGGTATAAAGGATCACCTGCATGCTCCAAAATCCACTTATCTAAAGTTTCTTTTTCATCTTCAGCTGTTTCAGCATCCAAAATTGGACGGTATCCCCAGTTAATGGCATATTTATCATATATCCCAATATTTGGCATCAGAGCTACATCACCATCACCTGGTTGCGCAACATAATTGAATCGTGCATAATCCATAATTGAAGGTGCCGTTCCATAAGTTTTAGTAAAAGATGGAGAACGTAAAGAATCTACCGGATAAGCAACACTTGATCCCATATTATGCGGCAATCCTAAAGTATGTCCAACCTCGTGAGAAGAAACAAATCGAATTAGTCGACCCATCACCTCTGTATCGAAATCATACTTTTGAGCATCCGGATTAATAGCGGCTGTTTGAATGAAGAACCACCCTCTTAACAAGCTCATCACATTGTGATACCAGTTAATATCTGACTCTAAAATCTCTCCTGATCGTGGATCACTTACGTGCGGACCATTAGCATTTGGAATTGGAGAAGCCAGGTAACGAATTACAGAGATTCTGGCATCTTCTGGACTCCATTCAGGATCTTCTTCAGGAGTTGGAGGGTATTTACAAATAATTGCATTTTTAAATCCAGCCGCTTCAAAAGCCACTTGCCAATCTTCTACCCCTTGTTTAATAAATGGTCTCCACTCCTCTGGTGTAGCACGGTCGATGTAATAAACAATTGGTTTTTTAGGTTCTACCAATTCTCCCGCTTTAAACTTCTCAATGTCTTCATCTTTCACCTCTAACCTCCATCTGTCCAAATAGCGTACAGTTTTACTCTTTTGGTCTTCCAAACCATAATCTGTTTGGGCAGAAGTAAACCAACCGACTCTTTCATCAAAATTTCTTCGTTTCATCGGTTCTTTCGGTAATAACAACATGGAATTGTTTAACTCAATAGAAATAGAACCTGTACTGTAATTGGATGGTGGACTTAAGGCATTGTAAGTTTTAACATGTCTCGATTCAATGTTGATCGGATAACTCTTAATTGATTCGATGTACGATCGTTTACTATCCAAATTGGTTACTTTAAACGGTTTTCGACGGTAAACCGGCAATCCCAGAGACTTGATGTCCGAGGTAAATAAGGATGTAACGTCAATCACCGTTGAGGTTGAATCCTTATTAAAGGCTTTGATTGGAAAAATGGATAAAATAGGCTCGAAATTTGAGTTTTCAACCGCCTCATGAACTGGTAATGAGTCCGCCGCATAAATTCGGTGCGAAACCACGCGCAAAAGAACTTTCTCATCTTTCTTTTGCCATCTCAAAACCTGTTCGTTTTGTTTTCCACCACCAAAACCAAGTCCGGTAGCTGTTTTTGAAATTCGAGTTACCATGAGCATTTCACGCTCAAAAAGAGAATCCGGAATTTCGTAGTAATATTTTTCTTCGATTTTGTGAACATTGAACAAGCCCGAATCCGTTTTGGCCTTTTTCGTGATCACTTTATTATAAGGCTTTATCCCATTTGAAGAAGGCGGATCGGCCTTAACCATTTCACTTCCCTTCTTTTTCTTTTTTCCTTTTTTTTGGGCATAGGTGGGCTGTTGTACAACAACTAGAAGTAACAACAGCATTAAAATTCTGTAGCTAATTTTCAGCATGGTGATAAATTTTGGTGCATTAAAGATATTAATTCAAACCAGTTGGTTTTAAAAAGTATTTTAAGCGGTAATATTTAAAGTTCTAATGTAAAATGAGGGGATGAACAAATGGTTACATCACCGGGCGAATTATCCTAAAATTTAACCAACCATAAATTTTTTTTTATTCCGAATAGGGGGAAACTTATTTTCGATTGTCTTAGAGAAAACGACAATGAAATTTTATATCATGAAAACAATTAAAATAACAATACTTGCAGTCTTATTAGGAGCCGGATTTACATCTTGTAAAAAGGGAGGTGTCTTTTGCTATAAGAATGATGGGGATTCCATCACAGAAACGCGAAGCCTATCTGATTTTGACGAAGTTGCTCTAAGCATGTCATCCACTGTAAATATTGTACAGGGGCCCGAATCAAAAGTAACCATTACAGCCAGTGAAAATGTGATGGAGATTATCGAAACCAAGGTAAAAGGAGACGTCTTGGAGATTGATGTGAAAAAAGGAAAATGCTTAAAGGGTAAAAACGACATTATTTTTGACGTTGAGACACCTAATCTTGAGGGTATTATTATTTCGGGGTCAGGAGATGTAAATGTGAAAAACAAATTAATCACCAATGCTTTGGATGTAGTAATTAGTGGAAGTGGTGATGTGGATTTAGACAGTTTACAAACCAACTCAATGTCTACTACCATTTCCGGATCGGGAGAGTTGGATGTTCGTACAATAGCAGCTATGAACCATCATGATATTGTGATTAGTGGATCAGGAGAAATTCATGCCTTTTATGCAGAAGCATTGGAATGTGAAGTGGATATTTCAGGATCGGGAGATTGTAATGTGAATGTCATTAATAACTTAATAGCAACTATTTCGGGAAGTGGTGATGTTGTCTACAAGGGTACACCAAAAGTAGAATCAACTGTTTCGGGATCAGGATCAATAAGACCGTTCTAAATAGTTCTATATCATAATCAAAGGGGGTGATTTCTTTCCCTATCCCCTTTGATTCTTTAACTTTGTCACTGTTTTGGACAAGCAGCAAGAAACAATTAACCTGACCGATTTTGAGACCCTGTTTAAGCGTCACTATGCTGAGCTGTGTGGTTTTGCCAATAAATATCTGGAAGATTTAGAGGCGGCGGAAGAAGTGGTTCAGGCTTTTTTTGTGAAATTATGGGAAAACAAAGAAAAGCTGCAGGAGATACAATCTGTACGATCTTATTTATTCTCGTCCGTTAAAAATGCTTGTTACAATCAGTTAAAGCACATCAAAATCAGGGAAGAATACAAAGCTCATAATCAGCGTGAGATGGATCAGGAAAAAAACAATGTGGAGGATGAATTTGCTGCCAGTGAACTGGAAGACAAAATTCGTCAGTCCATTGATAGACTTCCCGAAGGCCGAAGAAAGATTTTTATCATGAGCCGCTTTGAGGGATTGAAATATAAAGAGATAGCAGAAAAATTAAATATTAGTATAAAAACAGTTGAAAATCAAATGGGTAGTGCCATTAAACACTTAAAAACAGATTTGGCAGATTACATTTTATTCCTGGCACTGGCCTTTTTTATTTCGGGCTAATAGGGGTAAATTGCGTTTGAATTGTCATCTTATTGACGATGGATATGAAAGGAGAAATAGAAATGAACGATTCCGTTTTGATGGCTTACATCAATGATGAGCTGTCTGCTGAGGCAAAAGCTTCTGTGGATCGTTGGTTATTGGCCTCCGATCAAAACATGAGTCATTTTAATCAGTTAAAATCCAGTTGGGAATTAACGGGCGAATTGGATCCACACCCCGTTGCAGTTGATACGGATAAAGCCTGGGATAAGGTTTTGAATCAAATTAGCAGCAAAGAAGAAAAAGTAATTCCTTTAAAACCATCTGGCTTTAACAGAAGATGGATTGGAATTGCCGCCGGAATTGTGATTTTATTGGGTGTTTTCTCCATCTTTAAATTTATTGGAGGAGAAAATCCTGAAGGAGGAACGTTGGTTTCTTCCAATTCAATACTTGTTGATACTCTAGGAGATGGATCTATCATCTCTCTCAACGAAAATTCGAGTTTAGCCTACTCAGGAGATTTTAATGATGAAGAACGAAGAGTTGAATTGAGTGGAGAAGCCTTTTTTGAGGTAGAACGAAACGAAAGCAAACCTTTTATTGTTGACTTACATTACGATTCTTACGTTCGGGTTTTAGGAACCTCTTTTAATATTAAAGCCCTTGAAGGTGATAGTTTAACTGAGGTCTCGGTAAAAAGTGGAAAAGTAGAGTTTGGATCGGAAAAAGAAAAAGTGATTCTAACCGCAGGACAAGCGGCAGTTATGAATCATCATACCGGAAAAATTACGCGCTTAGATGATGTCTCAACCATGGTAAACCTTTATTGGTTGGATAGGCAGTTGGAGTTTGATGCCGTTAATTTAATTGATGTCGTAGAGATTTTAAATGGAATCTTTGCGGCTGAAGTGGTTTTAGAATGTCCATTAATGGCTGATGAGCTTATCCGAACTTCGCATGATAAAGATGAATCAATCGAAGATGTCCTTGACGTAATTGCAGAGGTACACGGATTAAACGTCCAAAAAAATCAAACCGAAGGTGGCGACACCTACACCCTATCTTGTGATGAACTTTAAACGGCTGATTGTATTGGTTTTTTTATTGGTTCCGTTGGGTTTACAAGCCCGAACAGGAATTTTGGACAAGATCATTTCAGTTGAAATAAAGAACACTCCCATACGGCTAATCCTTCAAAAAATTGAAACTGTCGGCCAGGTAAGATTCTCTTACAATCCGCAGTTGGTTGAAGAAGATAAAATTGTCAGTTTAAGTATGAAATCCAGGACCATTCGATATGGTCTTTCTTTGATTTTTGACGAAACCATCCGCTTTAAAGAAGTAGGTAACCACATTGTTTTACTTGAGAACGAAAGTCCAGAACTAATCCGTGAACGAAAGAAACTCAAGCTCAACTATATCTTTAAAGGAAAAATTACCGATAAACGAAGTGGAAAAAGCATCTCTAATGCCAGTATTTACGAAGTAGATAGTCGCCACACTTCCATTTCATCCGCCACTGGAGAATACGAACTTTTAATTCCTAAAACCACCCAGGTAAAGAGTTTATACTTTGGTAAGAAAGGTTATCACGATACCGTAATTGTTGTAAAAGCCACCGAAACTGAATCCGTTCAAATTGATATTGCCCTTGTACCCATTGAAAAAGATATCAGTAAAATAGATCCGAGCGAAATTAAACCCATCAGTAATCAACCTATTGAAGAACGGATTTTCTCCGGAATCATGATCTCTGATGAAACCTATCACCATTCCGAAAACCTCTCGGAATTAGACGAAACTCGTTGGGCTCAAATTTCCTTGGTACCGTCCGTAAGTATCGGATCCGACCTCTCCACAAAAGGATTAATTACCAACCACTTTTCACTCAATGTTCTTGCAGGCTATTCAAATGGCGTTTACGGAGTAGAAGTTGGCGGAATTTTAAACATTAACAAAGGAAATGTTTGGGGTGCACAAGTGGGCGGAATCAGTAATATGGTAGGTGGCAATGTCACTGGATTTCAAGGCGCCGGAATTGTCAATTTAGTAAAAGGAGATTTTTATGGTGCACAAGTAGGAGGAATCGCCAATTTGATTCAAGGAAACTACAGAGGAGTACAGGTGGGAGGAATTAGTAGTATTGTAAAACGAGACTTTATTGGCGTACAGGTTGGTGGAATTACCGCTATTAGCCGTGGTGGTTTTTATGGCATTCAATTAGGCGGAATTAGCAGTGTCACTTTTGAAAAATTCATTGGATTTCAAATTGGTGGAATTCACAACATTGCTCGCGACAGTTTTTATGGCGGACAAATAGCGGGTATCTCCAATCATTCCGGCGGAACCCAAAACTTCCTTCAAATTGCCGGAATTTCCAATTACTCCAAAGGAAATATGGGTTTACAACTTGGTGGAATTGTCAACTATACCCAGGAAAACAAAGGTTTGCAAATAGGATTGGTTAACATTAGCCGAAGAGGAAATGGAGTAGCTCTTGGGCTTTTTAATTTTGTACGAGAAGGATATCATAAAACGGAGATTTTTACTGATGAACTTTTTCACCTCAACCTGGCCGTTAAAACCGGCTCTCAACGATTTTATAACATCTATACCGCTGGTATGCGTTTTGGCTTAGGGCAGCAAAATAATATGTACACAGTTGGGATGGGATTTGGAACCTATTTTAACCTCTCCGAAAAACTCATGACCAGTTTAGATTTTACCGGAAAAATTGCCGTTGAAAATAATTTCTCCTCCCTCAATTTTGCATCCCTCTATCAATTTTCACCTACCCTGGATTTTAAAGCCGCCAAATGGATTACCTTATTCGCGGGACCTTCTGTCAACGTTAACGTCATGCAATTTCAGGACGCTGAAGGTAATTATAGCTCCGATGCCGTTTGGAATCCTATCTATACAGAATCCTTTACTGGCGGGAGTTTGCAGCTATGGCTGGGAGGTAAATTAGGAGTTAGACTATAATTTTTTAGATTCCCAATAGGGGGTATTTCTTTTTGAGTTGTCATGAAAGTGAAAAACACAAAAAGAATAAAATGAAAACCAAAAACTTCCTCCTCTTTTGTTTGTTCATCCTAACTGCTTCAGCCGTTTTTGGACAAAACTTAACACAAACCGTTCGTGGAACTGTTATTGATTTTGATACGAAAGTTCCAGTAATTGGAGCTAAAGTAATTGTTGTTGACAGCACCCTTTCATTAGGAGCCATCTCAGACGTTAACGGAGATTTTAAAATTGAAAATGTTCCGGTTGGAAGAATCCAATTACAAATTAACAGTGTCGGTTATCAGCTTATTAACCTTCCCAACATTTTAGTTGAATCGGGGAAAGAAAAAGTTTTGACACTGGAAATGGTAGAAGACATTCAAACCTTAAGCAAAGTCACCGTTACCAGCCAAAAAGATAAATCTGAATCCATCAACAAAATGGCAACGGTAAGTGCCAAAACCTTTACAGTAGAGGAAACCAATCGTTATGCCGGAAGCTTGAACGATCCTGCCCGAATGGTTTCAGCCTTTGCGGGAGTTACTGGAAATGCAGAGGGAGATAATGACATTGTAGTAAGAGGAAATTCACCTCGAGGGATTTTATGGAGATTAGAAGGTATTGATATCCCCAACCCGAATCACTTTGCCGGAGAAGGTTCAACCGGAGGACCTGTAAATGCACTCAATGGCTCTATGCTGGCCAATTCTGATTTTTTCTCAGGGGCATTTGCTCCAGAATATGGAAATGCTGTCTCAGGTGTTTTTGATGTGAAATTTCGCCAAGGGAATAATGAAAAAAGAGAGTATACTTTCTCGGCTGGTTTAATGGGAATTGATGGAACTCTTGAAGGGCCATTCAAAAAGGCTACAGAGGATCTTATTTGGTGAACTATCGCTATTCAACCGTCGCCTTACTTGATAAAGCCGGAATCTTAGACTTCTCAGGTATTCCAATTTATCAGGATGCCTCTTTCAAATTTGTTTTTCCAACTAAAAAAATGGGAACCTTCTCTTTGATTGGTTTAGGAGGATTAAGTAAAATCGTTCAAACCGATGAAGACGATTCTACCGGATTTGTACATGGTATTTACGATTACAAAGCTGGAATGGGAGTAGCTGGATTGAAGCACACTTACATTGTTAGTCCAAAGATTTATGTTAAAAGTTATGTCGCTGCCATGAATTCGCACAGTGGAGGAGAAGGACAGTTTTTAAACTCGGACAGCGTGCTTTTTCTATCAGAAAGAGAAAAATTTCAGGATAACAAAATCAAAGCTCAAACTATCATCAACTACAAGTTGAATAAAAAGAACATGTTTCAGGTTGGTGGAACTTACACCTTTTTGAACTACGATTTCTTTTATGAAGACGATTACGATGATGAAGATGGGATAATGACCCGTCATCTAAATTCAAAAGGAAATGCTGACATGATGCAATCTTTTGTTAGTTGGAAGTATAGAATCAATAACGACCTAACCATTGTTTCGGGATTGCACCACACTCATTTTTTCCTCAACGGGAATTATGCTATTGAACCCCGACTTGGAGCTAAATGGCAACTGAATCCGCGTAACAACATCTCATTGGGTTATGGAATGCACAGCAAAATGGAAAGTGTTTCGACCTATTTGTACAATGAGTTGCAAGAAAACGGTGAATACTATTATCCAAACCGTAATCTCGACTTCTCGAAAAGTATGCACTTTGTAGCTGGGTATGGTTTGCAACTTAACGAAAATCTGCACTTTAAAACAGAAGTTTATTACCAGCATCTTTACAACATTCCGGTTGAGAATGACAGTACCAGCTACTACTCCTTAATCAACTCTAACCAAGGAATTCCTGACATTCCGCTTGTCAACAAAGGAACTGGAAGAAACTATGGAGCTGAATTGACCTTGGAGCGATTCTTCCACAACAACTTCTATTATCTCCTTACAGGATCCATTTATAAATCGCAATACACTGCTTTGGATGGAGTTGAACGAGACAGTCGTTACGACGCTAATTATGCTGCCAACCTGCTTCTTGGAAAAGAGTTTAAGATTGGTAAAAAGAAACGTAACAAAACGATTGGAATCAATACTAAAGTGTCATTTATCGGTGGAAACCGTTACACACCAATTGACTTAGAAGCTTCTAACGCCGCCGGACACACCGTTAGAAAATGGGATGAGCCTTACTCTGTAAAAGGAGACAATGTTTTCTTTATCAACTTGGGAGTTACTTATCGGGTTGACATGAAGCGAGCAAGTCATTCCTTTAAAATCGACATTCAAAACCTCACCAATAACAAAGCTGTGGTTTCGGAATATTATAGTTCCCGAACACAATCAATTGTCCACAGCACTCAATTACCTATGATTCCAAATCTTGTTTACACCATTAAATTTTAACATTATCATGAAGTACATTATTGCTTTAGCTTTTATTTACGGAGTAATTTTCGCCGCTGTCTCTCAAGAGAATGATAGCAGCAATTATAACCGTCCTTTTCAAGCCTCTGTTTTCTACCCTTTAGGAACCAATGGTTTGGAATCACCTAAATACACCAACAATGTTTCTTTTAACCTCTTTTATGGCCTCAATGGTGGACTAAAGGGAATTGAATTTGGAGGATTGGTAAACTCTAACCTTGGAAAAGTACAAGGCGCTCAATTTGCCGGTATTGCCAACATCAACGCCGACAAGGTAAACGGAGCCATGTTTAGTGGCATTACCAACATTGCCAAAGATTCAAGCATTATCATTGCTGCAGCAGGAATCTCCAATGTTTTAGGGAATTCGAGTTATGGGCTATTAGCTGCAGGAATTTCCAATACGACTAATGGAGACTTTTCAGGTGGGCAATTTGCCGGAATCACTAATCAAAACAATGGTGCTTTTATTGGAGGTCAGTTTGCTGGAATAACAAATGTTAACAATGGTGATATGACCGGATTTCAAGCCGCTGGAATTTCCAATATCAATGCCGGGCATTTAACCGGAGCTCAAATTGGACTCATAAATCGTTCTAAAAAAGTAACTGGGGCTCAAATTGGATTGGTCAATATATCCGACAGTATTAAAGGTGTTCCTATTGGATTGATTAATTACGTTCGTCAGGGTTATCATAGCTTTGAGTTTTACGGAAGTGAGTCCATTTACGCCAACATCAACTTTAAGTTGGGAGTAGAAAAACTCTACACCATTTACAAAGTAGGATACTTCAACAACAATGGAGAAAATTACCTCACTTACGGGTTAGGTTGGGGAAGCATGACCAGCATCAACGATCGTATTAAATTATCATTAGACCTGTCGGCTAACCACATTGTTCAGCACAACAACAATCCCGATTTGGATTTATTAGCCAAAGGAGATCTAAACTTTCGTTTTGTGTTGAACAAGTACATTGATTTGTTTGTAGGGCCAAGCTTTAACACTTACGTTGCAGAGTATGATGTAGATAGTGAAGCACCTCTTTTGAACGTTCCATACACCTTTTATGAAACCGATTGGTGGAATGGTAACGGAAGTACCTCCATTTGGATTGGAGCCAATGCCGGATTGGGAATTCGGTTTTAAGCAGAACTTGTTTTACGGTCAGAAAAAAGGGGAGAGAAATGCTTATAGTTTCCTGAGCATGATCTCCTCTTTTCTATTTTTCAATCCAGGCCAATCCATCAGCTGAAAATGGACCAACTTTTTTGTATTTAGCTTCAATCACAATTTCACCCTTATGGTTTAGGTAACCCCATTTTCCACTTTCAGCATCACGGTAAGCTAATAAATCCGAATTTCCGTCAGATCCAATAATTCGAGAAACATTCGCTGTTGTAAAAGGAGTCCCATCTAAATGATAGTATTTTGGTGTATCCCCATTCTTAATCATGACCATTCCATCCTCTTCGTAATGGATCAAGAGTTCATTTTCACATTTAAAAACTTCCTGTCCGGTTTTATCAATTAATCCCTGTTTACGATCCGTATTTTCAACAACCGAATAGCCTTTTTTGAATTGATTAACCCTGTAATAAATACCTTTAATTACTACCTCATCTTTTAGGTTAATGAAACCATGTTGTGTACGATTTGGTCCAAAAGCCACTGAAATTAATCCTTCAGATAAGCCAGTCAACGATCTGTATTTAGAAGTCAAAACCACTGCACCACTGCTATCAATAATGCACGATTTACCCTTGTATTTCACTCGGGCATACCCTCCATTAAAAGAAGTAAATCCGGCTTGGGCAAACTGAAACGGAATTACCATTTCTCCCTTTTTATCAAAGAACCCATATACTTCTTCAGTGGCATCATACGGACAAAGACAAACCATTCCCTCACTAAAATTCTGTGCACCAATATAATTCGCCTCAATAATTACCTTACCTAAACTGTCAACATAGCCCAATTTTCCACCTTTATAAAACTTACTCAACCCTTCAAAAAAGAAACCGCTTTTCTCCGATCGGGCTCCCAAATCATTTCCGTTATGATCAATTAAGCGATATTGCTCTTCGCCATCAATTCGTACCCAGGTTGCAGTTGTATGATATGGATTTGCTTTATCATATTTACACTGAACCGCTAAATTTCCTTTGGTATCAATAAATCCATATCGATAAAAAGCCTTATTTCCTTCAATCACATATTTACGAACCTTGGCTCGACCATTTGAAAAATCGTAAACACTTTTTGCCCAAATAGAGAATTGTTCCTGTCCCTTTTCATTGATGTAAAAGAATTCTTTTTCGTACTGAGATTGAGAAAAGCTTGAGATTGTAAGGCTTAAAAAGCCTAAAAGAAAGATTACTTTTTGCATATTAATCAAATGATTATCAAAGCTAAAAGTAACAGAAAGTAGGAGTTTATCTTCGCCTTTTCTTTCTTTTTTCCTTGAGCCATTTTGGCATTTCCTTTTTATTGGATTTTTGGGAAGAACCATCTGCTGTTAGTTTCTCCAATAAATCGGCTTTTCCGGCATTGAGTAACTTATCTTTTACCCATTGACGATTCTCTTTTTTATACCAAAAGAAAAAGCGGTGCTGGTCTTTCTTTTCTTTTTCAGTTTTAGGGACAAATGTAGGCTTCATGGTATATGGGTGAACACCTGCATAATAAATCACCGTAGCCACTGTCATTGGGGTTGGTGTAAAATCCTGCACTTGTTCCAGCCGGAAGCCCATGTCCTTGGTCTCTGCTGCTAAATTGGCCATATCTTCCTCTTTGCAACCTGGGTGAGAGGAAATGAAATATGGAATTAAGGGCTGATTTAGGCCATTTTTCTTCTGAATTCGATCGTAGGACTGTTTAAACTTATGAAAGTGTTTAAACGAAGGTTTACGCATAATTCGGAGTGTATCATCTGCCGTATGTTCGGGAGCAACTTTTAATCGTCCTGAAACGTGACGGGTAATAAGCTGTTCCATATACTCCTCGGCCGAGTCTTCTTCCAGTTTTTTATTGTAATCCTTCACCAAAAGGTCGTATCGTATTCCCGAACCTACAAATGCTTTTTTGATGTCAGGGTGTTTATCTACAGCCTTATAAATAGAGGTTAATGGTTTGTGTGATGTATCCAAATTAGAACAGACTACGGGATGAATGCAGGATGGACTGACACATTTTTCGCAAATGGACTCATCAATTCCTTTCATCCGGTACATATTCGCTGAAGGCCCACCCAAATCGGATAAATACCCTTTAAAATCAGGATGCTTAGTTACCTCATCTACCTCCTTCAAAATGGACTTTTCACTCCGTGAAGCAATGAACTTTCCCTGATGAGCCGAAATGGTGCAAAAGCTACATCCACCAAAACATCCACGATGCATGTTGATCGAAAATTTGATCATGTCGTAAGCCGGAATTGCCCCACGCTTATGATACTTTGGATGTGGCAAACGGGTATAGGGTAAATCAAAGGATTTATCAATCTCCTTTTCGGTCATGGTTTGGTAAGGAGGATTGATGATTAACATTTGATCGCCTGACTTTTGCAAAATTCTGCGAGCATGTAGTTTATTAGACTCCACCTCTACCGTTTTAAAATTAGCTGCATAAGCCAATTTATCCTTCAAACAATCATCATGCGAATTAAGGTAAACATCTTCCCAATTTTTGTTTTTGGGTAAATTATCATTTACATCTTGCAAAACTGCCGTTTGTGGAATGGTTTTAATGGATGATAAAGGAACTCCCTTTTTAAGCAATCGCAAAAGTTCACGCAGTGGTTGCTCCCCCATTCCATATACCATCATATCTGCCCCACTACTTTCTAAAATTCCCGGCATCAATTTATCCGACCAATAATCGTAATGTGTTACCCGACGCAATGAGGCTTCGATTCCACCTAAAACCACCGGAACATCTGGATAAATTTCCTTTAAGATTTTAGTGTAGACAGTACTGGCATAATCCGGCCTAAATCCGGCTTCACCACCAGGTGTATAAGCGTCTGACGACCGTTTTCGTTTAGCGGCTGTGTAATGATTTACCATTGAGTCCATACAACCTGAAGTCACTCCAAAGAAGTATTTAGGCTTACCGAACTTCTTAAAATCTCGGAGATCATCTCGCCAGTTGGGTTGAGGAATAATTCCAATTCTGAATCCCTCATCCTCTATAATTCGGCCAATAACAGCCGTTCCAAATGCCGGATGATCGACATAGGCATCACCTGAAACCAATACTACGTCCAGCTCATCCCAACCGTGATGTTCCAGCTCTTTTTTGGTAATGGGTAACCAATCCGAAAGAGGTCTTCGATCCTGAATCATTGGTACAAAGGTATGAACATTTGTTCAGAGGTTTTCAAAACAACAAAGAGGGATGCCTAATTAGGGCTCCCTCTTTGAAAAGAACATTTAGTAGAAATTGTTAACTACTACTATTTCAAATTAAACCAATTGCTAGTGAATTAAAGGTTTTGGATTAATGTCTGATTACAATTTTAGATGGGTACACCTTTTCATTTTGTTTCAGTAATACAAGGTAAGTTCCATCGGCTAAATCAGTGTCAATAATGGTTGAACCAGTATTGTTGTTTTGTTCATAAACCAATCTTCCATCTAAAGACAAAATATTAAGATCGTACTGTCCTTCAAAATTAACTTTGAAGTTTCCGTTAGACGGATTTGGCATAATGCTCAATTCTGACTGCGTTTCTTTCTCAATGCTCACCGTTCCACTCATACAATACGGAACCGGATCGGCATCGTAAAAATCGATTGCATCACCTGCCAAATCAATCACGTTTTGAACATTTTCAAGATTATCTCCATCCTCATTGTAAACAATGGCAAAGTCGTAACACAAAATCTGAAAAGGTCCAAATGACTCCTCTTCAAAGCTCATCATCATACGACGATCACCCGGAACATTTTCTGCACTCAATTCAGACCATTCTTCCGGGCTATTTGGATTACCACTGTACAAGAAGTTTGTGTTCTCTGTTCCTCCATGACCAATTCCCCCTTCGGTAAAAGAAGTCCCATCAGGCCAAATAGCTCCCATGTAGTTGTAATAATCCGTTGATGTTGAAGGTGCCCCTGTTGCTCCTCCCGAAGCAGCATATGTTGCAAAAGCTCTTGCATCTTTATTTAAACCAACAATACCAACAGCAGCGACATCATCTCCTCCTCCAGTATTTCCGTTGTATCCAAACATGACATTATTTTCCTCATTAAAACCAACAAAATCATTATCGGCCAGGCCTACATCAATGTCGGCAAAACATGCTGCTCGAAAGTTAAAAAGTGTTTGTGTTCCACGATTAATCACCTTCATATTAATAAAAGTAGCATCCTCCCAATCAGAAGAATTGTATTGATATACTAAGTAGTGAACTTCAATTCCAATAGGATCTCCCCCTGTTTCATGAAGATCCGCTTTATCGTTAAGAATAATATAGACAGCCTCATCCCCTTTTATTTTTGGATAGTCACCATGCGTGGGATCATAAACACCGTCTCCATCTGTATCAACAAAAGGAGCTAAATTAAAGCTTACGCCTTCAGCTACATCACCATGGGCCGGCCAGTTTAAAATGTTTTCGGGAGTTGTATACCCTATCTCATCATAGTTTTCTATATGGTTATCAATCTCGGCTTTGGTGACTGGGTAAACGGTATACTCTTCGGAGCCGGAAGGGTACTCAGCTGTACCATCAGTAGTTAAAGGTCCCGTAAATAAGTCCCCTTCAGGTGTATAGGTTTGAGCAGCAAGTTTTGTACTTCCATTAACGTCCTCTCCTCCAAACCAAAATCCCATGCTATATATCATATGAGTCCCAGATCCGGCAGGTGCTTCATAGCCTGCTGAACTTGTTTCTGAATTGTGAAAAAATAATCCGTCATTGGATAAAGTTGCGCTAATATTATTCTGCTCTAAATCATAAAAGGTATACTGTCCAAAAGACACCACACCCAATGCAGAAAATAAGATTGTAGTATAAAGTTTCATGAGTTTTTTTATTTGTATTACACTCAAACTTAACTTAAACCAGAGGCTTTTCACAGCTATAGATTTCTAAAAAAACCCAATTCTATACCAGTCAAAATAATTTTACCAGAACTAAAACGATTTTGCCCTAAATCAAAAAAGGGAGACTAAAAAGCCTCCCTGATTCAAAAAGTAATTAAACCCTGTTACTTAGTACTTAAAAATGTCATTACCGGACGAAATCCTACAAACGGATTAGCAGCCGTAAATTCCTCTTCACTATCTACTCTAATATCATGACCGGTAGAATACCAATGTCCTCCCATTGATACATTCTCTTTTGCTACCATTTCAGCTACATTTCCACTCATATTATACAAACCATAATCATTGGCATAATAAGTCATGGTTGGAGAAGTATAAAAGCTTCCATCCTCAATAAATGAAGCTGCGGCTCCTTCAATGATAACTGGATTTCCATTTTCATCGGTCGTGATGTTTTCTTCTCCTATATGCTTAAAGTTGGCTAGGTAATTTCCTTCATCATCTCTCAAATAAGGCCCATTCCAAGCATAAGCATTTTGCTGATTTCCGGCTTGTGCAGCATAAATCCATTCTTCTTTAAACGGTAAACGAAAATCGTTAATTACATCCCCATATAGTTCTTTTGACATTTCTGTTAAATAGATGCAATACAGTTCTGCTCCCTCTCGGGTTACCCCTACAACCGGATAATTATCATAAGCCGGATGACTGAAATACAGGTTTACCATTGGCTCCGAAAAACTTCCAAATTGATTCCATACTGTGGTATCTGGAATAGCTTTTTGAAGATCTTCTTCTTTTCCGTTTTCTCTCAAATGTTGTACAAAGTCTCTGTATTCTTTATTGGTGACCTCATGTTGTGCCATAAAAAAGGCATTACAAGAAACATCTTGATCTCCAATGGTTGTGGTTCCACTTGGCACATAAACATAATTTTCCGGCACCTTAAATTTCTTTCGTTTTTTGTAAGTAAAGGATAAAAGACTGATTGAAATAAGACCAATAAGAATAGTGAATTTGTTCATGAATGTTAGTTTTTTAGGTTGACTTAGAAAATAATGTTGAAACGTACTTTAGTTACATTTTTTCTATTTGAAATATAAGGCTATGGCTTTTATTTCAGCTTTTTTAAGCATTGGATATTCCTTTAGAAAATGCTTGGTGTAGATGATTTTCCCACTTTCCAAACTAACCAAAGAAATCTCTGTAAACTGATTTTGAGCAAAATACAATACGTAATGTTGTTTGTCTCTTTTTCGAATTACATCCAAATATTCTTCATGCGCAACGAGTCGATAACGAATTCCGGCATCCTCAATCTTTTCCATATCGATATAGTCCTGCGCTTGTTCTCGACTGATAAGTAAGGTATTTCCTAAAGGATTACCACTTTCTTCAATGATTGTTTCTGAGATAGAAGTATTTAATTGCGTTCCAACGTCCAATAACTTCTTTTCCTTAATCCACTTTAAACCTGCATTTAAAGAACCAATCATCATGTGGTTAAAGAGGTAGCGAGATGTATCTTTCATTAATGGATAAAAACCATTGTAGTACATATAGCCCAGTGTTCTCTCCATATTTACATCACCTTTATGTTCATAAAGTGCCCCAGGCAACAACATGAGTACGTATTGATTTTTACGATCTTGAAAATACTGTTTGGTGATCTTCTTTTTACGGACAAAAAGGGCCGTTGACTTCTTGTCTGGCTTTTGTAAACGTTCATTTACCTTAAATTCACTAATGGTCCAATTATTTTCCAAAGCACTAATCATACTTTGATCAAACAAAGAATCATCTGTTTTCATGAAGGTAATTCCGTACTTCAATAAATTTTGATAGGCAACTTGCTGTGCTCCCTGGTTAAATACCTGAGCTTGAGTTTTAAGTGATGTTCCTAAAAAGAAAAAAAGGTAAAGGGCAAATAATTGTCGTTTTTGCATAGTGGTTGTTGTATGTGGCTAAAATATAAATAATGCCACAACCAACCGTTCTATTATTCTGCTGGCATGGCAAATCCAAACAACTCTTTCGCATTATCGGCAAAGAGTTTTACGGCAATCGCTAACAAAATGATGCCAAACACCTTTTTAAGCACTGCAATTCCACCTTTACCCAGGAGTTTTTCAATTCGACGCGTCAGTTTTAAAACCGCGTAAACAATAATCATGTTAAGTAAAACAGCAATGGCAATATTAATCGCTGCATACTCTACTCGCAATGAAATTAAAGTTGTCATGGTACCCGCGCCCGCAATAAGCGGAAAAGCCAGTGGAACGATAGAAACAACTTTAGAATCATTTTCTTCTTCCCTAAAAAGCTCAAAGCCAAAAATCATTTCGGCACCCAGTGCAAATAAAATTAAAGCACCCACTACGGCAAAGGCCTTGAGGTCAACCCCCAATAAATTAAGAATACTCTCTCCCAAAAAGAGAAAGGCCAACATAATTCCAAAAGCCACCAAAGAAGCTTTAAGTGAATTAATGGTTCCTGACTTTTGTTTAAGTTTAATGATGATCGGAATATTTCCGATAATATCGATAACGGCAAAGAGAATCATAAACGCTTTGCCCACCTCAATAATATTAAATCCCATCAGCTTAAGTTTTTAAGAAGTTGTTCTATAGTTGGAGCAAAATAACGATGTTCAAGCTCCAAAACCTTTCGGGCTATTTCTTCGGCTGAATCATTTTCATTTAAATTAACTGACTCCTGCCGAATAATGCCGCCCTCATCATAGTGATTATTAACGTAATGAATTGTCATTCCAGAAACACTTTCGCCTGCTTCGCGAACTGCTTTATGAACATTCATTCCATACATTCCTTTCCCTCCGTAAGCTGGAAGTAAGGCCGGGTGGATGTTTACAATTGCTCCATCGTATTTTTCAACGATATCCGCACTTATTTTTTTGAGGTAACCGGCTAAAACCACGAAATCAACTTCATTTTCCAACAATTTATTTAATAATTCGCCATTCTCCAACTCCTGTTTTGAATGAATATATGTCGGAACATTAAAATTGGCTGCTTTCTGAAGTACTCCGGCCGAAGCATTATTTGTAATAACCAACACAACCTCAGCCAGATTACTCTGCTGAAAGTGTTGCATTATTTTTAATGCGTTACTACCGCCGCCAGATGCTAAAATTGCAATCCTTTTCATGGTTTAAAGCTCAATTTGGGGGCAAAGTTACGCTTAAACATCCCGAAGAAAAAAATAAGTGATACATTTATTTACAAAATTTTCACATTTATGTCCTCAAAAACTCAAGCATTTATTCCATATGACCCGGTTAAGTTTACCGAAGAAGAAACGATTGAACGTGCACAATCATTTTACGAATTCATGGATAAACGACGATCGGTTAGAGAGTTTTCGGATCGTGACGTACCCGAAGAGGTGATTCGGAATATTGTCTTAACTGCTGGTACAGCTCCATCAGGTGCTCATAAACAACCCTGGACTTTTTGCATTATCCGAAACAGTGAGCTCAAAAGCAAAGTGAGAGCATTGGCTGAAGAAGAAGAGCGCAAAAACTATGACGGGCGTATGAGCGAACGTTGGATAAAGGATCTAGAACCATTTGGAACCGATGCGGTGAAAGAATTCATTGACATTGCTCCCTGGATTATTATTGCGCTTAAAAAATCATTTGATTGGGATGAGGATGGGAATAAAACTCAAAACTATTATGTAAATGAGTCTGCTGGTATTGCCTGCGGAATGTTGATTACTGCCATTCACAATGCCGGATTGGTGACCTTAACCCATACACCAAGTCCAATGAACTTTATTGCAAAGGCCCTAAACCGGCCTGAAAATGAAAAACCTTTTCTTTTATTACCCGTTGGCTATCCTGCCGAAAACTGTGAGGTTCCGGATCTTAAAAGGAAGGATTTTGAGGATATCGCAATTTATTTCAAGTAAATTTTGATTTTCTGTATATAAGTATTTTCTTTGCAGACTGAATTAAACCATTAAAACAGATTATTATGTCTGATGTAAAATCAAGAGTAATGTCTATCATTGTAGACAAGTTAGGTGTAGCTGAAGACGAGGTTACTCCGGAAGCAAGCTTCACAAATGACCTTGGAGCTGATTCTTTGGACACTGTTGAACTTATCATGGAATTTGAAAAGGAATTCAACATTGCTATTCCAGATGATCAAGCAGAAAAAATCCAGACAGTTGGAGACGCAATTGCGTACATTGAAGGAAACGCAAAGTAATTTTACATCCTTTCTTTATCTCAACCCTTTTCATTCATTTAGTAAACTCAGATGGAATTAAAAAGAGTGGTCGTAACAGGGCTTGGTGCCTTGACTCCTATAGGGAACACAACCGATGAATATTGGAATGCTCTTATTAATGGAGTAAGCGGAGCGGCTCGAATCACGAATTTCGATCCGACAAAGTTTAAAACTCAGTTTGCTTGTGAGCTGAAGGGATTTGACGTCCTTGATCATATCGATCGTAAGGATGCAAGAAAGATGGATCCATTTACCCAGTATGCTATGGTTTCTTCAGCAGAGGCCATGGCAGACTCGGGACTTGATCTCGAAAAAATAAATCTGGATCGTGCCGGAGTAGTCTGGGGATCTGGAATTGGAGGTTTAAAGACCTTCCAGGATGAGTGCGAAGGCTACTTTTCCAACGAAAAAAACCCAAGATTTAACCCGTTTTTTATCCCGAAAATGATTGTTGATATCGCTTCGGGGTGGATTTCTATTAAATACGGATTCCGCGGACCAAATTATGTAACTGTATCTGCTTGTGCATCTTCAAACAATGCATTAATTGATGCTTTTAATTTGATTCGTTTAGGAAAAGCCGATGTTATCATCTCTGGTGGATCTGAAGCTGCTGTTACTGATGCAGGAGTTGGAGGATTTAATGCTTTAAAAGCACTTTCAACCAGAAATGATTCTCCAGAAACAGCTTCACGTCCTTTTGATAAGGATAGAGAAGGTTTTGTTTTGGGAGAAGGTTCCGCTGCTTTAATCATTGAAGAGTTAGAACACGCTAAGGCAAGAGGGGCTAAGATTTATGCAGAGATTGCAGGAGCTGGATTATCAGCCGATGCACATCATATTACCGCACCACACCCAGAAGGTTTAGGTGCAATATCTGTTATGAAGCAAGCAATTGCTGAAGCACAGATTGATCCATCCCAAATGGATTACATTAATGTTCACGGAACATCTACCCCATTAGGGGACATCGCAGAGACTGTAGCTATCAAAGAAGTATTCGGTGAAGCAGCCTATGATCTGAATATTTCGTCAACAAAATCAATGACAGGTCACCTATTAGGTGCGGCTGGAGCCATTGAGTCTGTAGCTTGTATTAAAGCTATCGAGAACAATATCGTGCCTCCAACCATTAATCACTTTACAGATGATCCTGACATTGACAATAAACTGAATCTTACATTTAATAAAGCACAAGAACGTACTGTAAACTATGCTTTAAGTAATACATTCGGTTTTGGAGGGCATAATACCTCCGTGATATTTAAGTCATACAACGATTAATATAATTTGCTACGTTTTTTCACTTCTAAAAAGAAGGGTAAAGGTGACCTAAAATTAATTTCTTTTCTGGTCAAGAATTTGGGTTATCGACCTAAGGATCATATGCTTTTTGTTAAAGCTATGACGCATAAGTCCTACAGTAATACGCGGGAGGACTTGAAGAGTAATGAACGTTTGGAATATCTTGGTGATACGGTAATTGACCTGATTGTAGCTCGTTATTTATTTGAAAAATTTCCTGAAAAAGACGAAGGTTATTTGACCAAGGTCAAGTCGAAAATCGTTAATCGTAAAATGCTTGCCTATATTGGTGGTGAGCTGGAATTAAAAAAATACATTCGCTATAAAACAGGTCGATCGATTAGGATTGAAACTTTAGAAGGAAATGCTTTGGAAGCATTGGTTGGAGCTGTTTATCTTGATTCAAATTTTGAAACAGCTCAAAAGGTTTTTAATAACTATATCCTCAATAAATACGTTGATTTTAATACGGTTTTAGAGCAGGAAATTGACTTTAAAAGTACTCTTCTCATTTGGGGGCAAAAGAATAAACTTTCGGTTAAATTCGTCATTACCGACGAGGCTGTTAAAGAAAATGGTTTCGTTTATACCTCTCAAGTTATTATCATGGGGAAAGAATGGGGTATGGGGAAAGGAAAGTCCAAAAAAGAAGCCGAACAACATGCGTCACAGGAAACACTGGCGTTACTCGGAGAATCTTAGTTAACATCTCTCTTTCTAATCAAAAAAAATCCCCACCAATTTTTTGGCAGGGAATTTTTCCGATCAGTGCTGAAAAAGTTAACGGAGTAAAGTAACGTGTCCATTAAATTCATGTCGTTCTGAACGGTTATCTCTAACTAAAATCTTCCACACATATATATCTTCTTTTACTGGATTTCCTGCGTAGGTTCCATCCCATGGTGTATTGAGATCGTTGGTTTGAAATACTACCTCGCCCCAACGGTTAAACACCAAGAATTCGTAACCATCTTCAAGAATGTTAGATAAAACTGGTTTGAAGTAATTATTTCTTCCATTTCCATCAGGGGTAAACGCATTAGGAACATACACGGTAAAATCACCTATCACTTCAACCCAATGTATTGCAGTATCCGAACAGCCGTTGTAATCAATAACCACTTGTTTTACTTCATACATACGTGCTTCTTCAAAAAGATGCATTGGTCTTTCCTCGGAGGAGATGTATTCATCTTCAACATACCATTCCCAAAACTCCGGATTTCCTTTGGAAATATCGATTAACTCCGTGAGTTCGGCCTGGCGGGCGGGGTCAGGATTATAATAAAAATCGGCGTCTGGGCTTTCAAGAACTTCAACTCCTACGACTTTTGAAAATTCAAAAGTACAACCATTATCAAATTCCATGGTTAGATTGGTATGAACGTTTCCGCTTCCACCAAATTCTACCACCAACGGATTGATATTGGAATAATTTTCGGTTTGTAAAGTCCAGTTAAAATTATCTAAACCATAATCATACTCCCCAACTTCAAATTGAAATTGCGTTTGAATTAAATCACAACCCGAAGTTCTATCAGCAGTGATATTCACCACTGGAGGTACAAATACCGGAATAAACAAATCTGCTGATAATTCTTCACCACAGATATTGCGAATACTCACCGTATATTCAGACGGTCCTTCCGGGAACACATTATGCGGTCCTGGTCCAATCAAAGAAGCATCGGTCCACCACAAATCCGTTATGTAAGTCATGTCCTCGACAATTGCTTCAATTAATGCATCTCCTCCCTGACAAATGGTATCAGGAGTTCCTATCACACTTAAGTTTTCAGGATCAATAACAATGGGTTGAACCACAATTGTATCATAAATTGGAGGACATCCATAATCTGAAATCAAATCAATAGATATAACTGTTTCTTCCGTAATGGTTGATGAAAAGGCATTTCCTTCAAAAACAAAAGCATCATTGACATACCAATTGTAATCGTATAAATTATTGATATCATTGGTCAATACCACAAAATCAATCGTCTCCCCTGGACAAACAATTGAGTCGTATTCAATCTCTGCAATCACCTTATCGTACTCAATGATTTCTGCATTTCCATTGACCTCGCATCCATTTAAATCGGTCACTGTGACGTCATAAAAACCGCTAACTAAACCACCAATAGTATCTGTTGTTTCATCTACATCCGGCCAATAAAAGTTATAAGGTGACGTTCCTCCAACCGCCGCAGCAGTAACAACTCCTGCACTATCCCCAAAACAAAGAATATTACTTAGCACTTCAGTAGAAACTAATAATTGATCGGGCTGTTCTAAGGGAACATAAAGTGCATTGTCACAACCATTCGCATCTGTTACGGTAGCAATATAATTTCCAGCTCCTATGTTTATGGCCGCAGGGGTATATTGAACTGGTTCTGTATTCCAACTATAAGAATAAGGTGGTGTTCCACCCCAGGCTGTTACCTCTGCCGAACCATTTTCATCTCCAAAACAAAGTGGTTCAGTTGTTTCGACCAATCCTACAATTAAAGGCGGTAGAGCATCAACCGTTACATCCATTTCTTCCACACATCCATTGGCATCGACTATAATCACCGTATAATTTCCCACTGGCACATCGTACAAAACACTACTATCGGGACATGCGCAAGACCAACTATAACTAAAAGGAGGTGTTCCCCCTGTCATCTCAACAGAAACTGACCCGTCTGACCCTCCAGCGCAACTCACTGGACTGGCATCACCCACCGAAGCTGTTCCCGTTTCATTGTCTGGAAGAAAAACAGAAGCATCAGCCAAACACCCATTTTCATCGCTTACGGTAACCGAAATCGTTCCACTCGACAAACCACTCACCACATCCGTATCTCCGCTTACAGGCTCCCAAACGTAGGTCAAATCCCCAATTCCACCAGTAGTATTAGCGTAAACCATTCCATTTGCATCGCTGCAACTTTCTTCTTGAATCACTACAAGGTCAGCTGTAAATGGATCAGGTTCTTCAATCACAGCAATAACAATTGCCTGACATCCATTGGCATCAGTAACATCAGCAATATAAGTTCCTGCACCCAAATCTGTCATATTGGGAGCATCATCTTCCAAACCTAACCAATCAACCACATATCCACCGACTCCACCCGAAAAACTGATGCTTACAGCACCATCTTCGTATCCATTACACGTTGCATTTGTAATTGTATTGATGTTAACTAACAATTCTGGCGGTTGTGTAAGATTTGAGGAAGCCGTAAACACACAACCATTGGCATCGGTCACGGTTAAATCATAAACTCCTGCTCCTATATCCGTTAAAGTCGCATCTGTTGACAGTGGGTCTTCCCATTCATAAGTATAAGGAGCGGTTCCACCACTTGCCTCAGCTATTATACTACCATCTTCTCCTTCATAACAATTAGGAAGTATAGTGGTGAAATCAACGGCCAATGGATCCGGCTCAACAATATCAAAAAGCTGTGTATCCACACAACCTAAAGCATTCGTAGCCTCCACCCAATACGTTCCAGCAGTTAAACCAGAAATAGCATCATCCGTAGACATTGTGCTCCATTCGTAGGAATAAGTTCCATCATCTGGTAGAGCTGCAGCCGCTCCATCCGATCCTGCTGCACAATTTACTGCCGTAGTTGTTACGGTAAAGTCAATTGGCTCATCAATTGTAAATTCAACCGTAGTGGTATCAGCACAATCGGTTCCTTTTTGAACAATGAGTGTTGCTGTATAAGTACCCGGAGCCGGATAGGTAAATGTTGGCTCAAAGGCAATACTGGAATCGGCTGGATTTCCCGTTCCAAAATCCCACCAAAAATCGGTTGCGGTTACACTTGATGTATTTTCAAAAGCCACCGTAAGTCCATCACAAATATCCGGAACATTAGCTCCAGCCTCAATAGGAGGAGGACAGTTTAGCACATTGAATTGAAAATCACGGGTAATTCTTCCCATTAATTCTCCATCTCTGTATTCATCTACCATTACGCCTACTACAAATTGTCCGGGACCAAAAGGTACACCTTCAATTAAACCAGCATCACTAATGGTTAAACCTGGTAAAAGACCCGGAGTTACATCAAGTGGATCGGTGGCTCCAAAACCAGGTTGCCAGGTAATGGGAGAGATATCAATGTTATCAGGCGCGGCTCCGGGGCCATAAGTTATTCCCGTTCCATTAAAACCATCAAAGGGGGTATAAAAATTATAAACCAGTGAGTCTCCATCGGGATCACTGGCTGAAAAATCTAAGTTAAGTTCTTCTCCCGCACATACATAAACCGGTGGCATATTGTTAAACACCGGAGATGAGTTGGATGGATAGTCTGCCACATCGGGCAAATAAGCATAAAAAGTTTCACGTGCTGTTAAGGGATCGAGGATGTTGATAATTGTAGCATTTCTACAACAAATGGTAAAGTAGAGATGAAAACCCCCTGTGCCTTCGGACATGGTGACTGTAGATTCATAAATGGCTTCTTCCACACATATTCCCGGATCAAATACACATGCCGGAACATCCGGAATAATAACTTCGTTGTTCACTAAAGGAAGATTATAAGAACTTGTTGGGGGCTCGGTTCCGTTTGCATGTCTTACTTCTAAATCAACCGAAGGGGGTAAATCATACGTTCCGGGTGAACAATCTCGATACAACTTGATGGTTAACAGATATTCTGCTCCACCCAAGTGAGTGTAGGTAATTCCTCCTCCAACAACGTGGGTTGCGCGTGCCAAAAAAGTGCTCAAAAGCATGAATATAGCAGCAATTAAAAAAGATAGAAGGTAGCTTGTGTAGTGATTTTTTTGCCTGAGTTTGGGGTAGGGAATTCTATTCGACCCAGGGATCGGTGATCTCAACTTCATAGGATTTGGTTTTGCAGACTTGCATCCCTAGTCTTTGCTCGCAAATCCCAGTTACGGTTACATCAGAACAATGTAAAGATTAGTTAGAGTTAGAAGGATTTGAGGCCAATGGTTTATAGGGTATTCTTAAGCCTTGGTTCTTTTTTAATTTAAGAATAAAACAAAATACGTGTCAAGCCCCTCAACTTTCAAATGAGAATTCTTAAACGATGATTTACCCTCCTTCGTCGACGTTGTTTTTTAATATGAATGTGCATTAAACGGTTTAGGTATAAAACAGCCCTTAATTTGACCTTTTTCGACAAACGGTCTTTGTCGAACTATTAAGTTAAATAAAAAAAGCCCGGACAGCTAGTGTCCGGGCTTTTCAAAAAATGAATTCTTTTTATCCTTAGAATTTCGTGATTTTATGGATCGCCATTTGCTCAGCATTTTTTAATCGAAGCAAATAAGTTCCTGACTCAAAATCACTTAAGTCCACTTCAAAATTAAATGGTCCTTCAACATTCTTTTGTGATTGATAAACTACCGTTCCATCAACTGCTAAAATTTCAATTTCAAGGGCTGAAGTGTTTTCTGTTAACTGAATCGTGATGATCCCTTTTGTTGGATTTGGATAAACCTCCAAGTTAAAGATGGCACTTTCATCAAAACCTAAATCACAATCTTCTTCCGTTACTACAGTTCCTGTAGCAGTAGAATCTACACATCCGTCAAATGTTGCAGCGCAAGAATATGTTCCTTCAGCAGAAGCATAAATGGCATCTCCTGTTTCTCCCGCCATCAACGTTCCGTCTAAATACCAGTTATAATCTGTCCAACCAGAAGTAGCACTAATCATAACACTATCTCCTTCGCAGTAAGTAGCAGTTGCTTCAGGATCCAATGCAATTTCAGGAGCAGCTACAACAACTGCAGCAACTGCAGCTGAATCTGCACATCCATCAGCATTCGTCACTAAAATGTTATAAACTCCAGGGTCAGTTACATCATAAGTTCCGGATGTCTCTCCCGAAATCTCAGATCCATTCATATACCATTGTTGTGAAGCATCAGTCGTTCCGCTTAAGGTAATTGTTTCTCCATCACACAAAGTCAAATCACCATCAGGAGTAATTGTAACAACAGGTGCAGTTCCTGTACCGATCGTAATTGTATTTGAAGGGAAAGAACAAGGTCCCATAGTGATTACACAATAATAATCACCAGGAGCTGTAGCCTCAAAAGTAGGAGTTGTTGTTCCCGTACTTGATCCATCCTGAAACCATTCGTATGAATCTCCTTCTGTTGCTGTAATTGTAGCTACATCATCACCACAGATATCTGAAACATCTGATTCGATCCATCTCAAAGGGAAAACCAATCCTTTTTTGTTTCCAGAAATTCCAGGAACAAATGCATCCACTACTCCATTCGTATCTACAACGAAAAATTCCTCATCATTTACATCACCACAAAGGAAGTTTCCTCCTCCAATGTAAACCGCTCCACCACAGTTTTCGTAGGCACCTCCACTCAATGGAATATTAGTTGCGGCATAAGTTGTTGGATTTACTTTTTCCATGATATGTCCTGGTGAAGACCATCCGCTCCAACGGTAAAAATGACCATTGTCACTACAATAAGCCAATGCTTCACCATCTGAATGACCTGTTGCAGCTGCTTCTGAAGTAATTGCAGCTGTTGCCGTATTTACTTCAAAGTATTGCTCACTAGGGCTTCCGTTTTCTCCAGTAATTGCGATTAGGCTAAATACATCTACATCACCTTCAAATGCTAGAGTGGCAATCCAATCACCCATATCACCAATATCCGTAATTGCGGCAGTTGCAGGGTCTAATATCCCTAAACGGCGATTACCTCCTGATTTATAGTTGACATAAATTTCTCCACTACAGGGTTGAATGGTAGCACCATTAATTCCTGCAACAATCCCAAAATCTGATGTTATAGCAATAGTAGAAGTAATGGTCCAGGTAGAAGTATCAATCACTTCTAAATCCGTACTCTGCGGACCCATGGAATACAAAGGAATATTTTGACCAAATGATGTAGTCATTATTCCTAAACACAAAGCAAGTAATAATTTTTTCATTAGTTTTTGTTTTTAAATAACCATTAGATCGTTTTGCACCCAGAAACCTTAATTTTTTGGGTACAAAAAAACCGGTTATGAAGAACATAACCGGTTTAAATTTAATTCAATTTTATTTACAGTCCAAAAGACTCCTTTACCTTATCAACGTAATCTAGTTTTTCCCAGGTAAATGTTTCTACCTCAACTGCAACATTTTGACCTCCGTTAGTGAAGGTAATTGTTTTCGTTTCTGGCTCTCTACCCATGTGTCCATAGGCAGCAGTTTCAGAGTAAATTGGAGTTCTCAATTTTAATCTTTGCTCGATAGCAGCAGGACGCATATCAAAGATCTCAGTCACTTTCGCTGCGATTTCACCATCAGTTAAATCAACATTTGATGTTCCGTAAGTATCAATGAAAATACCCATTGGCTCAACAACACCAATTGCGTAAGAAACTTGTACTAATACTTCATTACAAACTCCTGCAGCAACAAGGTTTTTAGCGATATGACGAGTAGCATAAGCAGCTGATCTATCTACTTTAGAAGGATCTTTTCCTGAGAAAGCACCTCCACCGTGAGCTCCTTTTCCACCGTAAGTATCAACGATGATTTTTCTTCCTGTCAATCCAGTATCTCCGTGTGGTCCTCCAATTACGAATTTACCAGTTGGATTGATATGGTATTTGATTTGGTCGTTGAATAAAGCCTGAATTTCTGGCTTTAATTTCGCCTTTACTCTAGGAATCAAAATTTCGATGATATCCTTTTTAATTTTAGCCAACATCTCATCATCATTCTCCGAAAAATCGTCGTGTTGAGTTGAAACTACGATGGCATCAATTCTAACAGGTTGGTTATCGTCAGAATATTCAATTGTTACCTGTGATTTTGAATCAGGTCTCAAATATTTGATTTCGTTGTTTTCTCTTCTCAAGTCAGCCAACTCTACCAAAATTCGGTGTGAAAGATCCAAGGCTAAAGGCATGTAATTTGCCGTTTCTTTGGTTGCATAACCAAACATCATTCCCTGGTCACCGGCACCTTGCTCCATAGGATCTTCTCTATCAACCCCACGGTTAATGTCATCTGATTGCTCGTGAATTGCAGAAATAACTGCGCAAGACTGAGCATCAAACTGATATTCTGATTTTGTATATCCTATTTTTGTGATGGTATCTCTGGCAATTTGCTGCACATCCAAATAGGCTGTAGATTTCACCTCTCCGGCCAAGGTAACTAAACCTGTTGTTACCAATGTTTCACAAGCCACTTTTGAGTTTGGATCAAATGCCATGAAATGATCGATCAAAGCATCAGAAATTTGATCCGCGACTTTGTCCGGATGCCCTTCTGATACCGATTCTGATGTAAATAAATAAGACATATTTTCTTGTTTTTCTATCCGATATTAAGGAGACAAAAATAATTAATTTGTGGTATAAATCACGCGGGGAGGCGATTTATTCGATTAAGCCGTTTCGAAAAGCAATTTTTATTAATCCGGCAACATTGGTTACGTCGAGTTTTTTCATCAGATTAGTGCGGTGCGTATCAACTGTTCTGTGACTTATATTTAACCGTTCTCCTATTTCTTTATTGGTATAGCCATTGGCCACTTGTTTCAGTACTTCCAGCTCTCTTTCAGTTAAATGAGCCAAAGAAAAATCCCCCGTATTTTGAGTCAATGTCTCATTGGTTTGAGCTGAAGATTGCAATGCGTTATTTACCTCTTCCGAAAAATAAGGCCCAACTTCAAAAACGTGTCGAATGGCATTGATAACTTCTGATTTTTCAGAATTTTTTAAAAGGTATCCATCAATTCCTTTGGCAATTAGCTTTTTAATTAATTGCTTTTCGTTGTGCATGGAGATGATGATGATCTTAACCTCAGGATAGTTTCTTTTTATTTCTTCGGACGCTTGAATACCACTTACCTCTGGCATTTCAATGTCCATTAAAATAAGGTGAGGTTCCAAAACCTGAGTTAGACGAATGGCTTCTTCTCCACTATTTGCTTCACCTACTACTTGAAGGTCTTCTTCATTTTCTAAAAAGCCTCTTATACCGTCAATAATTAATTGATGATCATCTACCAATAAGATTCGCTTACTACTTGTCGCCATGCCTCATCAAATATACTTACTTCTTATAAAGTTAAGTTGATTGATCTAATTTCACCCGAACGGTGACAATTGTTCCTGTTAAAGATCCAGCTTCATAATTCACCTCTCCATTTACTGTATTGAGTCGACTTTTGATATTCGTGATACCGTGACCATCCGAACTCTGCTTCAAATCCATTCCTTGTCCATCATCCTCAACCATTAAAACCAACTGATTCCCGCTGCGAAATAACTGAACATTTAATTGTTTTGCCTTGGCATGTTTGATAACATTATTTACCAGTTCCTGGCAAACCCGGTACAACGCTAATTCTATTTTTTGATCGAATCGGTTTAAGATATTAAAGCAGTCAAAATCGTATTGAAGATTTGAAAAGCTCAATGTTTTATCCAACATTTCTTCAATCGCCGAAACCAATCCGTATTCCTGCAGTACTTTGGGCATCATTTGGTGAGAAATTTCGCGTACCTCATCAGCTGTTTCGTCCAAAATTTTGGTGAGGGCTTTGAGTTTTTCGGATGCTACTTTTTCTTCATTCTCTGATAAATTAGACCAGGCCAATTTTAAACCGCTCAACTGTTGACCTACTCCATCGTGCAAATCTTTAGCAATACGTCTCCGTTCATTCTCGGTGGCATCAAAAAGTGCTTCTAATCCTTTTTCTCGTTCGAGCAAGACCGCCTTGTTTTTTTCACTCTGTGCCTTTTTTGCTCGTATTTGAATGACGAAAAGAGCCAATAAAATCACTGCACTTAAAATTCCTGAAATGGCATAAATCCACTTATCTCGATTAACAACTTCCAGCTCGGCCTCTACCCTTTTTTGCTGTTCAAGAACCCTACTTTTTTCTGTTTTTTCCGTTTCGTACTTTATTTCCATCTCCGAAAGGGAGTTAATTTTTTGTTCGTTGAGTAAACTATCTTTGAGTTGATACGATCGTTCGAGATGAAATAAGGATTTCTCCGTTTCATTCAATCGCTGAAAGGTTTTGAACAAAAAGAGATGAGTATGACTAAGCAAATCCGTGTAATGAACACTGTCTGCTTTTTCCAATCCTTTTTGCAACCATTCAACGGCCAATAGATCATCTCCTTTTTCATAATAGATTTCACCCTTGTTAGACCAATTGATAGCAACGCCCTGGACATCACCCATTTGAGTTCGGATTTTAGTGGACTCATCCACATAATAAATGGCTGAATCGTAATCTTCTTTTATCCTATAAACCTCAGCCAGATTATTTAGAATGTAGGATAAGCCCAATTGATTATTGGTTTTTAAAGCAATTTTCTCTGCTTTTTTGTAATACGTTACCGCTTTATCCCATTTCCCCATCATTTCGTAGATGACACCACGATTGTTAAGAGAAGTTTCAACACAGCCATAATCCTCACAACTCATACATTCTTCATAGGAGCGATCAAGGTATTCAAGTCCCTTTTTATACTGCTTCTGCTTACGACTATAAACCGAAAGTTCGTTGCAGGTCCTTCCGATCCATTGCGCATTGTTTTCTCCTTCAAAAATTTCAAGTGCCTTTAAGTAATTTGAGATGCATTTTTCGTAATCCCCCCTTAAATAGGTGACAATTCCAAGACTCAAATGTGCTCGTCCCAGGTAAATTGGATCTCCATATTTTTCAGTAATTGAACGGGTTTTCTCCATCCACTCCACACCATCATTCATGTTTCGTGAAAAAACCGAATAGCTATTTTCCAATAAAAACTCTATTCCATCTGATTCTGGCTTGATTGAGGCTTCTTGCCAAAGACTATCAGCATAGGAATTTTCAAAGCATGAACCACTAAGGTTCAATAAAACTCCAATAATGCCGATGTACCATTTCATATCATGAAGAAATGTTTAAAAAAGTGCCATATTGTCGATGAGGCGAACTTTTCCACAGTAAGCAGCAATGCATGCTCTACAATTGTCAACGGAAGTAGCACTTCGTAAGCTTTGATTATCCACTAATTCGAGGTATTCCAGTTCCAATTTAGAATTTTTACAAAAAGCAACCATTTTTTCTCTGATTACATTGACATCCTTGATTTCCTTGATCAATTGTTGACCATATTTTAATGTTTCAAATACATGTGTGGCCTCTTGACGCTGTGATTCATTTAAGAGAAGGTTTCGTGAACTCATTGCCAGACCATCTGTCTCCCGTTTTGTTTCCACACCTCGAACATCAACATCGAGATTTCTAATCTCTGTCATTCGGCGAATGACAGCCAATTGCTGAATATCCTTTTCACCGAAAAAGGCAATATCCGGTCGTATTAAAGAAAAAAAGCGTTCCACAACTCTTGCTACTCCAGTAAAGTGATTCGGACGGAATTCTCCTTCCATCACTTCATCAAGGAATCCCAGATCAATTTCGTATTTCTCCTTTGGATTAGGATAAATGTCCTCTACCTCGGGTAAAAATACCATATCACAACCCACTGATTTGAGCATTTCCAGATCTGATTTTTCCTTTCTTGGATAACGATTAAGATCATCAGAGTCATTGAATTGGGTAGGGTTTACAAAGATGCTTGCAACTACAAATTTAGTTTGTTTTTTTGCCGCCTCAATCAGGCTCAAATGCCCGGGATGCAAGGCCCCCATTGTTGGCACAAAACCTAAAGTCATCTGACTTTCAGCCTCTTTCAAATTTGAAAGCTGGCTTAAAAGTGCTTTCGAATTCCTGATAATCTGCACGTGATTTATTTCTATAAATGTTTCGTATTCCGCGACAAATCTACGTTTTCAGTTGATTTTTCGCTATTTTTTTTGTACTTTTGTTTTCATTTAAAAAGCTTACACATTTTATGGAAAAGAAAAGAGTCCTATTTATCTCTCAGGAGATTTCACCTTTTTTGACCCAGACAGATATTGCAAACATAGCGAGAAAATTACCTCAGGGGATCCAAGAGAGCGGAAAAGAAATTCGGGCATTTATGCCGCGATTTGGTTGTATTAACGAAAGACGACATCAATTACACGAAGTGATTCGTTTATCAGGAATGAACCTGATCATCAATGACGTAGACCACCCACTTATTATAAAAGTAGCATCGGTTCCACAAGCTAAAATTCAAGTATATTTTATCGACAACGAGGACTTTTTCAAGCGAAAAGCTACTGTAACTGACGAAAACGGTGAACCATTTGACGATAACGACGAAAGAGCTATGTTCTTTGGCCGTGGAGTATTGGAAACTGTTAAGAAATTGGGTTGGAAACCAGACATTATTCACTGTCATGGATGGATGACTGCTCTTACTCCATTGTATATTAAGAAGCTTTACCAAAATGACCCTCATTTCGCCGATGCAAAAGTTGTTTATTCGGTTTATGATAATGCATTTAACAAAAATTGGGATTCTAACTTTTACGAAAAGCTTAAATTTGACGGCTTTGACGAGGCTGATATCGCTTCTTTGAAAGAAGTTGATTTCAACACCTTGAATAAGTTGGCCATAGACGTCTCAGATGGTGTGGTGCAGGGAAGTGAAGAAATTGATCCAGAATTAACTGAAGCGATCAAAACTTCAGGAACGCCTAGTTTGGAATACTATCCGGAAGAATCCTGCGTTAAACCTATAGACGAGTTTTATGACCAGATTATAGAAGAACTAGTAATCGATTAGATGAACAAAAACACAAACGAAATAATGAGTTGGCGGAAGGTTTTTAAACTTTCCGCTACTTTTTTTTGCATTGGACTCATTAGCATTAGTTGTAAGAAGGAAACCACCAATATTGGAGATAGTCTTCAGTCCGAATCACTTAACCTTCAAAAAATAGACACTTTTACGGTTGTTACCTATTCAGACCTGGTAGACAGTATGGATAGTGATGAAACCAGTACGAACCTTTTGGGTTCATATGTTGATCCTATTTTTGGAAAAGTTGATTGTGGTGTTGTTACGCAAATTTTACCCAGCTCAGTCAATCCCGATTTAGGAACTTCGGCCTCAACCGTGATGGACTCAGTTGTTTTGAGTTTACGTTATTCAAGCCTACGCAAATACGGTAACCTTCGTGATATGACTTTTGAGGTATATCAAATTACCGATCAGTTGCAACGTGACGATCAAACCTATTACACCTTTGATACACCTAATATTACAGGAAGTAATTTAATGCTGGCTGGGTCTGAAACGCAACTCCCTGCTATTTATGACTTTCAAATAGTTGGCACTGATACATTAGAAGCTCAATTGCGACTTCATTTAGATCCTTCATTTGGAGACTATTTAGTAGCAGCCAATGAAGCTGGTCAAATTTCTTCGGATGAAACTTTTTCTTCTTACTTCAAGGGGCTTTACATAAAAGTTGATGGATCGTCTTATGGAGAGGGAGAAGGAGCTGTACTTTACTTAAGTTTAGAGCATGAAGATTCTAAACTTTCTTTGTACTTCCACGATTCTTCTACTCCTGAAATTGCTGAAAAGTACTCTTTTTCTATTAACAGTAAAGCTGCTCGTTACAACGAGATTATCTATGACCGAAGCGGAACAAATGTACAGGCTTTGTTAGACGATAAAACACTTGGTGAAGAAGAATTTTATATGCAAGCCGGAGCCATTAGAGCCATTGTTGAATTCCCTCATATTATGGATTTTAACTATGACTCTTTAGGAGCTTACGATCCTAAAATCATTAATCGGGCAGAGCTGTTTTTACCAGTTCAGGATTTTGAGCCCGACGCTTTCAATCCATCCACCCATTTATTTGTTGCTCGTGTCGTTGACAAAAAGGTATCCACCTTTACAGTTGACTATGACTTTAGCTCTTCGTTTCAAGCAGGAAATACGATTGAATATGATGAAGATGCCAAAGAGTTCAGATTTATCATGACTCGTGAAATTCAGGCTTTGCTGACTGGCGGTCAGGAAAATGTTGGATACCGTGTCTATTCTCCAAACTTCTTTGCTTCTTCAATTGAAAGAATTATTTTTAATGGTTCCAAGTCGCCACTCAAAGAACGACCAAGACTGGAAATAACATACACAGATTATTAGTATAGCCTATGTGCGGAATTGTTGGATATATTGGAGATAAGAAAGCTTATCCCGTACTCATTAAAGGATTAAGTCGATTAGAGTATCGTGGATATGATAGTGCCGGAATTGCTTTAATGAGCAATGAGGAAGATTTGAGAGTATACAAACGTCAAGGTAAGGTTCAAGACCTCGTTGATTTTGTAGATGGAATGGACATTGAAGGAAATGTTGGAATTGGTCATACTCGATGGGCAACACATGGTTTACCAAATGATGTTAATGCTCATCCACACTTTAGCGGAGATGGAGATATTGTCTTGGTTCACAATGGTATTATTGAGAATTACGATATCATTAAGAAGGAATTAATCAAACGAGGACATGTTTTTAAAAGTGAGACTGATACAGAAGTTTTAGTTCACCTTATTGAGGACATTAAAAACAATTCCACCGTTAGTTTGGAAGAGGCTGTGCGTATTGCCTTAAACGAGGTACATGGGGCTTACGCCATTGTGGCTTTGTCAAAGCACGAGCCCAATAAAATTATTGCAGCAAAGAAAAGCTCGCCACTTGTAATTGGAATGGGTGAGGATGAATATTATTTAGCCTCTGACGCGACTCCAATTGTGGAGTACACTAAAAATGTGGTTTATCTGGAAGATGAGCAAATAGCCATCATTGACCGTAACAACGGACTTCGTATAATTAGCATCAGCAACAAAGAGGTTTCGCCTTATGTGCAGGAGTTGGAAATGCAGTTGGAAGAATTAGAAAAAGGTGGGTACGACCATTTCATGCTAAAAGAAATTTACGAACAGCCACGTGCTATTCACGATAGCTTCAGAGGGCGTTTAAATGCTCAAGAAGGTTGGATTTCACTAGGTGGGATTCGAGATTTTGAAGAGCGTATTGCCGAAGCTAATCGGATTATCATTATTGCTTGCGGAACGTCATGGCATGCTGGTTTAGTTGGAGAATATTATATCGAAGATTTAGCACGTATTCCGGTTGAAGTGGAATATGCTTCGGAATTCCGTTACCGTAATCCTATAATTCGACCAAATGATGTTGTGATTGCAATATCGCAATCGGGAGAAACAGCCGATACTTTGGCAGCCCTTAAAATGGCCAAAGAGAAAGGTGCTACCTTATTAGGAATTGTAAATGTGGTAGGATCTACTATTTCTCGTGTTACGGATGCCGGTTCTTATACCCATGCCGGACCTGAAATTGGAGTAGCTTCGACTAAAGCATTCACCACTCAAGTAACATTAATGGCGATGTTGGCCATGATGTTGGCTAAAAAACGTAAAACGGTTACTGAGGAACGCTTTAATACGCTTTTAAATGAGATGGAGGCTCTTCCATCAAAGATTGAAAAGTTGTTAGAGAGCAACGATTACATTAGAGGTATCGCCGAGATTTACAAAGATGCTCAAAATGCTTTGTACCTTGGTAGAGGAAGTTCATTCCCAATTGCATTAGAGGGAGCGTTGAAACTCAAGGAAATTTCTTATATCCATGCCGAAGGATACCCTGCAGCTGAAATGAAGCACGGACCTATTGCCTTGATAGATGAAAATATGCCAGTTTTTGTGATTGCTACAAAAGGTGAAAACTACGAAAAGGTAGTGAGCAACATTCAGGAAGTTAAAGCCCGAAAAGGTAAATTGGTAGCCATCGTTACTCAAGGAGACGTTACCGTTAAAAACATAGCCGATCATTACATTGAAATTCCAGATACGGATGAAATGATTGTTCCAATTTTGGCAACCATTCCATGGCAATTAATTTCTTACCATATTGCCGTTATGCGAGAATGTAATGTTGATCAACCCCGAAACCTGGCAAAATCGGTAACGGTAGAATAAAACAGCGTCTTTTCGTCACTGATTTCTAAACTTTTCTGACGTTTTGGCAGAAGGCCTCAATGGGTCTGGTATTTGATCTCATCCTTGTTATGTTAAACAAAAAGATCACCCGTATATCCCTGGCCATTAGCTTTACCTTCATTCTTTTGATGTGGGCCGTTTTTTTACTGGATTATTATCAGGGTCTTGATCTTTATCGATTTGGTGTTTATCCACAAAAACTAGAAGGATTAAAAGGAATTTTATTCTCTCCTTTCATTCACAGTACCAAAGATTTTTCTCACATCCTCAACAATACAACTCCTATGTTCATTTTGAGTTGGATGCTGTTTTATCATTATCGAAAAATCGCAACTAAATCTTTAGTTTTAATATACCTCCTCAGTGGAATTGGAGTTTGGGTTTTGGCCCGGGACAACTTTCACATTGGTATGAGTGGTGTCATTTACGGACTAGCTTCCTTTCTAGTTATTAGTGGTTTTTTCAGAAAGAGTATGCGCATTTCTGCCATTTCTTTGATTGTCATTTTCTTATATGGAAGTATGATTTGGGGAATCTTTCCATTACAAGTTCAAATGTCTTGGGAAGGTCACTTAATGGGACTTTTGTCGGGAGCTTTAACAGCAATACTCTTCAAACAAAAAGGACCACAACCGGCTAAATTCCGTTATGAAATAGAAGAAGAACTAGGTATTGAACCTGGTGATTATTGGAAAATTCCTGATCCTTTAAAACCTCAAAACCAAGAGGAAACTCCAAAACAGCAGGATATCATTATTCGCTATCACTTTATTCCCAAACAAATCAATTTGCCACAGGATCAGCTTTCTCAATCTGAAGAGGAGTAGAGCCGTCCTTAAAAAAACCTGTATGATTTCTCATACAGGCCTCATCAATTGCCAAAACTATCAAACCCAAAACGTTGTACTTAAACTAAGTCTTAGGCAATTGATTTCTCTGGTACTTTATGGCAATTGCACCAAAGAGATTTACAGTGAGACAAAACCATGTTTAGCTAACTAAATAAAGGGAGAGGCGTCCTGGCCAATCATGCCCTAAGTAGACCAACAAACAAAACACCTCCCCCAATTTTTAGTCATTAAAAAGTAGCATTGTACTCTCCATGAAAAAAGATCTTGTCATAACAAACAAGATATACTTTAGATTGCATTCCAAAGGAAAAAGATTATTGGGTAAATCGGTAAAAAAACGGTTAACTCATGGTTAACATTTACTTTAAAAAGATGGATGGTTAACAGCTCAAAATCCCATTCCTTAATCGATTCAAAACAGCTGTAAGCTAGAATCTTGAATGGAAACACATATTTTTCTACTAAAGAAACTCAAATTCCATCGACTTAATAGATTGAAGCAAACGAAAACTTTTACATCTTTTCATCACCATTTTTGATATATCTTCGCCCCCTCATTTTGGATTTAACGAGCTGATTTAAAGCAAAATCATATCAAGAATCAGGAGATGTATTGAAATTATGCGGTCTTATTTAATACCTCAATATCTGCTTTCTTTCTTGCTCATCATTGCTCAGTCAATAGCCTTTACCAATTCTACATTGGCGCAGGAGGTTGTTGAGAGCAACGAGACTGAATACGAGAGCATTTTACCAGACTTTTTTGGTTGTTTTCAAGAGCCAAGTAAAGAATGTCTTCAATTGTGCTTATCTGTACGTAATCAAGCTCTGGTGAATAAAGACACCTTTGTTTTAATGGAGTCCTATATTTTAGAATCCTTAATTCACGAGCAAAACAAAGAATATGATCAAGCACTCAAAATTTGTCATGCCGCCCATTCTTTTTGTTTAGCCAATCAATTTGAAATTTCTTGCAAGAGCTGTTCTACCCTCAACAAGATGCTGGCGAATTATCAAGCCAGTATGGGACAGTACAAAGAAGCTGCAACTACGTTAAGACAAATACAAAAGTGTGACTGTTTATCTCCCATTTCTTTCATTTTGGTTGATTACCACATTGCAGAGTATTTACTAGAAGATCATCAATTTGATTCGGCCAACTTTTTTATCGAAGACATGGTTCGACGTACCGAAGAGCTGGCGGATACGAGCCACATCATTGCAGGTTATAGCAATTCCGGCATGATTACCTTAAAAGCACAAGACTATGATGGTGCCATTGAGTTATTTGAAAAAGCCATTAACCTCATCGACAATTCGGGCTACAACCAACCTTTAAAACCCATTGTAATGGGAAATATTGGTAATTGTTATTTTCAAAAGGGAGAATTAGACGTTGCCTATCCCTATTTAGAATATGATTCACGAGAGAACATCAAATTCAAGCAATTTGAATCTCACGCCATGGCCGAATTACTTTTGGCTGAAATAGATCTTTTAAAGGACCAGGCAGAACAAGCTCGGGATCGTCTTTTTTATTTAAAAGAAAATCACTTTGATCGACTAAACGATTCCTATCGACTAAAACTTCAGGAGCTAATTTTTGAGGCCGAACTTAGATCCAATACCAGTCATTCGGTTTACGAACTCATTCTGAATCATAAAAAAGAAATTGATCGAATCGTCAATCGGGAAAACGAAAAAAAGAATGCCCTGTTATCAGCGTACTTTAATACGATCTATCAACAAAGTCTGGAACAGCTCAATGATAAGCAACTCATTGCTAATCAAAATTACGAACTCGCAATCGAAAAAGAAGAGAAAGGAAATCAACAACTCATCTTCATCTCTATTTTTGCCGGACTTATTTGCTTAATTGCACCTATCCTTGTTTTACGTTATCGAAATCAAAAGAGGCGATATGAACTCTTTGAAAAACAACAAAAACTCCTCATTCAAGAACAGCTCCTATTAAAAGAAGCCCAAGAAGAACTTTTGGAGATCAAGCTCAAAAAGAAGCAAAAAGAGACCAAGGCTCTCTCTGTTGAGCTTGCCAATAAAGAACAATTCGCCGAAAACCTCATCGCTAAACTCAAACAACTCAATTCCATTTCCCCTTCGGATATGATGAGTCTTATGTTTTTTGTTCGTTCCGAATTATCGAATCGAAACGAATTAAATATTGAAGAAGTGAATAAGGTAAGTGAGGAGTTTTTATTCACCGTTAAACAAATGCACCTGGACTTAACTGATTTGGATCTTAAGCTGTGTGTATTTATCGTTTTAAACCTTTCTAACAAAGAAATTGCTTATCGCAGGAACATCTCTGTCAATTCTGTAAAAGTTGCCAAAAACAGACTAAAGAAAAAGCTGAGACTCAGCTCAGAGGAGGATGTTCATCAGTATTTAGCACAATTCCTGTAGCTGAATTAATCGCCTACTAAACTTGTAGATTGATCCTTTTTTATTATATTGAATACGCTGACCCAAAGCGTATCGAACAAAACAATAAAACTCTGTGGATGAGGAGATTGAATGAAATTTCTCTAAAAAAAGCTACTGCCCGAAAAATCGATGATCATATTTTGGAAAACGTTGTTCATGAAGGACAAATCATTGAAAAAAATGATGTTATCGAGCTAAAAGACGTCAATTTGACCCTGGCAGAGCATTCGGATTATGCTTTGTTAGTTTGCGTTGAGCGACTTGCCCAAATAACGAAAGAGGCCCGTGGAATTCTGGCCACAAAGCAAATGGCTCGAAATAACATTGCCAAAGCAATAGTAGTTAGCTCAAAAGAGCAACGTAAAATCATGGAAATCTATCAAATGGTGAATAAACCGCATCATCACTTAAAAGTATTTGACAGTAGATGCGAAGCCATGGAATGGTTGATACAACAATTAGAGCGAAACAAAATACCGTTGCTTAAAACGGAAGACGGAAGCTGTTCTCAGAACTGATTAAAGTCCTGCCGTTCTACATTATCAGTGATGTTCTGGTCATAATCATCATCTTGATCATCACCTTCTTTATCTACCTTTAATTTGGGTAGTTGTGAGAGAAGTACGTCCCTAACTTTTTCACCTCGATAGGTAATTAAAGCCACCGTCATGACGATACTACTGATGAGAATGACAAACAAAAGTACTCCGGCGTCAAAACCTTCAATGGTAAATTCGGGATGCGCACCAATTACAAAGAATAACAGGATCGTAATTAAACCTCTTGGGGCAATGTATAACTGAGGCGTGATAGTATTCTTTAAAACCACCTTTAAAACCGCATAACGCACCAAATAAAGCGAGAGAATGATTCCACCGCTAACCAAAGCTACATCTAAACTGGCAATGGACTTAAGTGTAATAAACATTCCAAAAATCACAAAGAAAAAGGTCCGAATTACAAAGGCCGATTCTAGTGTTAGAATGTGAAAATCATGCATAATAGGTTTCACCTTTTCTTCATTCACCAATTTACTGAGTCTTTCCCCCCTAAAGAATATCTTGGTATTGTTGAGTACCAGACCAAAGGCCAGAATAATGAGTAGTGATGAAAGGTGGAACTTTTTCCCCATTGCATACATGAACATCAATACAGCAATTACCAAAAATAGTTTTACCTGAGTAGTTAATTTTTGGAAAATATACACCATTCCGTAAGCCAGTATAATAGAGACAATGATGGTCACCACGATATTAAGTCCAATGTCTAAAGCAACAGATTGCACACTAGCCCCCTCCTCTGTTCCAATGAGAAAATAAAAGAACATAATTCCCAGAATATCCGAAAAGGTACTTTCGTATACCATGAATTCCTTTTTGTCTCCCGTTAATCCACCAACTGACGGAATGATAATGGCCGAACTCATAATGGACAGCGGAACCGCATAGACCAGGCAATTATAGAAGCTCTCATTTGCACCCGGAATAATCGAATAGATGAGTCCTGCAATGGCCAAGGATGAGGCCACCAGAGCAATTAAAGCCACTAGAAATGAATTAATGATAAGCCATTTTTTATCACTTGAAAGGTTTAAATCCAAAGCCGCCTCCAGGACAATCATCACCAAACCAACATTTCCTATAATCTCCAAAGTAGAAAGGTTCGCAAAACTGCCTATTTCGTATGATTCTGGTACAAACTCCTTTAAAACAACCCCCAAACCTATGAGCATAAGCACAGAGGGAATATTGGTTTTCTTTGCCAGAATGTTAAAGAAAAACGAAATGATAATGATGGAAGAAATTCCAATTATGAGTAAATACGTATCCACTTTATTTCTTGTATTTAGGGAATGAAACGTAAAAGCTTGTGCCTTTATTTAATTCGGACTCAAACCAGATATTTCCATTCATTCCTTCGATAATTTGTTTTGACATCGCCAGTCCGAGACCAGTTCCGGTAGATTTGGTTGTAAAATACGGAACAAAAATCTTTTCTCGCTGTTCGTCTTTAATTCCTACTCCATTATCCGTTACACTTACCTGATAACGATTATCAACCTCTCTCAATTCTATCTTAATGAGTCCTTGTTGTCCAACTGCCACGGCCTGAATAGCATTTTTGATCAGATTATTAAACACCCGAAGCACTAAATCCTTATCCGCCCAAACAATGGTTTCCCCTTCAGGAAGGATGTTTAATTCAAACTCATGCTGTTCATACTCTGAAAATACCGAGGTGGTACTTTTAACTACCTCCGTCAAATTTAATTCAATTTCCTTTGCTTTAGGCATCTTAGCAAAGTTTGAGAACTCATTTGCAATTTGGGTTAACGCATCAATTTGCTCAATCAATGATTTAGAAATCCGATCCATCTTTTCTTTCGACTCCTCATCCGATAAATTCACTGATCGGTTAAGGTGCTGAATGGATAATTTCATTGGTGTGAGCGGATTTTTAATTTCATGAGCTACCTGTTTTGCCATTTCTCTCCAGGCACTTTCTCTTTCACTTTTTGCCAATGCCTCAGCATTTTTTTGCAGTTCTTCTACCTTTTTATTGTATTCTTTCACCAATTCGCCAATCTCATCTGTTCCTTCATATTCAATTGGCTTAGAAACCGCCCCAATGGAAACCGTTCGCAAACTGTCCTGAATGTATTTTAACGGTCGTGTAAGGCGATTTGAAACCGTAATGGATAAGATAGTAGAGATGGTGAGCATTAACACCAAA
>JAKSBJ010000111.1 GCA_022361195.1 Flavobacteriales bacterium
GTATCCTGCTATGTTTTGGGATGGAAGGGCAAAGTCAATCGAAGATCAGGTGTTCTTTCCGGTTCGGGATCATTCCGAGATGGATTTGGATTGGCAGGAGGTAGAAGGACGTTTGAATCGTAGTTCATTTTATAAACCGAAGTTTAAAATGGTTTTTCAAAGCAGTAGAATTGATAGTGTGATGGTGGCCATGGCCATTGGGCAATTTGAGCGTACATTAATTTCAGGCGATTCAAAATTGGACAAAGTAGTGAGAGGAGAAGCCAAATTTACTGTTCAGGAGTTGAGAGGATTTGAGATTATGAATGATCAATCGATGGGTGATTGTTTGCATTGTCATCCAACGGATGCTCACTTGATGGGATCAAGTTTTAAATTCAGCAATAATGGGATTGAACCTATTATAAATTGGGAAGATTATCCTGACAAAGGTTTGGGGGAGATGACCGGATTAGAAAAAGACATGGGACGATTCAAAATTCCAACTATACGAAATGTTGGTGTTACAGGTCCTTATATGCACGATGGCCGATTTGAGACTTTGGAAGAGGTGGTTGACTTTTATTCGGAAGGCTTAAACCACAGTCCCAATATCGATTCCCGAATGACGCGAGTTAAGCAGGGTGGAGTTCATTTGTCCGAGGAAGATAAAGCAGCCGTTGTTGCTTATTTACATTGTTTGACAGACTCTACTTTCCTCACCAAAGAGGAGTTTTCAAATCCTTTTTTGACATACTAATCTAGAAGTAACGATTTCCTTTTGCATCCAAATAACCAATTTGGCCTGCATGTCGAACAACAAATAACTCTCCTCGACTTAATGGAGCTATGTAGTCGTATTGTGGTTCTATGTAAAATTTGTTGTACGGGTCGTAGTAACCAAATAGTTTGGTTTGATGATCAAAAACGGTCAAATAGCCTGGCTTTTTAATTTTACAAGGCTTGTCGGTGCGGAATAAAATTTCTCCCTGAGGTGTATAAACGTAATTGGAATCGTAGGCTTCCACAAAAAAGAAACTTCCGAAAACACTTACTTTCTTAACGTTTGTAAAAGTATGTTTAATCTCACCTTCCTGACTGGTTAAATTAAAGGTGCCAGGAGAGTCATAATCTTCTTTTACCTTAAAATTTGCCTTACATTCCTCATCGTACAGTTTATTCCATTTGTAAAAACTTCGACCTTCTCTTTTAGATTCAACTCCAACCTTGGTGTAATTTGTACCATCGTCAGAATATTCATAATGGTAAACTCCCTTCAAAAAATGATTACGAATATGCTGTTTAGCTTCGGGATAAAAAAGGTTATAAGATGTATCCATCAAGTTATAACCATCGTCATTGTAAACAATTCTATAGCCATTAGAGAGCTTGAAAAGACTATCGTAGATGGCTGGAACCACAACCTCTTGAGAAGAAATTGACTTGACCCCCCATTTCTCATTTTCTCGAAAAGCGATTTTATCATTTTTTGAAGATTTAAACGGGCTGTTTAGAACAAGGGTAGCATTATTGGAATGTTCCTTAGATTCTAGTTCTTTCATGACAAAAGTTTTAAAATCCATATAGGTTTTACGCTTGCTCATGGATAAAAATCTCAACTGTTTTTGCTCGTTGACGAAAAATGAGATAAAATACCCTTTGTGGTTTTGTTCAAGATATTGCTTTACCATTGAACTGTCCTTATTGATATAATAGTCAAAGAAGACCTTACTCCAATCTTTTTGCCCAATCTTTCTCAAATTGTAAAAATCATGATATCCGTTTTCTCGAGTAGATTGATAATTTAGTTTCAATGACTCCGCATCTTCTTGATGCCGAAATCCATGTAAAGCATGCAAATAAGCTTGCATTTCCTCAAGCTTTAATGAAAAAAGCTCAGGAACACCGCTCTCAGTATTATTGATGAAAAAATAGAAACTCTTGAAACTGTTTTCGATATCATCCAAATCATTGACAAGTTCAAAATCAGCTGCTGTAATTTTTTTTGGAGGTAAAGGAACGCCACATTCAATGGCAATTTTTACAATAGAACTAATTGGTGAGCCATCTTTGGTGGCGGCTTTCCAATTGGGTAAACTTTGAATTACCCTAAGGGCTTCGTTGTCCAGTGATTTAGAAACTCCTTCCAAAATTTTAGCTTTTGATATGCTACCATCTTCATTCACGGTAAATTGAATAATAACCTGACCATATTCCCCTTTTTTAATAGCCTCAACAGGAGTTTTAAATCCCTCATGAATGCGCATATAAAGTGCAGTTTCACCTCCTGGAAAAGAAGCTTCAGAGCTAGTTTGAGCAAAAGCAAATCCACTTAGAATGATTGAAGAAAGTAGTACTATGATGAATTTCATTTCTAAAAAACTTTGAAACGAAATTAATGATTTGAATCGGCTTTAAAAATGAAAACTCAACCTAAGGGGAAGAGTTAAACGATGAATGGATTTGGCATAAATGCCATGATTTTTTGATGGACGAATAAACAAATAGTCGGGAGTTACCCCAAGTGATAGGTAAGGAGTGAGCTGATAATTGAGACCAATTCTGCTTTGCAATCGTAAGCTACTGAATTGTTCATTGAGATTGTCTGGAAAGCTAATTACAGCCTGGCTGTTTTGCCTGAATCGGCTAGAGAAATCAGTTCCAAAATGAAAGGCCGATGTGAGCTGCCATTTGGATCGTTTCAAAATCACGTAGCTCAGTCCTATTGAGCCACTAAAGGTCGTAATGGAATAATTCAAAGCGGCATCCTCTGCTAAAAAACAATCGCATGAGTTAGGGTCATCCAATTGTTCTAAGGGAATGAGTTCATTGTTTTCATAAAGGTTAAAATAATCTTCTTCACTAATCATTAAATCATACTCAAATTGTGACTGCTTAAAATCGTAAGCCCCCTCTAAGGCTATTCCAAAACGGTTAAACTTCTTTTCAAGTCCGATTCCAAAATCGTAGCCGCTAGAAGAGAAAGATCGGCTACTCAAATCCCCCGAAACAAAATAAGGTTTAAAAACGGCCATATTAAACCAGGAAGGTCCTCCGTAGATATAAGTACTGAAGAGTTTTGCTTTTTGTGCTGCTTCTTTGGCTAGTGGAAAAGAAGGAATAAGGGTATCATTTAAAACAAAAAACGGGAGGGATAAATAGGCGTTTTGAGGGCCATGTAAAGGATCATAAAGCAATTTGTTTTGAGCCAGGTTTTGGTCGATGAATGGAATTTGAGCTGGCTTGAGCAATGGAATGTTTAGCTTTAATAAAGCTTGCGTTTTTTGTTGGTTGTAGATGGTATTTTCAGCGATGCCCTCATTCAAGTTTTGAGGTGAATCATGCTTTGAGGAGAGTGCTGTTGAATTTGGGTCATAAGAAGTGGTTTGATGCTTGTTTTGATTAGAAACAGTAGGCTTTTCGATAGCTTTTTCTTTCCCCATTTTGGTAACAGTAGCATCAGAGGTCCCACCATCATTGGTTGGTTTGGAATTTGGGACTGACACATCATTTTGCGCAAGATGATAATTTGCATTGGTTGATTCTGCTTGGTTCTCTGGCATAGGCGCAAGCTGCTCTTCTACTACGGAGGTTGTTGGACAGTTGCACGGTGCTGTCCAGTTCAACCAAAGAGCGTGTGTAAACCAACCAATCGTCAGTCCCAATCCCATCCAAAAGAAAAACCAGAGTAAGCGTTTTTTTCTTTTTTTCTTTTCAATTTCGGCCAGAATGCCGGAGAAAACAGAAGATGGAACTTCTTTTTTCCCTTCACCTAATTCATCTTTTAACAAAGATTCTATGTCAAAATCGTCTTCAGGAAACATGAGAATTTAAAATCTTCTTTAGCGCTTGTTTAGCGCGGTTAAGTTGTGAGCGAGACGAACTTTCTTTGATGCCCAGTAGTTGTGCAATTTCTTTGTGCGAGTAGTTTTCCAAAACGTAGAGATTAAGTATCGTTCTAAATCCGTCAGGAAGAAGTTTTAAACCTTGTAGTAAGCGTTTTTGTAATTCGGCTTTTTGTTCATCTTCACTCTCATTTTGTTCCGTATGCTGCAAATATTCTCCTATTGGCAGCTCTTCTTTATTCCGTTTTTTGAGGCGTTGTAAGCAGTTGTTGATGAGAATGCGTTTCACCCATCCTTCAAAACTTCCTTTGCCTTTGTATTTTTTAATTTTCAGGTAAACTGTCACAAAGCTTTCCTGTAATACATCTTTAGCTTCGGCTTCATCATTTAAATAGCGCAGAGCAGTAAAGTATAATTGTGGTGACAAGAGGTCATAGACATAGCGAAACGCTTCCGAATCTTTCGTTTTCTGGATCGCTATAACAGCTTGTAAAAGTTTGTCACCGTTTGTCTTGGACATCTTGGGTCTTGAAGTAGAAAAGTCCTGTTAGTTAGTTGTTTTCATAATAAGTGCATATGCTTCGTAGCTCTGATTCCGACAATTCGGCTCCTATGCTAAGCTGGTTTATATTATTTCCTTTCACTAAAAATGAATCGATCTGCATCCCTGCAATAGCAGTCGATTGATTGGACCACATGGTTCCGGTATAACTATATTTTTCAAGGGTATAACCGTAAGGGCTTAAACGATCTGCCAGAGAATCTACTTGTGTTACAATTAGCGGAGTTCCGTTAAGTTGAATGTTTACTAAATAATCATCTTCTCCTGCCTGATGGGCATGTACAAAGCCAATTTTTGTAGGTGAATAAGCTAAAAATTGGCTAAAATCTATGTTTAAGCTTGCCGGCTGAAGGCCATAATAACCTAAAGGCGTTTTGGTGTTGGGATAGGAACCAAGCACCTCTCCGGCATGGTTAACAAAATCATCCACATAAACATAATGGGTCTTATCAACGGTAGGCGCTGAAGGGGCATTGGTAACACAGAGGCTTATGAAGCCCGATTCGAATAAGTCAAATTCTATCCCGGACAAATTTCCTGTAAAGGTTAAATAAGCATTTTCCCAACTGGGAGGGGAATCTGGAGCGCTAAAATCTAAATCGATCATTACTCCAGGTACTCCGCCAACCTCTATAGGAAAACTCTCATCCAAATTAATTGGAGTGGAGCCGTTTACTGCAACGGACATTTCTCCATACTGAGCGGCAAATCCGTAAATTTCAAATACGGCAGTTTGGTAACTCCCATCAAAGGCAATATGTACAGGACCTATTCCATACATCCCCGGATTCATATCATCAAAAACACAAATCCCACCACTTTGTACAGTTATAGGTTGGGTACCATTTTGAGTCATTCCAACCACTTCGTCTGCGGTATTAAAAAAGCCATCCGGCCATGCTACGTCATCTGTGAAATCATCGCAGTAGGTGGTTGGTTCGGCTAAATCTTCTATGTTATGAAAAATACTGGGACAGGTAGTACAGTCGTCTGGATTGTTGTTAGAAGTATTGTTTGCGGGTAAAAGGGGGGTGTCTTTCTTACACGAAAAGAGGAAGAGAAGGGTAAATATACTTATGTAAAAACGGTATGTCATTGAATATTTTTCCGGTTTAACGATCTTAATTTGGAATGGAGGCCTAAAAAGCGGTTTACCTTTTTCATTTGGCAAACCGCTTGACTGCGAACTTTAATTTAAAACTAGTTTGACTGTTTCAGTCAGTCCATTTTGTAGCTCGATTTGAACGAGGTAAATTCCTCTTTCCAATTCTGTAACATCCAGTTGAGTTTGTGTTGCTCCTACTGTTTGTTGTTGTGTAATAAGTTGTCCAGCTAATGAGTGAATAGTTAACTGATGAATTCCGGCTGCATTGAAAAACTGAACTTGATTGGTAGCAGGATTTGGGTAAACCAAACTTGTTTCAATCGAATTTTCCTCAATACCATCAACAGATGGGGTATAGTCTTCTACACAAAGTGATTTGATTCCAGATTCAAAGCCGACAATGGTCACTTCAGACAAGTTCCCGGTAAAGGTTAAATAGGCATTGTCCCAGGTACTAAAATCAGGAGCAGAATCATCTAAATCAATTGTCACATCATCAATAGTTAAAGGGAAAGTAGCGTCCATATATTCTATTGCAGAACCATTTACGGCGAATCCCATTTCGTTGTATTGACCTTCAAAACCATAAATCTCAAATTGAGCAGATTGACTACTACCATCAAAAGCAAAATTAACCGGTCCAAAAACATATAACCCTGGTCCGTAAGCATCTCCAACATAGACATTTCCTGAAGCTCCTACAGTAACTGGCTGACTTCCTCCTTGCGTATATCCTACAATTTCTCCTTCAAGAAAAACAGCTGGTTCCGAAGGCCATGATGAACCCATAAAGTCGTCACAAGGAACTTCAGTGTCTACCACATCTTCTACACAAAGAGAAAGAACACCAGATTCAAAACCAACAATGGTTACTTCATCTAAGTTTCCGGTAAAGGTTAAATAAGCATTATCCCATGAATCAAAATCAGGAGCAGAATCGTCTAAGTCAACTGTTAATCCGCCAATTGTAAGTGGGAAAGTAGCATCCATGTATTCAATGGGCGAACCGTTTACAGCAAATCCCATTTCGTAGTATTGTTCTTCAAAACCGTAAATTTCAAATTGAGCAGATTGGTTACTTCCATCAAATTCAAAATCAACCTGACCTACCATGTAAATTCCCGGATCTGGTCCAGCCATTGCCATAAAAACATAGTCTTCGCTCGAAACGATTACTGGCTGTGTACCATCTTGTGTAAACCCTAGTGTATCGCCAGGGTTGAA
>JAKSBJ010000110.1 GCA_022361195.1 Flavobacteriales bacterium
TCCACTGGCTAATTGAATGTCAAGACTCCATTCGGGTACTTTAACTGTAATGGTATCGGGTATATTTGTTCGGCCACTCACCATATCAGTAGAAACGGCATCTATTTCAAGCACAAAGCTTTCTACGGTTTCAACTTCAATGGTTCCGGAAACTTCTTCCCATTTGGTGACCGCTTGTTCTCCCTGGTGTTGCTCAAAATGATAAAAGACACCGTCAACCACAATCGGAATCCAGTAAAAAGCTTCAAAGTCCCCAAAGCTTCCTGCAGCTGCAGTTCTTCGAATACGTTCATAAATTAGCCATCCTGTGCGATTTTCCCCATCAACCTTAGCGGATGTTTTACAGCCATAAATGTTTTTATCGGTAGCGGCAGGAGTTTTTACCCATTGTGTGGAATCTGGAATTTTTAACCGCAATTCGGGGGCTTCCCAAATGGTGGAAATTACCTCTCGAGAACTTGCATCAAACTGAAAATATTCGCTGTTGGCATGTTCCCAGGATTCTTGTGGTAATTCGCATAGATCAGCTTCAATTTCATCCAATGAATAGCCAATAGGCCATTCAGCAGTTGTACCATACCAACCTTTTAGTTCTAAAGTATATCCGCTATCAGCTGGGGTCCAGTTAACGTCCATCGGAATAACAAGGGGACTACCGCCATCATCTGCGACAAAAACGAAATAGTCGCTGTAGTATAAATAGTTGTCAGGAATACACTCTTCCGAAGGAGGAGTTTTTTTGCAGGCACAAATAAGAAGGAATACTGCGAGATAAGCGAATAGTTTCATGCTGTTTTGTCGATGAAATAACATGGTTCTTACAAAGGTTTATTTAATGCTCTTTTTACAATCCCTTTTTAATCATAACTCCATCCTTTGTTGATGTTAATTGCTTGATTGTCCGAGTTAAATTCAATTGTAGAACGATACCAGGCGTAGTCATTACACATATACCAAGGCATTTTTTGATGTAAAATTTTACCGTCGTTTGTATAATCGAACGTCTCTATGATCATTCCTTCTGTTGTGTCAATTCTTGAAAATAGAGGTGGGCCTATTATTCTGATAATTTCTGACTTATTCATTCCCAATTGTACTTTGTCAAATTTTTCAGGAGTATAGTCCGGCGCCATTTCCGTATCTATGTAGGGGTCGAAAACATAATACCTTTCTGGACCAAAAAATCCAAACCAGGCTATTAAAATGATGAACAACGATATGATTACAATTACTCCACGAATAATTAATCTTTTCATACCTAGAATAGCGAAGTTTTGCTTGAAATATTGTTAGGAAGGGGAGTTTAAGAACAATTATAAAATGTTATCAGCTTTACCTTTTCTTTTCCAGTTTTCGACGGTCATTTCAAATTTTATTTCCTCTTTTCCGTGAGTTCCAACTTCTGCCCAAGCCGATTTTCTATAAAAAATTTCAGCCCTGGTATTTGGTGAAGTTCCTAACCATACTGTTTGAGAAGTTTGATTAAAATACCAATTCAGCATCAAGTCGTGCAATTGTCTTCCAATTCCTTCCCCTTCATAGTTTGGGTGTACAAATAGCGCCCAAATGTTATTTTCTTTTAGATCAACTATTGAAAATCCGACAATTTTATTGTCAATTTCACAAACCCATCCTTTTCCTCTTATTGTTATAAAATTCAGACAATCTTCATCACTTACTAAATCTGGATTTGACAATGTATTTTCGGTAACAGAATTCCGCACTAGTTGAATTTGTTTTATGTCCTGTTTTTTTGCTTCTCTGAATATCATTGCCTTATCGGTTTGCTGTTTGTCAGTATTGACTAAGACCTAGTATGAAACGCCTTTTTTACACTTTGTTGGCCTTGGTTTTATGTCTTTTTTCTCTTAGATTCATAAGGTTTTGTTTCATCCAAATAAATAGCCTCATTCAAAATTTCTTTAATAATATCCAATTCAATTTCTTTCAGCGTAGAAATCTCGATACTCATAAGTTGTTTGCGTCCATTACTTTTTAAAACACCTTGGCTATTTGATAGTTCATTCCCTCTCATAAATGCTAATTCAACTTTTTCATTTTTGATTGGCTTCAAATAACAAATCCAACTATTCTTATAATAACATGGATTCTTGAATGTTATCTTATCCGTAAGCAAATAATCGGTTGTCAGCATTTTATGGAAAAACAACATGATTTCTCTTTGAGTTTTGTCGAACTGATAAATTAGATTTTCAACTTCCGTCATATTCTTTTAATTACTATCAACACTGATATAAAGATATATCCTTTGAGATTTAGTCTGAAATCAAATGAGTAAGTATAGGCTTGTTCTTTCTTAATGAGTAATAAATCAAAGGATGATTCATTTTATAAAGCCTCCCAATTGCCCACAGAGTTTAAATCAATTTCATCCTTTAGTTTGGTTCCTTTTCCAATAAAAGCTTTTTCAAAAGTCAGATTGTTTTTCTCAAAACGGATGGGTTGGATAAAACCCTTGTCCGCTTCAGCAATTCGAGCCAGTTTTTTGTTCTGAAGGTCGATGATTGTTAAGATGGTATAAGGTCCTGATCGATAATCGGATGTTTTCCATTCCTGTAAGGCCAAAAAAGTAGAATCGGGATGCCACCTAAAAGCATAACCAAAAATGCGATTTTGAACGAGTTCACCATTTAACTTGATGGTAAAATAGGCTGGCCCAAAACGAACTTCTCCTTCTAGAATAAAGTCAATCTTATATTCTTTATTGGGTGAGTGATATGTAGGTGGAAACGAATTCATTTTATTTAAAAATAAGAAATCATCTTGTTTTTTGGAGTAAAATACACACCAGTGCAGATTAAGGTCGGGAAGGAGGGGCACTGGATGAAGCAACAATGCCGTACCCACTCAATCCTAATTTTATCGAAAGATAAATTCCATCCATATTAGTTGGATTAGCGGATAAAGTAGAGTTGAATTTTCGACTTTCTTTCCAGTCGGATTTGGTAACGTCCCACATATAGCTTGCTGCTATTCCAACGGTAAAAGCCTTTTTAATAATGGTTCTAAGATTGATTTCGGGACCAATTAGCATTCCATTATTTTTTAGCTTGGATTTGTTGAGTTTATCTTTAATGCGGAGGTTCACATATTGCAGGTTTAACATGGGCTCCAAAACCAACCAATTCCAAAAAAGAAATTTGTAACCAAAGTCCACTCCGGTTCGAAATCCTTTAAGTTTAAAATCTTGTTTGGTTTTAAAAGTTGTGTTAGTCCAAAGTCCTTTTAAGAAAAAGCGAGAAGTAAATCCTTTTGACTTTTCCACTGATAAGCTTTGCTCAAAACCAACCCAGTGAATAGCATCATGAAAACTTAAATTTTCTGTATTTGTCGAAGCTTCAACAGTTTGGTTCAAATATTCGTAAGTGAAGCACATTTCATTGGATCCATCAGTTTGGTTTGAATTATTGGAAACTGAATCTGTTTGTGCGCAAACCGAAAAAGAGAGAATAAAAAAGAGTATGGAAGTAATTTTGGGCATATATCTTAAAAACAATCAAAACCAAAAAATGTTACAGCTAGTTGATTATAAGTGAATTATTCTGTCGTTATCCAATTAATCAATTCTGCTTTATCAACGATTGACCAGGAGTGTGGATGTCTTTGACCATTGAGTCGATAACCCTTGTTTGTTGTGGTGATTAAATTTAAATGATTCCAACCCTTTTCTTTTGCTAGTTCGGCAAAACGAATGAGTTGGTAGGAGTCTGTCTCTTCAAAGTCAAATCCACGGTTTTCTTTCCACCAAACAGAATCAGGCTCGGTATAGATTCTAAAATCAATTTGCTTAAGTTCCTCAATGTTCTCAAAGTTTTTGGTTGAATAATCAAAGGGTGATACTTCGGCAATTCTTTGTAGTAGGGAATCCTCTGCATTTAATGCTTCTTTGAAATAATTGGTGATATACTCAGCTTCGGCCAGACTAATTTCATGAGAGGTTGAATCCACATCTGTAACGTTTTTGAACAGTTCAACCAAATCAAAAGGCGAATCCACCGCAAATACTTTTTCAGGTTTGTGAGGGTGGTTTTGTTGAAGCAAATAATGGCTCCATAAAGAACTGACAATGCCTCCACTTGAAAATCCGCCAATTACTACTTTTTGGGGCGATAGTTTATGATCGTCAATAAGTTGCTGAAATGTTTGTGTGAGAAAAGTTTTATCCTTTTGCGAGAGAAAAAGGCGATTGTTGAAGTTCATTAAGAGGAGAGAGAGTTCAGCCTTTTTACTTAAATCCAGGATATCAAAGCTCTGCCTGGTGGATTCGGCGTTTCCTCCTATGTCAGGAAATAGTATCAAAAGGGCACTCTGTCTATTTTCACTTTTGTAAAACTCATAATCATCCGTGACAATTTTTTGCACTTCGATGCTTTTGCCTGTACTGCTTGATTTTGCATGAATATTAGATCCAACTAAAAGAAATAAACACAAAATGATTGAGTGAATTAGTATCTTGTTTCTGAGATAAGTAAGAATCATCACCTAAAAATAGAAAGTTCGGTTGATTGAAGGTGTTTTATTTCGTTAATGATGGAAAACAGTAACATCTTTTAAGCTTTAAGTTATTTTAGTATACCCAACACTATCTTATGAAAAATACGCTACTCATCATTTTCCTTTTTACTTGTAGTTTTTCCTTTGGAAAAGATTCGCTGCGTTATGACCTCTTAACTTGGAAGGTGAAAAGAGAAATCAAGAAGAAAACAAAAGAGTTTTGTAAGGATACCTTAGGTTTATCATCCTGGCAATATGGTATTGATGATGTGAGTCAAATCTCCATTTGGGAGGGAGAGCTGGATCGAGTTGAGCAATACCGTTATAATCAGGACAGTTTAGCTGGAATAGGAATATTTAGCATTTGGCTCAAAGAAATTCGTAATGATGATTTTCAATGGGTACTTAAGTTTGATACTTATGGTGATTTAGTTGAGATTTTAATCTATGGTAGGAACCTTCCATTTGGTCCTTGGACTTTTTATTGGGATCATATTCTGGGGAAAGAACTTTTTGATCCGAGGTATTTTCATGCAATTATTCCTTACCAATAGTTATCATGCTACTTCATGAAATTTAGTTAGCAGTCTTTTCTTTTTTGTAAAATACAGCCCCCTTTTTATCAAAGGTTCTTATCTCGTACTGCTTGAGACGTAAAATGCGCTGTAATTTTGGATTAGGATTAGCGCAATTTGTGGCATTGACGTACCAATTTATTGCTTCAAATTTTCTGGCCTCGGCATACTTTTTTACTAATGAATTGATAGCAATGAGTACTCCTTCTCCACCTCCGTCTATGTGAGCCAAATCCACATGTAATTCTCTTCCTTCCTTATGAAATTGTCCCAGTATTTCTGCGCTCCCAGCATTAAATACCACGGGTTTATTGGAAAAAATCAATGTTTCAAATTCGTCACTATGAATCAATTCATTCAATTCCTCTATGGTATATCCTTCAATCTGTAAATTTTGCATGTTATAAAATATGATGGAGAATTTTACTGATAATTCACATTTTCCCAAACCAACAAAGCATCAATATTTTCTATTTCCAACTTTTCTTTTTCGTTGATGAGTTGAATTCGGTCGGCAAAAGTGTCGAGAATGGATTCTGTCTCTTCGATAGCCGTTTTTAAAACGTTTTTTTTGAATTGAAAATTACGCTCAATCGGAGTGGGAGTGAACTCTTCGTTGAATTCATCGACTTTGAGGTCGAAGAGAATATTGTTTCCTTCAAATGTAACCATTGGAGCAGGGTGACCTTCATAAAAAGAGGCTTGACCTCGGGCAATATTTCTCCAAAATTGAATGTCTCCCAGGTCACCACAGCATTGCGGGTAAAAGAGGTTTTGATCATCAATTTGCAGAACATATCCTCCAAATAAAGGGCTGGCCTGTTCTCGTTCAAATTCCTCTCCCTTTTTCCAGTTGACAATATGATCGCGGATAATTTTGGTCAAATTGGAGTCAGTAATGATTGCTGCTTCATACAAAGGTGATCCTGGATCAAATGGAGTAAAAGGATCTTCAAATCCGGCGCTTTGATAACAGTCTGCATGGTATTGATCCCATTCGTCAGGGTAAGTCCAATAAGGGCCTTTTCCAGGGGTGTCAATGCCCTCGTCGGCGTATACTAATTCAATGACGGGAATAAGTTTGAGATTCATTTAATTCTTTACTCTTTTAGCTCTTCAATATAATCGATCCAATTGTTTTTAAACTCTTTTGCTTGCTTTTTTGTCAAATTACCATGTACCACGGCAAAGTCCTCTCCGGTTATTTCGTTTAAAATCCATGAAGCCCTTCCTGCAATGGTAAAAATGTCTTCTTGCATTCCACCCCCATGACCGTAAAATTTTAGATCACCAGTTCCAATTCGATCCCAAATAATAAGGTCAGCCGTGTGTTTGAGTCCAATCTTTTCTTTGACCGAAAGTCGGCTAATCAAGTGAGGAAAAGCTTCTTCGTAGTTCTGTAAACACCAGCTTTTAGCAGCGTAAACATCGAATAAACTGGTAGTCGTATCAATTAATGATAAAACATCTTGAAGTGCGTAATGTTCGGGGTAGTCGTTACCATAGAACTCTCTTTCTTGGTTAGCGGAGTCTACATTTTTCCACTTTTGTGGTTTTTCAAAGGCCTTTGGTAGGCTGTATAGCTGATAATTAGTATCTAATATTGTAAAATACTCAAAGGTGTCTTTCACCTCTTTGGTTTCAATTTTGGTGATGGAAATAGAATCGTTGGTGGTGACTTTGATCCCATCAATTTCTATTTGATTTGTTTCTTGTGAGGTGCAATTAGTGAGGAAAAAAAAGGCAAGTAATGTTGAAAATAATTTCATGATAAAAAGTGTAAAAGAGTTTTGTAAACGGATGCATTTTTTCTGATTTTTCATAAATAAACCTTTTACCAATTGTACCCCAGTCCAACATAGTCAATGTTTTTATCACGGAAGAATTTCTTAAAGGCCAGTGTTTCTTGTTTAACGTTCTCCATATCACTGATCATTTTGTTGCGATCAACAACCCACTTTCGTCCTGTATTTAGATCAGTCCACTGAATGGTGTCACCCTGATGTTTAACCTCAATTCCTTTTTCCCAACCGCTGCAGCTAGGAATTCCACAACAGCAGGAGAAAATGAAGTATTCACCTTCTTTTTCAAGGCTTTCAAGAAAAAGGTCCACATCAATAACATCTTCCTCATTGTGCGGTTTTTCGGAGTTGATGAAAATTTCCAATTTTCCATGCATCCAAAATCGATCGCCCATATTTACAGCAACCACAACCATATCAATATAAATGCTATCCAGTACGTTTTCACTCATCCTGTTCAGTTCGTTATTTCCAGCTCAAATCCATCACAAACAACTTTTAAGTCTGTAACATCAAGGCTAAGTTTAAAATGGTTTGTTTCTTTTTTGAATCCATGTATGTTATCCCAATCCTTTGAGCCATCAGCATCAACATTGGGTTTAGCCGTTTTTAGTTTAGAAAAACCATCTAAACCTTTCAATCCATAAAAACGCAATTTTCCTTTTTTGTAATCTGTAAACTCACCTTTCTTAGGTTTGGAATAATAGGGGCTTTCGGGCCAAACACTCAACTCCAAAACAATTTCAAGATCCGTTTCAGACTTTTTCCAACCTATCACAAAGCTGTCGGTTAAATCTATTCCCTGAGCAATGATTTGCCCATTAGGCTGAATGTGTATTTGGACGATCGATTTCAATAATAATATTTCTTATTCTTCTGCCTGTTTCATTAACTGGTAATCGTTCCACAGACTTTCAGGATCTTTTAGATGCAATTGAATTTTACCGCAGCTGCAGCAAATAGTAGATGAAACGGGGTGATGTTTGTTGCCTTTGTTCCAAAATCCATATGGATTAGTTTGAAGGATAATTTGCATTTTTTCATCACTACTATTCATGCCTAAGTCACTGATTTGCAAATCTGTGATGACTTTTTCAGATTGACAGTATTCACATTTTTCCATTGGTACTGTTTAGTTATCGCGGTCTTCGAAATCTTCCGATTGTTTTTTCTTGTATTGTCGAAAAATAAGGAAGACGATAATGATAAGACAGGCACCCCAAAACAATCCCTGTACACCAAATACAATTTTTGAAAGGTCGTTCATCTTAAGACAATTTCACTGCTGTTCCATAGGCTAAAATCTCAGATGCTCCCTGCATCACCATAGAGGTGGTGAGTCGCACATTTATAATTGCATCTGCTCCAAGCTTTTCAGCATCCTGTATCATACGTTGCATAGCCTGTTCACGAGATTGAGCTTGTAACTTGGTGTATTCATCAATTTCACCTCCAACGATGTTTTTAAGTCCTGCAAAAAAGTCCCTTCCAATGTTTCTGGCTCTTACAGTACTGCCTCTGGCAATTCCTAAAATTTCAGTAATTTCTTTGTTGGGTATTGTTTCTGTTGTTGAAATAATCATTTTATCAATTGTTTATAGGTGCCTAATCAATCTGCGTACCTATAAAGATGCATTTTTTACCGGATTCAGTCAAGCTTCTGAATTAACTTTTCAAATTGCGTCCAAAAAGCATTTAATTTTTCCTCAAAAATGCCTTTGTTCATTGAGATACTCAATAAGATGCACTCACGGTCGGTGTATTGTTCCATTGGACGATTACTAAGAACGATTTCATCAACGAACTTAGTTCCACTTTCCCAATGTTTCTCGGTTAAAAAAGTAAGGTAAAGCCGGGCACTTTTTTGGCAGGATTCAATTAACCATCGTTCTTCAATCCACCAGGGAAGGTAATCTACTTCATTTTGGATTTGAAGCAATTCAAAGTTGCGGGATTCAAGTCCGTCAAGTATGATCTCTTTGTATTTTTTCAAGGTTTTCTCGGCTTAGTTTGTATTGGTTCACCTCCTGCTCAAAATTGAGTGATCCCGGAACGCATATATAGGTTTTGACAAATTCAAATCCGATTTTCTGTAGCGTTTTATTGGGTGCGGGGTTATGTGCGTAGGGTTCGCACCAAAGTGTTTTTAGTTGAAGTCTTTCAAAAAATTGTGGAATGGATTTTAAGACCATTTCGGTTCCAATTCCCTTGTGACGGATGTCGGAATTCCAAAGGTGCAAATGCATGGTAGCTTCTTTGCCAAATGTTATTTGATTGACATTACAATGTCCTGCGGCTTTCCCATCAACTGCCACAATCAAAGCTAATGAAGCTTTTTGATCGTCATCAAGCTGTAGTTGACTTTCGAGCATTTGTACCAAATCTTCTCGTTTGGGTAGTTTGTTAAGGTCAACTCCCATACCTTCTAAATGCTCATTGCTTGAATGCAGCCAATAATCAGCTATTAATGGAATGTCTTGGGGAAGTAAGTCCCTGACTTGAATGTTGGAGTTCATCTTGCCGTTTGATCAAAGTTCAAGATACTTTTTTTCTACGGAATTTTGTTCGCTGTCAAAAATCAAAATTCCTTCTTGCTCACTATTTAATTGATCCAATAAATGACCATCCTTACTCCAAATGGCACTTTGTCCTACAGCTAAAAAAGTGTCGGATTTACCTAAACTGTTGGCCATTAAAATGGGAATAGAATGGGAGAGAGCCATTTTAGGAAAATGTGCATAGGCTTTTTCTATTCCTCCTTGCGGTTTGGCAACACTGGCAATATAAATGTCAGCTTTATCATCCAAACAGGCTAAAAGGTGCTGTTCTTGCAAACTTTCATAACAAATTCCAAAAGCGATTCTTTTTCCTTTTAAATCTAATCCCAGTTGGTTTTCCCCACAAACGAAATAAGGTAATTCGTCTTCATGCAGGAGCTGTTTGGAATAGATTTTTCGTTCGCCATTGGAAAGAAAAAGTAGCAAGCTAATTTGAATTCCATTTGGAGCCAGAGTTGGCATTCCAACACCTATGGTGATTTGGTTTTCGTGGCTTATTTTTTCAAAAGGATCAAAGATGGAATTTTCAAGGTCAGTTGCTAAGCTGACAGCCAGTTGAGGTTCATAATTTGTAATGGAAAGTTCGGGGAAAATGATGAGGTCCGATTGAAAACGAATGGCTTCTTGAATCACCATAAGATGATGTTCAATATTGCGTTTAATTGCACCTTTTTGAGATTGTATTTGAGCCAGGCAGATTTTCATTTTAAGATGGATCGATTCAAATTCTCTGCCATGAGGGTTCTTTTTTGGAAGGGAGTATTTTACTCCAGCTCTTTATAGTTTAGTTCACTAAACTTGCTTTTTTTCTTAATGAAAACGTCTATGATCAGACTTTTCTTGCACCAGCCTTTTAAGTTTGGAGAAGAAATCACTTTTCGTGCTTCTCTTCGTGCTTTCAGCCATTTGTTCAGTCCAAAAACAAACTTAAAGTCGGCCACAATAATGGCTCTAAGCTCTGTGAAGTTTCCCATGAACAAGGCCCTTAACGCAGCAACTTGATCTAACAAAATTCGCATTGGGATCAGAAAAAACACCTGTGTACGACTTAGGTTTTTGATCATCATGATGAGGGTATTTCTGTAATTATGGAAGATTTTGGAAAAACTACCATAGGAAATAATACTACCTCCAACATGATATACCACCGATTGAGGAACGACAAGAATTTTATATCCCGCATTTTTTACGCGCCAGCATAAATCAATTTCTTCCATGTGAGCGTAGAACATTTCGTCCAATCCTCCTACCTGATGGTAAAGCTCTGCCCGAATGAGCATACTTGCTCCAGAGGCCCAAAAGATTTCACAGACATCGTCATATTGTCCTTCATCACGTTCCCAATGATGGAACATTCTTCCGCGACAAAAAGGGTAACAAAATACATCAATAAATCCTCCAGAAGCGCCGGCATAGTCAAACAATTCCGGTTTAGGTTCATGTAATATTTTAGGTTGACAAGCTCCGATTTGTGGATCCTTCTCAATTTCTTTCATCAAAATGCCTAGCCATTCAGGAGTAACCGCTACATCTGAGTTTAGAAGCACATAATACTCTGCTTTAATGTACCGTAATGATTCTTGATAACCATTGGCAAACCCTTTGTTATTATAAATCCGGAAAATTTCTACTTCTGGAAAATGCTCAGTAACATAAGCAACCGAATCATCAGCAGATCCATTATCAACATACACTAAAGTAAAATCCTCATAGGTCGTTTTTAGGATGGTAGGTAGAAATTTCTTGAGATAATCTAAACTGTTATACCCGAGAACAACGACTGCAACTTTTTTACAAAAAATTTCTTCGGGTTGTGACATCTTAGGTTCTTGAATCTGCTTTAAATAATGGAGCTAAGGTACTACTTTTTTTTCAGCTGTTGGGAGAAGATACGGCTTCGTTAATATACTCCTTTGGTAAGCCAATCGTACAATTGATGTACCGTTTTTTCATAGGACATTGTTGGTGTAAAACCGGTATCTTCTGACAATTTTTGAATAGAGAAATCTTCAAGTGTCAGAGAGATGTCATTGTACTGGAATTTTCCAAATTGCAACTCCTGACCACTTGGGTATAAGCTGGCCATTATTTTAACATATTCCTTTAATGGCCTTGCTTCTCCCGAGCCAATCCAGTACTCACCATGGGACTTTCCTTTTTCACCAATAAGTTTGTAGGCCAAAGCACAATCATATGAGCTAATAACGTCGAAGATTTGCTCTCCGGTAGAGAAAATTAATTCGTCGCCATCAATCAATTTTTGAAGGGTGACTTGTAAGAATGAATCCTTGTCATCATTTGGCCCCATGACATGAGAGTTGGTTCCGATCATCAACTCAATATCTTCTTGCTTAGAAAGGATTTTTAGCAGGTTACGCGAGCCCATTTTAGCAACGGAATAGACCACATGACGATTGTATTCCGTGTTTTTATGGAAGTCCAACTGTAAATACTTAGAGGTAAATGCTTCCTCCATAGTCCCTACATGAACAAACCGTTTACAGTTTACTTTTTTTGCTGCTTTAAGCGCATTGGCTGACCAGGCAATATTATTGATTTGATGTTCTATTTCAAGATCGGAAAGTTTGGTTTTTCCACCCCAAGCCAGATTATAAAATACACAGTCTTCACCACTCCAACCTAGTTCTGCCACACGTTCTGGAAGTGTTTCAATCTCATCCATGTTTATTTGGCAGTAGCTAAGGAGATCGTTCACCTGAAGTCTTTTTGAGTCGACCTCAGCCCATGGTTTTCTTCCGAGTGCCAATACTTTGATATCACTTTCAAGTAAAAGTTTTACCAGTGTAGAGCCAATAAAGCCTGTAGCCCCTGTTATGATTGCACTTTTCATTGATTTGTATGATTAAAGTTGGGGCTATTTGGTTGAAAGCCGATGTGGTGAATTAATTCGGAAATATCAAAGTCTTCTTTATTGAGGATTCGATTGTCTGATGCCGGAGCCTCAAGTCCTTCTACTTTTGCTCCTTTGGTTTGGAGTGAAAACTCATTGAAGAATTCATGCAGGGTCATTGGATTACCAGAACCTACAAAATAGTCGGATTTATTTTGACCACTTTGCCCCAGATGATAGTAAACTTTAGCACATTCTTCTTTTGAGATAAAATCGAACAGCTGATGATTCATTGGTGGATCGAAAGTCTCTCCGCTTTTAATCTTCTTTAAAACGCTGTTTACGTAATTATTGGTTTCCAGACTTTCTTCAAAAATGACAGAGATTCGGGTATGTACATAATCGATCTTTTTCAAGTAAGCCAATAACAAACACATGTCACGAGCCGATACTTTTGCCGAACCGTATACACCCATATTTGAATGATAACTTTGTTTGGTCCAGTGTGATTTCAGATAACGATCTACAAACTTTTCTTCCTGAGATCCTGCATTAATGAATTTTTCACAGCCTAATTCCTGAGCAACAATGACCGCATTAGAAGAGTAAGTCACATTGTTATATTGATCCTGAACAGAACCATCTGCCAATCGGCTATCTCCACTCCATGCGAAGTGGTAAAAAACACAATCAGAACCAATAGACCAGTTATTTTCCTTTAACAGTTGAGGTAGGCTTTCTATCTCAGACATTTCAAGTTGAAGGTAGGTTAGGCTTGAATGGTCGGACAAATGTTTGAGCCTTGATTCCTTTATGCTCCTCCGTCCCAAAGCAACTACTTCTATATTATTGTCCAAAAGACATTCAACAACACCAGAAGCAATTAACCCTGTGGACCCTGTTATGATGGCTTTGTTCATTGTTTGATGACTGTTTTATTAAAATTCGATGGCATAACTATCATTCCAATCTTTCGCTTTTTGGTCCTTTTCAGAAATGATTGAAGGATCAATGGGCCATTCAATTTGATGAAAGGGATCATTCCACCGAAGTGTCCCCTCTGCATGACCTGCATAAGGAGAACCTACCATGTATAGAATTTCAGAATCATCTGTTAAACTGATAAAACCATGTGCAAATCCTTTTGGGATATACAACATATTTCTATTCTCAGCAGAAAGTTCTGTTCCATACCACTGTCCGTAGGTTTTCGAGTTTTTTCTAATATCCACCATTACATCCCAAATTGCACCACGAAAGCAACGAATTAGTTTTACCTCCGAATGGGGTGGATTTTGGAAATGAAGTCCCCGAAGGGTTCCTTTATGTTTGCTAAAGGAATTATTCATTTGAACCCAATTGGTGTTCAAATTGTGTTGTCGGAATTCGTCCTCACAATAATATCTTGCGAAAAATCCTCTGTCATCTTCCTTTTTATCAAGAGAGATTAGGAAGGCACCTTCCAGACTAAGTGGATTAAAAATCATGATGTATATGCTTGTATATCTGCAGCTACCAAATCTTTGGCGTTTTCACCAGCGTAAAAACGATCGTACCATTGAATGGTTTTAATGATGGAAGTTTCAAAATCCCATTTAGGATTCCACTTCAATAATTTTGAAGCTTTTTCGGTAGAAAGAGTTAGTAAAGTAGCTTCATGTAGCTGACCTTCTTTCTGTGTGTTTTCCCAATCAATATCCGTAACCTTAGCTGCAGCGTTTAGTAATTGCTCAACAGATTGGATGGAGTTTTTATCTGGCCCAAAATTGAAAGCCGACTGATATTGCTCATTATCTTGCGTATGGAGCAACTCTGCCAATGTCAAATAACCGTGTAGTGACTCCAAAACATGTTGCCAGGGTCTCACGCCATTTGGATTTCTGACAGGAATTGTCGTTCCGTTTTGCTTATGTCTGAAAATATCAGGAATAATGCGATTATCTGTCCAATCTCCTCCACCAATTACATTTCCAGCTCTTGCTGATGCTAATTTGATATTGGGAGACGATGAAAAAAAGGATTGTCTCCATGAAGATACTACCAATTCAACCGCTGCCTTACTTGAACTGTATGGGTCATACCCTCCAAGTCTATCATTTTCGCGATAGGCATAATACCACTCCTTATTTTCATAAACCTTATCTGTAGTTATGACAACAACAGAGCAAGGATTATTTAATTCTTTACACGCTTCTAGCAAGTGAACAGTACCCATTACATTGGTATCCCACGTCATAACGGGTTCTTCGTATGATTTTAGGACGATTGCCTGTGCGGCTAGATGGAATATGAAATCGGGTTTAAAATCCAGGATTCGTTTTTTTATCGAATCTGCATCGCGGATGTCTTCGATGTAGCTCTCGCAAGAATCTTCCAGACTTAGTAAATCATACAGGTTTGGAGATTTATCTGGAGCAAGAGCAAAACCTGCTACTTCAGCTCCTAGTTTATTAAGCCAAAAGGTCATCCAGCTTCCTTTAAAGCCTGTATGACCTGTAATAAATACTCGTTTGCCTTTCCAGAAACTGTTTAAGTCCATATTGCCCAAGGTGCCTTTTTAGATGCCCAGTGCTGCTCCAGGTATTCTTTATCTCTCATGTTATCCATTGCAGCCCAAAAACCATCGTGTTTATATACACTCAACTGATCTTCGCTTGCTATTTTTTCTAACGGCTCGCGTTCCCAAATCGTTGCGTCTCCTTCGATATAATCAAATACTTCTGGTTCACAAACAAAGAAACCACCACTTATCCAACGGCCATCACCTTTTGGTTTTTCAAGGAATGTTTTTACGCGTGCTCCAGCAATTTCCAATGAGCCAAATCTTCCGGCTGGTTGAATCGCAGTTACTGTTGCAAGTGTGTTTTCTTTTTTATGGAATTCGATCGTTTCTTTAATATTTAGGTTAGTTACACCGTCTCCGTATGTTAAGCAAAATGTCGAATCAATATAAGGTTTGATTTGCTTGATTCTTCCACCTGTTTGCGTAGATTCTCCCGTATCAACTAATGTCACTTTCCAAGGTTCTGCCTTGCGGTTATGGATGTGCATTTCATTGGTTGACATATCAAACGTAACATCTGACATATGAAGAAAGTAATTGGCGAAATATTCTTTAATCATATAGCCCTTGTATCCACAACAGATGATAAATTCGTTGATTCCGTGAGCTTCATAAATTTTCATGATGTGCCAAAGAATTGGCTTGCCCCCGATTTCAATCATTGGCTTTGGTTTTAGATGTGATTCTTCACTAATTCTTGTTCCAAAACCACCAGCTAAAATGACTGCTTTCATTTAATTTTTTGTTTAATATGTTCGTTAACTAAATTTTGGGTATGGTATTATATGATTGACAAATTTTAACCAATGAATCCAAAGATAAAACTTTTTCGCACCACTTTCTTTTAAATTGGGTTAGGACTTTTTCTGAGGCAAATATTTGAATTCAAACGTCCTTAAATTTGACGATGTTGGCATTTCGTTGTCTAAAAAAGTTAACTATAGTTTAACACCTCAATTCGTCTTATTTGAAACTTTTAGTGCTGCTGTATTCTTTTTTATTCATTTCTATAGAAAAAACTCTCCCGTATCAGACATTCCAATGGGAAAAGAAGTTCGCTGTTGCCAATTTGCATCGTACAAATCTGGGTTAGGTTGTAGTTTGATTTTTTGATCAAAACTTGCTCTTCCTTTTTCGATGACTTGTTCTTCGATATTGGAAGTGGTGGATTTAAAAACGTCAAGGTATGTCTCGTTAAAATGAAGGAGTAAAACCTGTGTTTGATCACCAATGGTGTAAACGTCCAAAACTTTATAATAAGCTCCTGATTGGATGAGGTTAAATCCGTATTTGGCTACATCTGGATTAATTTGCCCCATGTATCTTGCCTGATTGGAGGCAATGGCATAACGAAGGTTTTTGCCCAATCCTTCGGCAAATGAAGAAACGTCGGTAAAACCTCTTTCCATGAGTATTTGGAAAGGTTGATATTTGGATACGAAATCGGCTTTTAGCTCGCAATCACGATAATACATAGTTAAGCCAGCAAAAGTATTGTTATAGGTTTCTTGTAGTTGGTTTTTGTCCATGCATCTAATGTAGCTAACATAATGCATTATTGATAAAGCTGAGAGGATATTTTATGAAACTGTATTTTGTTGAGGGAGGAGTTGTTAGATGCCGTTTTACAATCGATAGAAATTCCTTTTTGCTCACCATAATCATAAAAGATCCATTTTAGTTCGGAATCGATTAAATAAACACCAACGAAATTAGAAATGATGAACCTATGATTTTGTGCAATTCCGACTATCTCTGAAAAATTATGATAGTAGTTGTTTTGGACGA
>JAKSBJ010000322.1 GCA_022361195.1 Flavobacteriales bacterium
GTCCGGCGTCCCGACATCCCCTGCTTGGACCTCGACCGCCACCATGACCGCATTTGGCCCCGGCAACTTGTCACGATAGTCGATGAAGGTTTCAACGTAAGGATGATCCGACGGGAGTTGTTTCAGAAAGCCGGCATCAAGTTGCAGATGGGTCGCAAGCCAGCCGAGCCATACCGTGGCAATCAGCAACAGACCCAGCACCACTGCCCGCCACCGGAACAGCAGATTTTCCAAAGAACTCACCACGAAACCTCACCCCCTATAAACGAATGGCTGCAACAGCGTTTCCACTGGCAGCCACCGACTTTTCTTATTGTGCCCCTAGGAGGCTCAAATGTCCTCCGGCAGATCAATATCAAGGATCGCCATGTTGAAAGCGTAGGATGTTTCCCCTTCATCCTCGTCCTTGAAGATCACACCGATAAATTCATCGCCAATACTGACTTCAACTGAGTCGTCTTTGTTTGCACGTCCCTGCAACTGGATCGTATCCAGCCGGAAAAGCCGTTGAAGATAGGCTTGCACACGCGCAATTTCACTTTTGTCCACGTTGAAGGCTCCAGATCGAAGTAAGTTTGGTCCATGCCCGGAAGGCTTCAGATATGTAACCTGTCCCCCGGCCCGACGCAATTCCCCACTTGAATCTTGGTATTTCCAACAAATATGCCTGCGGCGCTTTGGCCAATTGCTGTTGGCCGCAAAGATCGTGGAATATCCGATTTATCGGGTTATCCGGGCCATTTGCCTGGATATGGGGGACCGGAGGCAAAAAGACAGATGAACCAACGAGCGACAAAGTGGCTGCTCATGGCCACGATTTTGATTACTGCAGGTGCGGTGGCGGCACTCTCACGCGCAGAGGGTACCGATGTCGGCGTGAGCGAATCGTGGATGCGCCCCACCCTGGGCGCCAACAGGAACACAGCCGCTTACGCGACAATCACCAACAATCGCCACTCGGCGGACCGGCTGATCGCCGCATCCACCGCCGGTGCGCAGGCAGTTGAGTTGCACACTGCAGGCATGGAA
>JAKSBJ010000220.1 GCA_022361195.1 Flavobacteriales bacterium
AGTATGGTATTTTTAATCATAAGTTTTAAGGTTTCCTTAAAATTAAAATCTACGATTAAAACAAAGCTTGAATTTTAGCAAAAATCAGATAATTGTCTACCAGTCAATTCTGAAAAAAAGAGAACTTAATTCAACTCTTTCTCCAAAAAGCGTGAGGTTTCAGTCTTGAATTTCTTTACGAATTGCTCTGGCGTTCCTGTTCCCACAATTTCACCACCTCCAGCTCCACCGTCGGGCCCCATATCAATAATATAATCAGCTACTTTGATGATGTCTAAATTATGCTCAATAACCACTACAGTGTTTCCTTCATCAACCAAACGTTGTAAAACACTCAAGAGCATTTTTATATCTTCAAAATGTAGTCCCGTTGATGGTTCATCGAGGATGTAAATTGTTTTACCAGTACTCTTTTTAGAAAGTTCACTGGCCAATTTAATTCGTTGCGCCTCACCACCAGAAACGGTTGTAGAAGGTTGTCCCAAACGAATGTATCCCAATCCTACAGAATTGAGTGTCTCCAGCTTTTTACGGATTTTTGGAATTCCATCAAAGAAAACCACCGCATCTTCGATGGTCATTTCAAGAATATCATTGATATTTTTTCCTTTGTAGCGAACTTCCAAAGTTTCACGGTTGTACCGTTTACCCTGACACTCTTCACACTCCACATAAACATCTGGTAAAAAGTTCATTTCAATCATCCTCAATCCACCTCCTTTACAGGTTTCACATCTTCCGCCTTTCACATTAAAACTAAATCGCCCGGCTTTATAGCCTCTAATTTTTGCTTCATTTACATTGGCAAATAAATTTCTGACATCTGAGAACAAACCAGTATAAGTTGCCGCATTAGAACGTGGAGTACGACCAATTGGAGATTGATCAATATCAATCACCTTATCAACATGCTCCAAGCCTTTAACACTCTTATAAGCCAATGGTTTTTTAACTCCTTTGTAAATGTGTTTGTTGAGAATTGGATAAAGCGTTTGATTGATTAAAGAAGACTTTCCACTTCCTGAAACACCAGTGATACAAGCAAAAATCCCCAAAGGTAATTTCAGATTAACAGACTTTAAGTTGTGTCCTGTAGCTCCTTTTATTTCCAGGAAATTTCCATTACTCTTACGGCGCTTTTTAGGAATCTCTATTTTCTTTTCACCCTTTAAATAGGCCGCAGTAACACTATCTCCGGCAATTAGTTCGTCTAAAGAACATGCCTGAACCACTTGTCCACCATGAATTCCGGCCTTAGGCCCAATATCCACAATAAAGTCAGATTCTTCCATCATTTCTTTATCATGTTCAACCACAATAACTGAGTTTCCAGAATCTTTTAAGCGAAGTAACGAATCAATTAAACGGCGATTATCACGCTGATGCAAACCGATTGAAGGCTCATCCAGAATGTATAAGACATTTACTAATTCAGAACCAATTTGAGTAGCAAGTCGAATTCGCTGTGCTTCCCCTCCAGAAAGGGATTTAGACGATCGGTTAAGTGTTAAATAGTGTAAGCCAACATCCATCAAAAATCGTAAACGATCATTAATTTCCTTTAAAACTTCACCACCAATTTTTAGTTGCTTTTCCGACAAATGGTTTGGGAGGTCTGCAAACCATTTTTGCACCTCAGAAAGGTCCCATTGCGCAATTTCACCAATACTCTTTTCATTGAGTTTAAAATAACCAGCCTCTGCCTTTAAGCGACTTCCATTACATTCATCACACTCAATTTTATTCATGAAGTTCTCCACCCATCTACGAGTTGCTGGAGAAGGACTATCTTGATATTGACGGGTAAGGAAGTAAGCAATGCCCTCAAAAGAAAGGTTTTTATTGAGCCCTTCCAACTCAACCACCTCTTCAAAACCGTATAAAATTTTTGATATAATTTCTTCTGGAATATCGGCGATAGAATCGGTAACCGAATACCCAAAAGCTTCCATAATTACTTGAAGCTTGTTTCCAATCCAATTGCTCTTTAATTTCCCTAAAGGTTCAATTCCACCTTGTTTGATGGATAACTTTGGATTTGGAATTACCTTTTTAATGTCAATTTCACTGATCAATCCCAGACCATTACACTTAGGACAAGCTCCGTAAGGCGAATTGAATGAAAATAAATTAGGCTCCGGTTCAGAGTAAGATATTCCACTAGTAGGACACATTAAAAAGCGAGAAAACTGGTAGATTTCACCGCTATCATGCATCGCTACAATCATTCTGTCAGCTCCATATTTCAAAGCTGTTTGAACGGCTTGAGCAACTCTGTTACGATGCTCATCCGTTACTTTGATTCGGTCGACAACAATTTCAATATCATGAATTTTGTATCGATCGAGTTTCATTCCACTCTCAATATCTCGAATTTCACCATCAACCCGAACTTTTGAAAACCCTAATTTGGTAATTTGCTCAAACAGTTCTCGATAATGCCCTTTACGCCCCTTTACCTTTGGAGCAAGAATGACAATTTTTTCTCCTTCAAACTTTTCAAGAATTAAATCGATGATTTGTTGGTCGGTATATTTGACCATTTTTTCACCGGTCTTATACGAATAAGCCTCAGAAGCACGTGCATATAACAAACGAATAAAATCGTAGACCTCAGTTACCGTTCCGACAGTAGATCGCGGACTTCTGTTTACCGTTTTTTGTTCGATAGAGATAACCGGACTTAATCCCAAAATTTCGTCAACATGCGGACGTTCTAATCCACCAAGAAATTGGCGTGCATAAGCTGAGAAGGTCTCTAAATAGCGTCTTTGCCCTTCGGCAAAAATGGTATCAAATGCCAAAGAAGATTTTCCACTTCCACTCAAGCCTGTAAATACAACTAGCTTGTTACGAGGGATTTTTAAAGTAATGTCTTTTAAATTGTGCTCTTTAGCTCCGTAAATTTCAATGAATTCTTCCTGCGATACGTTCTCACTCATTTATCCTTGGCTTGTTATTGCGAAATTGGAGAATGAAGTTAGCAATAATGCCGAAGCCTTAAGGAATTTATTTAAGATTTATTTTTTCTCTTTACCAATGCGGAAGATAAAAAATAGGAGGGCAAATACATATCCCCAAATGAGCAACAAAATCAAAGAGTTTACAGGAATATACTTGGCAACATTTAAAGCTAACAAGCAAGAAACGATTCCCAGTAAAACAAAGGTGTAAGCTACTTGCGAATCGGACATTCCCTTATAGGATAAGGTATGTGTTGTATGATCTCTACCACCAATCATGGGTGATTGACCTCTTCTGATTCGTTTTATCACCACATAGGTAGTATCAATGATTGGAATACAAAAGGTGATTAAAACCAAGGTTAAATTGGACAAGATGGAATATGAATCACTTTCTGCACCAACACCATTGTTCCATAAATAACGAATGGAGAAAAAAGCCAGGAAAAATCCTAGAAATTGTGATCCTGTGTCTCCCATAAACATCTTGGCTGGGTTCCAGTTAAACGTTAAAAATCCAGCCAATGCACCTAAAATGGTGATCATTAAAAAGAGGTTCACATTATCCGTCATGGAAAATGGAATTGAAATTCCGAGGATCGCTAAAATGATGGAGATGGAAGTTACAGTGGTAATACCATCCATATTATCCAGCATGTTGATGGAATTCATGATTCCAATTACCCAAACAATAGTTAACGTATAATTTAACCATTCCCACGGAAAAAGCTGAATGTGGCTATTTGTAAGTACTAGAATAACTCCACATAAGATTTGAGCAGCTAGTTTTATTTTAGGTTTAGTATCGTATGCATCATCGGAAAGACCTAATAAAAAGGCTAATGTTACTCCAAAGAATAAGCCAAGCAATTGTGGATTTCTAAAGACGTCTGAACGACCAAAAATAATGGCATAAAACATGAATCCAATTAGGAAACAGATGTAAAAACTTACCCCTCCAAGGGCTGGTTTGGATTCATTACTCCAACGAATTTTGACGTCTGACTTATGTCTAATTCCAAGTGAGTGAGCAAATTTTAATAAAAAGGAATTAATGATTAGGGAAATGACAAAAGCACTTCCAAAAAATCCCAAAATGTTAAGAATAGACTGAAATGTTGTATTCATCTGAACTAAGAAAAAGGGCTATTAAAGTCTTCAAATTTTGGGGCGCTTGAATCTTTATCGGATAATGTGGGATTTTCTATCTCCCAGTTAATATTAAGTAGCGAATCATTCCAACAAAGAGACATTTCACTTTGTGGATGATAGAAATTAGTGCATTTATAGTTAAAAATAGTATCGTCTTCTAAGGTCAAAAAACCATGAGCAAAACCTTCTGGAATCCATAAAACCCTTCCGTTTTCTCCTGACAGTTCAACTTTTACATGCTGTCCATAAGTGGCAGAGCTTTTGCGAATATCTACTGCCACATCAATGACTTTTCCTTTTATCACCCTCACCAATTTCCCTTGAGCAAAAGGTGGTTTTTGAAGGTGCATTCCTCGCAAGACATGTAGCTTGGAATGAGACTCATTGTCTTGTACAAAGGAAACTTTTCGGCCTACCATTTCCTCAAATAAATTTTGATTAAACGACTCAAAAAACAATCCTCGTTCATCTTTAAACCTTCGGGGAATAAAAGAAAGCAGTCCCTCTATTTCATATTGTTCAATCTCCATTATTTTCTTTTCCAGAAACGTTTCTTTTTGGAGTTTCCATCCTCCATATAATATTCTCCATAGCCATAACCGTAGGCATAACCATAAGCTTTACGCTTCATCTCCATTCCGTTCAAAATGACAAATAAATTTCCTAGTTTGTTGGATTCAACCAACTCTCTTACCCTCTCTGTAAAGAAGCGTTTTGAATAATTTGCTCTAAATACGTAAATAGGACAATCTGCTTTATTCAACACATAAATTCCATCTGATACGATACCAACAGGAGGATTATCGATCAAAATCAGATCATATACTTCCTTAAACTCTTCCAACACTTTATCGAGCTCTCCTCCAATAATTAGCTCTGATGGATTTGGAGGAATTGGACCTGCCGTAATAAAATCCAAGCCTTCAATTTCGGAATTGTTAACACAGTCCTTCCATTTTACATCAGAAGTTTGAGCTAAGATGTTACTCATTCCGATACTGTTTTCTACTCCAAAACCATGGTGAACTTTTGGTTTACGAAGATCTAAATCGATCACTAAAACTTTTTTGCCTGAGAGGGTAAAAATCCCTGCTAGGTTTAAAGCGGCAAATGTTTTCCCTTCTCCAGAAATGGAAGAAGAAACGGCTAATATATTTGACTTTTTATCGTCTAAAACAAATTGAAGATTTGATCGGATGTGACGACAACTCTCAGCCAACGCCGATTTAGGTTGTTGATGCACAATGAGGGATGAATACTCCTGCTCCGTTTCAACTTTAGGAACCAAACCTAAGAACCCTACTGATGAAGGTAATAGTTTTTTAAGCTCGTCTGGATTATGAATTTCATTGAAAGTAAGGTATTTAATGAGTAAATAAACCATTGAGATCATAATACTTAAAATGACCGTACCAATTAAAATTAACTTACGATTTGGGGAGATTAACTGAGCATTAGTTGGAGCCTGTAAAACAAGGTTGTCCATAGTATACCCAGCTTTTGAAATGGCATATTGAGTTTTCTTTTCAATGAGAAGAGTATGGTATTTCTCGTTAAGGTCAAACATTCGATTTAACCTGGACAATTCTAATTCTTTTGCAGGTACACCATACAATTGCATTTCGAGCGTATTGATTCTTTTTTGAAGAATATTACGTTGAAGATTTAATCGATCCTTAATAGATGAAACGGTCCTAAAAATGCTGTTACTTTTTGAATCAATGCTTCGATTAATCTTCTTTAATCGATCATTTTTATCCGTAACACTATAAGCAAGGTCTTCTTTCTCTATGAGTAATACACTCAAGTCTTCCAATTCTTTTACCAGTACATCCTCGTACTTGGTTCCTACAATTGCCGGAATAATTTCATAGATATCTAAACGATCATTTGTTTCAACCGTCTCCTCTACATCGCGCATTAACTCATACTCGATATCAATGTCCATTAACTCTTTTCGAATTTCGTTGGACTCTTCTAAAATTCTTTGCGTAAATAATTCAGGATCATTAACCTGAGAACTGTCTTTAAATGATTGAATTGCCTCTCCTGATTCTTTCAATTGAACCGAAACCGTATCCAATTGATTATCAATAAACTCAAGAATATTGGCAGAACTCTCCGATTTCTTTTCTAAATCGTATTGAAAGAAAGTATTAATGACTGATCCTACTACATCTTTAGCCAAAGCAGGGCTATTACTTTCAAAAGAAACAAAAATGGTTTTTGCATCCTGATTCAGCGTATACACCACCAAATGTTTTCGCATTCGAGCTGTTAACTCCGTATAATCATTAAACACAAAATAGAGTGTATTTTCTCCTACACTCCTATTAAACTGTTCCTCATCATTAATTTTTAGAATTAAACTAAAATATTCATTCTCTAAGGGACTCCCAGGAATAACGTCAGTTGATACACTTTCTCCCTTATGCTGGAAATTTAAATTAATCTGCTCTCCCTTTTTTGAAACAGTAATTGGAACTCCGACCAAAGAAGAATCTTTTAACTCTAAAAGCGTTATATGATAGGACGAAAGCAAATACTTTTCTGTAGTTAGAATCTGACCTTCAGAATAATATGAAATATTCAAATTCAGATTTCGTAAGGCCTTTTCTAACAAAAAAGAAGACCGTAAAAGCTCTACATCCTCTGATAGGTTATCTTCCTGCTCAAAGGCCTCAATATCCAAAATTCGTTTTCCTTCATCTTGTGAACTTCGTTGAATGATGGTTGAGGATTCGTAAAGAGGTTTAGTATAACGCAGGTATAAAAAACAAGCTGTTAAACCGATAGAGAGTATAAGTGGAAATACGAACCAGTTTTTCCGCAATACTGTTAAAGCAATATTGAGATCAAGGTCCTTGTTTAGAACTGAAGATTTTCTGGTATTTCCTTTATCCTTTTGCAAAATATGCTTTTAGCTATTAAAGCGATGTAATTACAGATATTACCACCGCTCCACTTGTAATTAGAGAAATAATAGGTGCTAACTCTCTCAATATTTCTCTACCTAGCTGTGGAACTGGCTCTACGTAAATAAAATCATTTGCTCTAACAGTCACATCTGTATAAGCTATACCCTCAATGGTTGATAAATCAATGAGATAGACATCTCGCATTCCATCATCATTTTTACGGATCAGTTTTATTTTAGATGCTCTTCCTCTTTCGGTAATACCTCCAGCTAATGCAATAGCCTCCATTAATGTCGTATTATTATTGGCTAAGTAAAGAACCTGAGCCTCTCCCCCATTTCCTGGAAAAACAATAACCCGACGATTGGTTACTGAAATTTGCACAAAAGGATCAATGTAATGAGCTGAATATTGCTCTTCCAAAAACTCCTCTGCTTCACGAATGGTCATTCCAACTAAATTAACCGAATCTAAAACCGGAATTTTTACGGTAGAATCTTTTTGAATTACGTATGACAAAGAGTTGTTGGGGTTAAAGAGTTGTGCTTGCGCTCCGGATCCATCTGTTGAAGAAGAAATATCCAAAACTTTAATTCCATCATTAGTAAAGAATCTCAGCTGAAAGATATCATTCACATCCAACACATATTCTGATTTACTTTTATTGGTAGTATCTATTAGTGTTAGCTCATCAGCAAACTTATCGTAATCATTGGGAGTTTTAAGCATCAAGTTACTGTTAATTCCGCAGCTGTTAAGCAAAATCACCATGCCAGCCATTAAAATCAACAGTCCATTTCTTTTTCTCATCCTCTCTTCTTTTTTGCAAGTAGTTCTTTATACAATTTCTCCATATCAGCACACAAACGTCTGTAATGGAATTTATGTTCTACGTGATTCCAGCCATTTTGTGACATTTTTTTCCTCAAATTTTCATCTTCGGCTAAATCTTTAAGCTTCAGAACATAATCATCTAGCTTAAAATCATTTATGACAAAACCGGTTTCACCATCGGACACCACATCTTTTACTCCTCCAACATTTGTAGTAACAATAGGCGTTCCCGAAGCCTGAGCTTCTATTAAGCTCACTGGAGTACCTTCATTTAAACTACTCAATGCTACTAGGTCCAAACCGGCCAAGGCCCAATCTACATTTTTTATCCAGGAAGTAAAAACAAACAGTTTTTTCTCTACCTCCTCCTCTATTTCTCGGGCCAAGTTTTGTAATTCGTCCATCAATTCCCCATCTCCAATTACAAATACCTTTATATCCTTTTCACAATCCAAACTCAATTGACGAATAGCTTTAAAAAACCACTCATGATTTTTAATAGCCGTCAATCTGCCAATAATTCCAATCGCTATTTGTTCTTCCGATAAATTGTATGTCGCTCTAAACTCTTGCCTTTTTTTCTCCTTGTCCGTGTGAAATTTATCGAGATCAAATCCCAAAGGAATGACATGAAACTTTGACGAATCAGCAATTTTATGTTCCTGCGACAATTCTTGTTTTTGAATGGGAGAAATTGCGACAATAGCATCTGTTTTCCGAGCCAATCGCCGTTCAACCTTTTTATAAAAAAGTGTTTTAAGTCGACCGAAATACGAATGAAAAACATGTCCGTGAAAGGTGTGAACAATGATCGGAACATTTTCTTTATAAGCTGCCTGACGTCCCAATGCTCCAGCCTTGGAAGCATGCGTATGTACAATATCTGGCTTATAGTCGCGAATAATTTGTCGAATTTCTGCTAAAGCTTTTTTATCCGCCGAAAAGTTTAAACTTCGTTGTAAATCATCAACAATCTTAACCTCTACCTCATACTTCTGGGGAATGAACAGAGATTCACCTTCATGCTCTTCATGCTTCCCGCCAATAAGACAAGTTTCAAATTCCTCAGAAAGAAAAGCTGAAAGAAAAGTGGCATTGTACGTTGGTCCGCCCAGATTAAAGCGGTTTATAATTCGTAAGACTTTGATCATTGATCCTTCCCTGACTTTTTAAAGATATGCTGTCCAAAAACAAAAGTAAATAGGATTTTCTTCATAACCTATTTCATCTGCTTGTCCCACCATGACTGGAATACCAAAAGTGCCCAAACTAAATAAATTTTATCACCAAAGCGTGGATTATTCCATGCTAGCTTTAATTCCTTAATAAATAAAGGATTGAATATTCCCTGATCTTTAATGTAAGCCTCCGAAAACCAATGTCTGGACAATTGTAATTCTATTTCATCATTTAACCATTCTTTAATAGGAATTTCAAATCCTTTTTTAGAACGATGAACTACTGAATGAGGTAAACGATTAGCAAAAGTGTCCCTTAGAATTCGTTTAGTCGATGACTTATTGATTTTATAGGAAGCAGGAAGCGAATTCACAAACTCAACCAATTCATGATCCAAAAAAGGCGTTCGGACCTCCAAAGCACTTGCCATGCTCATTAAATCAACTTTTTTAAGCATATCTCCCGCCAACACCAATCGCTGATCGGCTTCTAGCACATCGTTAAGGTCATAAAACTCTCCTGCATGTAAAAACGGATTTAAACCTTGATAAACCGGGTTTACCAATAGATTTTGACGATCCTCTTCCTCTATAAAGCAGCACCACTCCCAATACCTTAAAGCCGGATCCATTCGCAAACCGTCTCTGAATTTCTGAAGCTTTCTGTTAAAGTCTCCAAACTTATCTGATCGGCTCGAAGGAGCTATTCTAAACAATCCTGCTCCCGCTTTTATCATCCATTTTTTAAGGCCGTTCATGGATCGAATTTCATATTCGGCCCGGTGTTTTCGGTAACCCGCAAACAATTCATCCGCTCCATCCCCACTTAAACAAACCGTTAATCTTTGTGATGTCTTTTTAGCCAATAAAAACATGGCAAAAGCCGATGAATCAGCAAAAGGCTCACTCAAAGAATCCAAAAACTCATCAAAATTGTCTTTAAAATCCTGTTGATTTAAACGAAAGGCATAATGTTTACTTCCTATCTTCTTTGCTACTTCCTCAGCATAAGAACTCTCATCAAAAAATTGACTTTCAAAACCAATTGAATAAGTTTCTAAATCGGACTTATGGTCCTTGGCCAGTGTTGCGATAATGGAAGAATCTAGTCCACCACTTAAAAAACTACCAATGGGTACATCTGAAACCAATCTCTTTTCAACAGATTGATTTAAAAGCTCATTAAGGCGCTTTTTACTTTCTTCATAATCGCTGACTTTTTGCTGATTTGGCTCCCAATAAACCTGCTGAATGGGGTGATTAAAGTTTCCATCTTTAATAAGCATATAACTTCCAGGAGTAAGTTCCTTGCAATTGGATAAAACTGTATTACCCAATGGAAAATAAGTCAATGAGAAATATTGATTCAAGGCCGAATCATTCAACGTTTTATCCACCTCAAAGCCAAAGATTGTTTTCAGTTCTGAAGCAAAAATGATTTTATCCTGATCTTGATAGATCTGAAGTGGCTTTATCCCCATACGATCTCTCGCCAACAGCAACTCGTCTCTTTTTTGATCATAGAAGGCAAAAGCAAAAAAGCCGTTCAATTTAGACAAAGCCTCTTTTCCTTCTCTTGCTAAAAGGTGAAACAAAACCTCGGTATCTGATTGGGTTTTAAAGCTTACCCCTTCTGCTAAAAGTTGAGATTTGAGTTCCTGATAATTATAGATTTCTCCGTTGAATACCAGACAGTAACGTTCATCCTCACTAACAAAAGGCTGATTTGCACCTTCGGTAGTATCAATGACCGCTAAGCGATTGTGCCCCATTCCAAGTCTGGAATACAATTTGTAGTCAGAATGGTCGGGACCACGGTGATTTTGGGCTTTTAAAGCCTCAGGAAGTTTCGCAATTTCTGCTCTACCTGCATTATTTCCAGCCCATATGCCTAATATCCCACACAAAGTATATAATTTAGAGTTACAAATATAAAAGGAATAGAATCTGTGAGAATTCAAGCGGTTTATTTATTCACCATAGCTTTGTTTATTCAATCTTTTGCTCAGGCTCAAGATACACCTCCGGTTAGGAAAGTTCCCGGAACGGCTGTACAAAAACTGGCTAAAGAAATTAGTGGATACCAATCCCTTAAGCACTCTGCGTTTAGTTTTTATGTTAAAAATATGGGCAGTGGAAATGCTGTTGCCGATATTAATTCGGAGATGAGCATTCCAAGTGCTTCTACCATGAAATTGGTGACAACAGCCACTGCAACCCAAGTTTTGGGAAGAGGTTATCGTTGGAAAACTCGTTTAGCTTATAGTGGCGAAATAGATTCAGCTTCCAACACCTTAAATGGTGACCTCTATATTATTGGAGGAGGTGATCCCACCTTGGGTTCGAGACATTATAACAGAGAAGGACACGAACGTGATTTCCTGACAACATGGGCTGATACCATTGCCGCTTACGGAATCGACTCTATCAACGGAAGGGTGATTGCGGATGCCAGTATTTACCACTATGATGGAGTTCCATCAGGATGGCCATGGGGAGATATTGGGAATTATTATGGAGCGGGGCCATCTGGCCTGACGATTTTTGACAACATGTGTCGACTGCACTTTGAAACTGGAGAACAATCGGGTGACTCAACCATGCTTTTGTGCATCACTCCACATATTCCAGGACTTAGAGTTCAAAACTATGTTACTTCTGCCAATTCGTCTAAGGACAATGCTTACGTTTATGGAGCTCCCTATTCCAAAGATTGGTTTGTAAGGGGGTCAATTCCCAAGAACAAAGACGACTTTCAGGTAAAAGCTAGTATTCCTGACCCAGAGTATATTGCTGCCATTGAATTAGACTATGCTCTGGAACAAAAAGGCGTTCATGTAGCCTATGCTCCAACCACCTATCGTGAATTGAGTAAAAACATTCCGTTCAAAAGACCAGAAACAACAGAAATTTACGTTCACCGCTCCCCTACTTTGGCTTCTGTGATGAAATTTGTGAATCAAAAGAGTATTAACCTCTTTGCTGAACATATTCTTTGTCAAATTTCGGTTAAGCGTTCTGGTTATGGCAGTACCAGCAATGGTGCCCTAGTTTGTATGAATTATTGGAAGAACAAAATTGATGCTTCAGGTTTATTCATGACTGACGGTAGTGGTTTATCACGGTCCAATGCTGTTTCAGCTCATTTTTTAGTTGATTTACTGGTATTCATGAGTAACACCAAATCAGCAGATGGCTTTAAGGAATCCTTAGCCCTGGCTGGCAAAAGAGGAACTATGTCCGGAATTGGAAGAGGAACTGCAGCTGAAGGACGAGTTTTTGGTAAAAGTGGAACCATGACCCGAATGAAATCCTATGCAGGATATGTCGATACTAAAAATGGAAAAAGATTGGCTTATGCCATGATTATCAACAATTACAATTGCTCAACCTCTCAAGTAACAAAGTACTTTAAAGCCTTAATGGTAAAAATGGCCAATTACTAAGTAAAGAATTCAATTGCTTTTTCAATCACTTTCTCCATATCATCAGGAATTTCGTTAGAATTCCAGGGTTGTTTGGTTCCAAAAGTATGTTCAGCTCCTTTTATCACAGACAAGCGAGTATTTGTCCATTGCGCTAAACGCATTCCCTCCGAAATACTCACCGAGACATCCATATCTCCATGAATTTGTAGAAAAGGAATCTTCAATGAAGTTGCAGCTTTCTCAATATTCAATCGATCAACATTACGTTCAAAATCCTCATAAAAACTATAAAAATGAGGCATCATTTGATTCGTCCGGGCATTTTTCACATGCTGTACTCCTGCAATTTTCCAATCGTCCAATAGATCTCCCTCGGGAAAACGACTTCCGATATCACTAATTCCAGCCAGAGAGATGATTTTAGCAATTTTATCATTTTCAGCAGCTGCTAAAACAGAAACTCCCCCTCCTCTACTGTGTCCCAAAAGGTAAATTGGAATGGTCAATTCTAACTCCTGATGAATCATTCGGTGCGTTTCCTGAATAATGGTGTGTAAATCATCTAACTCATACGAATAGCAATTCCGTCCAAAAGCATCTAAATCCGGGAAATCTATGGAGTTTCCAACGGTTCCCCCATTATGACTCATGTTAAATTTTACAAAACCAAATCCAGCGTTTATAAAACGTTTTTGCACCAAATTCCATGCACCCCAATCTTTATAACCTTTGTAGCCGTGAACAAAAATCACAACTGCTTTTGCACCTTCGGGAATCTGACAATCAAATAGTGATTTTCTTTTCTCACTTCCCTCATATACTTTATCCTTGAAATCAATCATAAATCATATCTTTGCCAACGGTCAATTAATTATAGAATTTGCCTTGAAATTTTCGACTTTTATTTTACTTAGCCTGTTATTCATCTCCTGCCAAACCAGTTTTGGAGATAAATATACGATAGAAAATTTCGAGATCTTCTATGGTGAAGGAGTTGATCGCGAATACGTGCGAAAAACAGGAATTTATTTTCGGGATCACGGTTTATTGCAAGATCACAAACATTCCGCCCAATTACTCTACGATCCGTCAAAGGCGGGATATGAACTTAGATTGGTGTTAAATCCTGAGTATGAAAGTTTACCTGGAGAAATGATCAAAGATCTTCTTTTACTTGAAGAAGACATGAAGCATGCTATATTTGGAGACCTGAATTTTATTCTGGTGGTTTGTGACAAAAATTTTAACCCCATAAAGTAGACATTTGAAAATTTCAGCTTCCATATATTCAGACAAGGGAAATGACATCCAGCAAACCATTCAAAATTTGAATGATTCACATGTTGATATGATTCATGTTGATTGCAAGGATGATTTGAACGTATTTGCAGACATTGAAAAAATTCAAGCTTCATCGGTCATTCCAATCGATTTGCACATCATCACAGAAAAGCCTCAGCGTTTTTATTCAGCCCTGGAAAATTTTGACATTGAATATGTTACCTTCCAATACGAGGATTTAGAAGATAAAACACTTGACATTCCCAAAGAGTTTATGGGACAGCTAGGCTTAGCAATTACCTCTGGAACCGACATTGGTGTTTTTGAAGCCTACAAAGAGGATTTTGATTTCATTTTATTCATGGCCACAATTCCGGGAGAAAGTGGTGGTAAATTTGATAAATCCAACTTTCGACGCATTCGGGAATTTCAAAAACGTTATCCCAACAAAAGAGTGCATGTGGACGGAGGTGTAAATGCAGAAGTGTCTTTCATTTTACGAAACATGGGAGTTTTTGCTTCTGTTTCGGGATCCTATTTATTCAATTCAGCCAACATCAACACGGCGCTATTGAACTTAAAACTCAACGAAATTGAATCGCATTTTTTGGTGAAAGATTTTATGCGAGATTTGAATGAATCTCCACATCAATACGCCAATAACCTGGGACTTAACCGAATTTTAGAAGTTATGAATGATGGTAAATTAGGTTTTACCATGATTTTAGAAGAAGACGGAACCTTTTCGGGTATTATTGGTAACGCTGACTTGAGAAAAGGTTTACTCAACCATATGGATGATTTAAACGATGTTAAAGTTGAAGAAATCATCAACCGCTCCCCTATTACCATTCGGGATGATTATACCGTTTATCAATTGTTGAGATTCATCAAAAAACAATCCAGTCCAATTGTTTATTTACCTGTCGTTAACAGTGAAGGAAAGGCAGTTGGAACTATTAATTTTATTAACTTAATCAAAGGAGAATTATGATCGTACACTTCGCCAAAGAAATTGGTGCAGAACGAGCAGACAGCATTGCAAAAGATATCAATGCTTTTCTAATCGAAAACGAAACAGATTATATTTTAATTAGTTCGTCATCTGTCAAAGCATTATCAGATGAATATTCGCAGCTAGCCAAAGAAGTTCATGTCTTTGATAATGACATGCAATTGTCTTCAAGAAAGTACCGTAAACAAACCAAAGAGGTGAAAATTGGAGATGTTACCATTGGTGGTGATACCGGTAATTGCATCTTAATTGGAGGACCATGTTCGGTAGAATCTGAAGATCAAATTCAAGAATCTTCGGCTTTATTAAAAGAGATGGGATTGACAACTTTACGAGGCGGTTGCTACAAACCTCGAACTTCTCCTTACAGCTTTCAAGGACTGGGATTAGAAGGTTTAAAGTTGCTCAAAAAAATGAAGGAGCAGCACGGACTTAACATCATTACAGAGGTAAGAGATGCAACTCATGTGGCAGATGTAATTGAATACTCTGATGTGATCCAGATTGGAGCTAAATCGATGTATGATCACGGAATTTTAAAGGCTTGTGCCAAAACTCAAAAGCCGGTTTTAATTAAGCGTGGATTTGGAACTACTTTGCAAGAGTTTGTTCAATGCGCTGAGTTTATTTTATCAGGTGGAAATCCGAATGTAATTTTGTGTGAACGTGGATTGAGAACTTTTGAAACCAAAACTCGTTTTACACTAGATCTTTGTGGTGTTTCGTATTTGAAAGAACATACCAATCTACCTATTATCTTGGATCCTTCACATGCCATGGGACACGCTTATGGAGTTCCTGATTTGAGCAGAGCTTGTGTTGCAATGGGAATTGACGGATTGTTAATTGAGGTTCACCCCGATCCTTCAGTTGCAAAATCAGATGCTTCTCAGCAATTGAATCATGATCAATTTAAGGCCTTGGCTAAAACACTTGATCCAGTTGCAAAAGCAGTTGGTTATCAAATGGTTTAAATTGACAGGATTTTAGTATTTTGTAACAAACACTTGCGGTTATGAACATCTACAATGAAAATCTGCTTTACCTTTTAGACCAGCGAAAAATCTCCATTACAGAGTTTGAGAACATCATTTATATCCCAAAGGTCAGAATCCTTGATCCTACCCCTGATGAACTGATTCGTATCTCAGATTATTTCAACATCTCCTTGGATGTACTACTCCGTAAAAAGATTAAGCGTCAATCGGAGGTTAAGGCTATTGATGTTCAGTTGGTGATTTTAGATATTGATGGTACCATGACCGATGGGGGTATGTACTTTACGGAGAATGGTGATCAAATCAAAAAATACAATACCAAGGATGGTTTAGCAATCATCTCTAAAGTAAGAACCGGATTAACCTTTGGCATTATCTCTCATGGTAGAAAGGAAAACATGATTCGGAATAGAGCTGCTTTATTGGAGATTGATCGAATTTATGTGGGAACCGAACCTAAGATGGATATCTTAAGTAGTTGGTGCTCTGAATTGGGAATTGGCTTGGAAAATGTCGCTTTTATCGGAGATGATATTAACGACCTTCCCGTTTTAGAGAAAGTAGGAGTTTCAGCTTGTCCAAATGATGCTTCAGAAGCCGTTAAGAAAGTCTCTGATATTATTTTAACCAAAGGAGGAGGAAAAGGCTGCATTAGAGAATTCATTGATGACTGGCTCAACTAATCCTCAAAAACAACTCATCGTTATTTGTGGCCCTACCGCAGTGGGAAAAACAGCCATTAGCATTGAATTGGCTCAGCATTTTCAATGTCCTATTATTTCGTTTGATTCCCGGCAATTTTACAAGGAAATGTCTATTGGAACCGCCAAGCCCGATGCTGATGAGCTAGCTGCTGCCGAACATCATTTTATTTCAAACCGTTCTATCGAAGACGAAGTTTACACTGCTGGCAAGTTCGAAGCCGATGCTTTAAGGCTGCTAGATGAGTTATTTCAAGAACATGATGTTTGTATTGCTGTAGGTGGAAGCGGATTATATATTGATGCCCTTTGTTATGGAATTGATGACATTCCATCAGATTCTAAAGTAAGAAAGGAACTGGAAGAGCGCTGGCAAACCGAAGGCTTAGAAGTTCTTCAAAAAGAAGTTCTTGAAATTGATCCCGATTTCTACCATGAATCAGATATGCAAAACCCTCGACGGGTAATGCGAGCTTTGGAAGCCTATCAGTTAACGGGTAAAACCTACTCTATCTTACGAACTCGGACCGCTAAAAAACGCCCCTTTTCATTTATATGGATTGGCCTGGAACAAGAACGTGAAATTCTCTTTGACCGAATTAATCAAAGGGTAGATATTATGATGGAAAAAGGCTTGTTAGAAGAAGTCAAACAACTTGAGGACAAGCAAGACCTAAAAGCATTAAAGACAGTTGGTTATCGCGAAATATTCAGTTACCTTAAAGATGAATATGATTTGGAAGAAGCTATTCGCCTTATCAAACGTAACAGCCGTCAATATGCTAAAAAGCAAATTACCTGGTTCAAAAAAAACGAAGCTGTTATTTGGTTTAATCCCGATCAAAAAAATGAAATTATTGCGGTAATCAATAAGAAAATAATTGGATAAAATTTCCGATTCTCCTTAATAATTATAAATTTGTGTCAACAAAATTCAATAAAAAAGGGAAAGATGAACGAGAGAAACGACGAAGTTTTTTCAAAACGGGTTAAAGCTGGTAAACGAACTTATTTCTTTGACGTGAAAACCACAAGAGGAAAAGACCTTTACCTAACTATCACAGAATCAAAAAGAACTGGAGATTTTGATGGTAGACCGGAATACGAAAAGCACAAAATCTTCTTGTATAAGGAAGACTTCGAAAAATTCGGTGAAGGGATGAATGAGGCCTTGGATAAAATCAAAAGTTTATGGGAAACCGGAGAATACAAAAAGCCGGAAGATAGCCCTAGCTATGATGAGCAAAAAAGTGAAGTTACATTTGAAGAATTATAAATTAAAGTCCTGTTTTACAGGACTTTTTCTTTTTATATCTTTAGATAAAGTGAGCTCGAGTATTCATATTCCAGCACTATTCTTTTCGGCATTGGTTCTATTTGCTTGTAAAAAAGAAGAGCCAAATGAAAAACCGGTGGTTGATGCAACTAAACCATTAGAGAGTCATGTTGTTGATCTTGGTTACGTTTTTTCGGTAGAAGGAATTGCCTCTGACAAAGAAGCTTTATCATCTGTTCACTTTGAAATTAGCAGTCCTTCTGCATCCTATAATTATACATTTTCTGATAGCATTGAAGCCGAGGGTGTAAATTACGATTATATCCATTGGATCACGGTTCCGGAAGATGCAAGTGTTGGAGATGCTATTCTTGAAATATTCAGTAAAGACGAAACTGGAGAGGAATCTGATAGAGTTCAAAGAAAACTTCAATTCAGAGATAAGCTTGATCCTGAATTCACCATAAACCCTCTTTTGTTAAATGATGGAGATTTAATTGAATTGAAACTCTATAAAAATGAAAATGGAGTCTATGATTCAGTAAAAGTTCACAATCAAACACAAGATGAACTTCTACTCACAGGCTCAGATATGGGAGGGTTTAGATCTGTTATCTTCAACCGTACCTGTAACCAGGGAGGTGAAGTTTCTCAATACGAGCTTTACGACATTGAAACAGAAACATCCGATATACTTACCCTGAATTTTACTATAGCCCTTGATCCAGACTGGATGGACTATTGTTATCTCGGTCCTCCTTTTCTTAGACTGACCTTTAAAGAGTACCGGGTAGATTCCGATTATGGTAACGACAATGGTCATCATTCCATTGAATTTGATGTTGCTTATTAGAACTTTTCAGTCCCAGAACTACTCCTTTAGACAAAATATTCTGAATTAGCTATCTTTGTGCCGCTTTATGAATCAGTACAAGAAAGTTGCTTTTTATACACTTGGATGTAAACTGAATTTTTCAGAGACATCTACTATATCCCGAAACTTTGAAGATCAAGGTTTTGCGAAGGTGGATTTTAACGAGCATCCTGATATTTTTATCATCAATACTTGCTCAGTAACAGACAATGCCGATAAAAAATGTCGTCAAATTGTTAAAAAGGCTTTGAAGATCAATCCGAATGCCTTTGTTACTATGATTGGTTGTTATGCCCAACTAAAGCCTCAGGAAATTGGAGATATTCCTGGTGTTGATTTGGTGTTGGGTGCCAATGAAAAATTCAACATTCTTGATCATATAGATGAATTAGAGAAAAAGGAACGAGCTGATGTAAAATTTGAGCGAATTAAAGAAACCAAGGACTTTGTTCCTTCTTTTAGTTACGGAGATCGTACGCGTTCTTTCTTAAAAGTACAGGATGGCTGTGACTATTTTTGCACCTTTTGTACCATTCCTTTAGCACGTGGTGCTTCTCGAAATGCTAGCATTGACGAAACTATTGTTGAAGCTAAGAAAATTGCTAAAACGGAGATTAAGGAAGTAGTTTTGACTGGAGTTAACATTGGTGACTTTGGTCAGGGTGGTGACGAAAACTTTTTTGGATTAGTTCAAGAATTGGATAAAGTTGAAGGTATTGAACGTTTACGAATATCATCGATAGAACCGAATTTGCTTTCTAATGAGATTATAGACTTTGTTTCGGATTCAAACCGATTTGTTCCTCATTTTCACATTCCACTTCAATCTGGCTCGGATATGCTATTAAAAGCCATGAGGAGAAAATACCTTACTCAGTTATATACCGATCGGGTAACGAAGATCAAGGAGGTGATGCCGGATGCTTGTATAGGTGTTGATGTAATTGTTGGTTTTCCAGGTGAGACGGATGAAGAATTCATGAAAACGGTTGACTTTATTAAGGATTTGGATGTTTCTTACCTTCACGTTTTCACTTATTCGGAACGGGCTAATACCACCGCAAAAAAAATGGCGAATCCAGTTCCAATTCATATCCGAAGAGAGCGCTCTAAACAATTGCAGATTTTATCTCAGAAAAAACGCCGTCAGTTTTATGAAACGCAAATAGGTACTGAGCATGAAGTATTGTTTGAAGCAGAAGAAAACATGGGAATTATGTATGGTTTTACCGAAAACTACGTAAAGGTAAAAGTCCCCTACTCTGCTGATTTGGTGAACAGTATAAAACCCGTTCGTTTAACAGAAATTGACAGAGATGGAGTTGTGAAAGTTGAAATGCTTTCAGAGCTTAGCTTGAATTGAAAAAATATACCCACAAAAAAACGGCTGTTGAATCAACAGCCGTTTTTTTTATTCCTTGAATTGACTTTTTAGAATTCAGCCAATGTTTTATCGATAATTGAAACACAATCTAACAATTGCTCTTCGTTCATCACCAAAGGAGGTGCAAATCGAATAATGTTTCCATGAGTTGGTTTAGCCAACATTCCGTTGTCTCTCAACTTCATGCAGATATCCCAAGCTGTAGAACTATCTTCAGTATCATTAATCACGACTGCATTCAATAAACCTTTTCCTCGAACTAAATTCAACAAATCGTATTTGTCTACTAATTTTTGAACTTCAGCTCTAAAAAGCTCTCCTAAGCGCTCAGCATTCTCTGCTAACTTTTCATCTCTAATTACTTCTAAAGCCGCGATTGCTACTCTAGCTGCAACTGGATTTCCTCCGAATGTAGAACCATGTTGCCCCGGCTTAATTACATTCATAATCGAATCATTTGCCAAAACAGCTGAAACAGGATAAGCACCACCTGAAAGGGCTTTTCCAAGAATTAAAACATCTGGTTTTACATTTTCGTGATCAACAGCCAATAATTTTCCAGTTCTGGCAATTCCAGTTTGTACCTCATCAGCAATAAATAATACTCCATATTGCTCGCACAAAGCCTTAGCTTTTGCCAAATACCCTTCTGAAGGAACATAAACTCCTGCCTCTCCTTGAATTGGTTCTAACATAAATCCAGCAACATTATCTTGCTTTAATGCGTTTTCCAATTCGTCAAGGTTATCATAATCAATCTTGATAAATCCATCCGTATAAGGTCCAAAGTTCTTTCGGGCATCCTGATCGTTAGAGAAAGAAATAATTGTAGTAGTACGACCATGGAAGTTGTTTTTACAAACGATCAATTGAGCTTCGTTTTCCTCAATTCCCTTTACTTCATAAGCCCATTTACGACATAATTTAATTGCGGTTTCTACTGCCTCAGCACCAGTATTCATTGGAAGCACTTTGTCAAAACCAAAATAGTCAGTAACAAATTGCTCATAAACACCTAATGAATCATTGAAAAATGCTCGTGATGTAAGGGTTAATTTGTTCGCTTGCTCAGTCATTGCCCCAACAATTTTCGGGTGACAATGCCCCTGATTAACTGCCGAATAAGCTGATAAGAAGTCGTAGTATTTTTTTCCTTCTACATCCCATACATACACACCTTCACCTCTTTCGAGAACTACTGGAAGTGGGTGATAATTGTGAGCACCATGCCGCTCCTCCATTTGCATCAACTGCTCTGAAGATAATTTTTCCATTGTTTCCATTTTTTTGATTTAAAGGATTTAACTTATCCCAGCTTTTTACCGGGAAGGCTCGTCACGGAGAGTGCCCATCCTTTCCTCATTAAGTGGAGAGAAATCATCCGTAGCAAAAATACGAATAATAGGCAAAAAAAAAACGTCCCTCATCATAAAGATGAAAAGACGCTTCTCGCTATTAAAAAAAATCTTTGGGAAGAAGCTAAATTATAGCTCAATCTCTCCGCAGAAACTCAAACCAATGTGTTTTGAGCTTTCTTTTTGTTTTACTTTTCCAGCAGCCGAAATAATATTCTTCTTTACCTCTTTTGCCTTCCCTGCTATTTCAGTTTGATAAAACTCAACTGTACAATTGTATTTTTTCGCAATTGACTCTAAAACTTTCTTTGATTCATTAATGAACTCTTGCTTTAGTTTATCATCTGATAAAATTCCGATGTTATACTTTGTTGCTGCCATGTCTTTTAATTTTTGAGTGAACAATTATGTTTACTGCGACAAAGGTATTTCAACATGAAGGAGGAAAAAATTCGTATTTAAAAAACCGCCCGATGCCCAAACAACTCAAAAACAACACAAAACACTTATAACCAACAAATTAAAACTAAAAAAAATACAACGTTCAACGAACAACACATCCTCTTCTAGTTGACTTAAGAAGCCATTATTTCACGCTTAAGCAGCTGTTTTTTACGAATTAAAGAGACAATATAATCTCCTACTTCAGCTGTCCCTACCCCTTTCTTCCTCTGCAAATCCTCTGTCGTTTTTCCCTCCTTAATACTTTGGTCAACTGCCAAACGTAGCTGATTTGACTCCCCCATTAACCCTAAATGTTCCAACAACATCGCTACAGACAAAATAGATGCTAAAGGATTCGCTTTGTCCTGTCCTTTGGCTTGTGGGTAAGAACCATGAATAGGCTCAAAAAGAGCTGCTTTTGTTCCTATTGATGCTGACGGTAACACTCCTATTGATCCTCCAATAACGCCTGAAATATCCGAAATGATATCGCCAAACATATTACTGGTTACAATGACATCAAATTGCCTGGGATTTAAGACCATTTGCATCGCAGCATTATCAACATACAAAAATTCCAACTGCACCTGAGGATATTGAGTAGCCATTCTTAAGGCTCTTTTACGCCAAAGACGAGAAGTTTCCAACACATTTGCTTTATCCACCAAACAAAGCTTTCCTCGACGACTCAAGGCAGCTTCAAAAGCAAGCTTTAAAATTCTATCTATCTCAAAACTATTATATGAACAAACGTCAAAGGCCTTGTTTCCATTTTCCAAAAGACCTTTATCTCCAAAATAAATACCACTTGTTAACTCACGATAAATAACAAGATCTACCCCCTCAATAATTTCTCTTTTCAAAGGAGCCTCGTCCAATAATTGGCCAAAAACACTTAGTGGTCGAATGTTTGTAAAAAGTCCTAGTTCTTTTCTCAATTTCAGCAATCCTTGTTCTGGTCTGACCTTAAGTGTAGGGTCATAGTCAAATTCGGGATCACCAATAGCACCAAATAAAATGGCATTTGAAGATTGCGCTATTTTTAATGTTTCATCAGGAAGCGGATGTCCAGTTTTTTTGATGGCTACAGCCCCAATATCTCCATAAACATAACTGAAACTATGCCCATAAGTATTCGCTATGGCTTCTAAGACCTTTACAGATTCTCTTATGATTTCAGGACCTATTCCATCTCCGGGTAATACTGCTATTTGTGCTTTCATTATTTCATACTTTTTTCAAACGCTACTATTTCATCTTTTAAGTGGATTAAATAATCCAGATCATTTTGCCCTTTCAATAAACACTGTTTTTTATGGGGATTGATTTTGAACGATTCCCGTATTCCGGAAACCATTAAACACACCTCTTCCTTAGAAAGATCAACTAATAAGCTGATTTCCGAATCGACTTTAGCTTCCTCTAACAACTCTTCATAAAACTCTGGAGATACTTCAATTGGTAAAAGCCCATTATTAAGTGCATTATTCTTAAAAATATCAGCAAAATGGGTAGATACAATAACTCTAAAGCCATAATCGTGTAATGCCCAGGCAGCATGTTCCCGGCTGGATCCGCAACCAAAATTCTCTCCAGCTACCAAAATTTTAACATTTGAATGATTTCGGTTAAGTGGAAAATCAAGCTTCAAACTTCCTTTGGAGTCATAACGCCAATCATAGAAAAGTTTTTCTCCATAGCCAGATTTGTTCGTAGACTTTAAAAAGCGGGCCGGAATAATTTGATCGGTATCAATATTATCAATGTCAAGTACCACAAATGGCGAGTGTACTTTATCTATTTTTTCCATTCTCTGATGGTTTTAGCATTTACAATTTTTCCTTCAATAGCAGCAATGATGGCTAATACAGGACTAGCCAAAATGGTTCGAGCGCCACTTCCCTGCCTACCTTCAAAATTTCGGTTTGAGGTTGACACACAATATTCTCCTGCTGGAATAGTATCTCCATTCATTGCTAAACATGCCGAACAGCCAGGTTGACGAAACTCAAAACCTGCTTCTTGATAAACCTTATCAAGACCAGCATCCACAATTTGTTTCATCACCCTATTTGAACCTGGAACAAGTAAAGCCGTTACTTTATTCGATTTTTTGTGCCCTTTCAAATAATCCGCTGCAATGGCAAAATCTTCATAACGCCCATTTGTACAACTTCCAATAAAAACATACTTAACCGGAAGTCCTTCTAAAACTTTTCCTTCATTAATTCCCATGTATTCGAGTGCTTTTGACGCTGTTGCTCCTGTAGAGGTTGGAACCGAGTCCCCTACTCTAATTGCCATCCCTGGATTTGTTCCATAAGTAAGCATAGTGTCAATCTCATCAGCGTCTATACTCACCTCAATGTCATATTTAGCATCAGCATCCGATTGTAATCTCTTCCATTTCTCTAACTCCTCTTTGGTCAATGCTGTTTTTGAATGTTCTCTCATATAATTGATTGTAACTTCATCTGGAGCAATCAAGCCACCTCTTGCCCCCATTTCAATACTCATATTGCAGACGGTCATTCTTCCTTCCATACTCATTCTATCAATCACCTCTCCGGTGTATTCAATGAAATAGCCCGTTCCAAAATCAGTTCCTAGTTTTGATATGATGTATAAAATGACATCCTTAGGAGTTAGATGTTCCTCCAAAATTCCATTAATTGATATTTTCATGGTTTTGGGACGACTGACCAATACACACTGAGAAGCCAACACCTGTGCTACTTGAGAAGTCCCTATACCAAAAGCAATGGTTCCAAATGCTCCATGTGTAGAGGTATGGCTATCTCCACAAACGATTGTCATTCCCGGGCGACTCAGCCCTTGCTCAGGACCAATAACATGTACAATTCCATTTTTTTCATCCAATAAGGGAAAACACTGGATCCCTTGTTCTTTTACATTTTCATAAAGTTTTTCCACCTGTTTTCTAGACTCTTTATTTTGAATTGGCAGGTGCTGCTTTTGTGTTGGAACATTATGATCAACAGTGGCAGTAGTTTGTTCGGGACGAAAAACGGAAATAGTCCTTTGCTTTAATTCATCAAAAGCCTGTGGGCTGGTCACTTCGTGAATAAAATGTCGATCGATATACAAGACATCTGTTTTATCATCCACTGATTTAACAAGGTGTCGGTTCCAAATTTTTTCAAATAACGTTTGTGCTTTCATCATTTATCCTGCTTTTACTGAAAAACCATTGGCTGTCAATATTCCTATCAAATCCTGTTCATTCACTTCTTTTAAATTGTCTGCGACCTTCAAAAAGTATCTGTAAACTCTATCTAACTCCAGTTTGGTTAATTCAACCCCTATCATTTTAGCGCGATATGCCAATGCCGATCGTCCACTACGGGCTGTCAATATTATTTTGGAATAATCCACCCCTACATCTTTAGGATCAATGATTTCGTAAGTTTGACGGTCTTTGATGACACCATCTTGATGAATTCCTGAACTGTGCGCAAAGGCATTAGAACCTACAATGGCTTTATTGGGTGGAACTGGCATTCCCATTTGTTCAGCAACCAATTGACTTACCTCACTAAAAAGACGTGTGTTGATATTAGTGTAATATTCTTTTTGAGGGTGCTGCCGTAATATCATCACCACCTCCTCCATCGAAGTATTCCCTGCCCTTTCCCCAATTCCGTTAATGGTACACTCAATTTGCCTTGCTCCGTTCTCAATACCCGCAATTGAATTCGCCGTTGCCAATCCCAAATCATTATGACAATGGCAAGAAAGGATCACCTTATCTATTCCTTTTACATTTTCTTTTATGTAACGGATTTTGTTCCCATAATCTTCCGGCAAACAATAACCTGTAGTGTCTGGAATGTTCAAAACAGTAGCTCCTTCTTTAATCACTTCCTCGCAAACCCGAGCCAAAAACTCCTTATCTGTTCTACCAGCATCCTCGGCATAAAACTCGACATCCTCTAGCCGTTTTTTGGCATAGCGAACGGCTTCTTTTGCCTGTTCCAACACCAAATCGGGTCTTGAATTAAACTTTCGTTTAATGTGAATATCAGATGTTCCAATTCCCGTATGAATTCTAGGTCGCTCTGCCTCCTTTAAAGCTTCAACAGCCACATCAATGTCATTTTTAACAGCTCTTGTTAAAGCACAAACCCTCACCTCTTTCATCTCTTTACTAATTGCTTTTACCGATTCAAAATCCCCCGGACTTGAAACAGGAAACCCGGCTTCAATGACATCGACTCCCAATAGTTCCAGTTTTTTTGCAATTTCAACTTTCTGCTTAGTCACCAATTTACATCCCGGAACTTGCTCTCCATCTCTGAGGGTTGTATCGAATATTTCAATTTTTTCCTTCTCCATTTCAAATTTTATTTGCAACATTTGAAGCATCAAAACTAATTTGGAGGTGAGGAAAAACATCAAACAGTTTTTTGCGCTATTCCGTTAGTCAAAAACCACAAAAACAAACATTAAACACTGTTTAACAAAGGATTATAAACATTCTTCATTACAATGTCCACAGAACAAAAAAACATACTTTTTGACCTGATAAAGTCGCTGAGCAAATCAGAAAAAAGACAGTTTAAACTGTTCGTTGGAAGATTAGGGGCTAATTCTGACGCAAAATTTATTGCACTCTTTAATGTCATTGATAAGATGAAGAAGTATGACGAACAAACCATACTTCGCAAAACAGATATCTCAAAAGGACAGCTTCCAAATGTAAAGTCGAATTTGTACCGTCAGTTATTGGTGAGTTTGCGTTTAAATCCGCAACATCAAACACCTCAATTACAAATTAGAGAGCAAATCGACTTTGCTACCATTCTTTACAACAAAGGACTTTATCGACAAAGTCTCAAAATATTGGATAAGGCCAAGTCAACAGCCATGGATCTGTATGAACTTAACATGGCGTTTGAGATTGTGGAATTTGAAAAGGCCATTGAGTCACAGTACATCACACGTAGTATGGACTCACGAGCGGATGATTTGGCTGTTATGGCCAAAGATTTGAGTATCCAAAATGTATTGGCAAGTAAGCTATCCAACTTATCACTTCAACTCTATAGTTTCTTGCTTAAAAACGGTTATGCGAAGAACGAAGATGATTATATAAAAACTCGAAATTACTTCTATTACCACTTACCTACTTTTGAAATTGAGGAACTTGATTTTAGGGAAAAGCTTTACCTGTACATGGCTCAATTATGGTACAACATGATTATTCAGGACTTTGTTTCCAGTTACAAATACGCCACCAAATGGGTTGAACTTTTTAGAGAAGAAAGACGGATGATCTCTGCCAATCCGGTTTACTATGTGAAAGGATATAACTATCTGCTTGAGTCACTTTATTACCTCCGTTACTATTCCAAATTCAAAGAATCTTATTTAGAGCTTTGTGAGGAGGTAGAGCATGATAAATACATTAATAATGCGAACACCAAATCAATGGTATTCATTTACACGCGTTATAATGAAATAAACATGCACTTTTTAGGGGCTACTTTTGAGGAAGGAATAAAAGTAATTCAACGAATTGAAGAAGAGTTAAACGATCATACACATCAAATAGATGAACATCACATTATGGTATTTTACTATAAGTTTGCCTGTTTGCATTTTGGAATTGATAATTATCGTGAATCCATTCAATACCTCAATAAAATTATAAATAACCCCAAACTGGGAATGCGAGAAGATTTGCTTTGTTATTCGCGAATTCTACGACTCATTTGTCATTTTGAATTGGGGAAAGAAGAAATTGAATCTATTGTAAAGAGTACCTATCGTTTTCTTATTAAAATGAACGATTTACATCGTGTACAAGTGGAAATTATAGCCTTCTTGAAAAACCTGAATAACATTTATCCTTCTGAACTGAAAAACGCCTTTAAAGACTTGTTTGACAAATTGAAGAAGTTAGAAGACCATCCTTACGAAAAAAGATCTTTTCTTTACCTGGATATTTTATCCTGGTTAGAGAGTAAAATTGAAGGAAAACCACTTCACTCCATTGTTCAGGAAAAAGCACGAGCGTTAAAGTAAGGCTATGTCAGAGTTAGGACGTTATAAAACCATTTCTTCTGTTTCGCAGGGATTTTACCGGGAAAAAGGTTCAAAATTCATTGCTCATGCTATTCCTTGTACGGACGAAGAAAAAGCAAAAGAGCACATTCAAAAACTCCGTAAAGAAAATCCCGGAGCTTGCCACGTTTGTTTTGCCTGGCGTTTTGGAGCAATGAAGTTTCAAGAGCGCTTTTCGGATGATGGAGAACCTAACAATTCCGCAGGAAGACCAATTTTTGGTCAAATTCAGGCTTTTGATTTAACCAATGTACTCATAGCAGTAGTTCGTTTTTATGGCGGAACAAATTTGGGAGTTGGAGGATTAATACAAGCTTATAAAACTGCTAGTGAAGAAGCTTTGCAAAAAGCCGAAATAAAGACAAAATGGGTTTGTGCTCACTACGAATTGCGTTTTGATATTCAAAAAACAGGAACGGCCATGCAGCTTTTAAATCAATTAGAAGCCAGCATTCTTGCACATGGCTTTGAAAATAATCTTTCTACCATTACTTTTACAATCTCAATAGCGCAAAAAGAGAAGGTTGTTAAAGCTTTAGAGGCTCATCCCGCTCTACAGCTTAATTATCTGAAAACTGAAGAATAAAAATGGATTTTAAACTACTTCAAAAACTCATTGAAATTCGTGGAGCGAGTGGAGATGAAAGTAGAGTCAGAGACTTTATTATTGATCATGTTGCACGTCATAAATCTTCCTGGAAGTCGGAGGTTGAATTGGTTTTTGGACCTGAAGTACAAGATTCACTTATCCTCATTTTTGGAAAGCCTAAGACAGCGGTTTATGCGCATATGGATTCAATTGGTTTTATGGTTGGATATGACAACCATTTAATAAAAATTGGTGGTCCAAGAACCGAAGAAGGATATGAATTGGTAGGGTCGGATAGTCAGGGAGAAATTGAAACCGAACTCATGATTATTGAGGATGAGGAAGGAAATAAGAACTTAAAATGTGTTTCTGATCGAATCATAGATCGCGGAACCATTTTAACCTTTAAACCTAATTTTAGAGAAGACGACAACTACATTCAATCTCCATACTTAGATAACAGATTGGGAGTTTGGGTAGCCTTAGAACTTGCTAAAACCATGGAAAATGGAGCCATAGTTTTCTCGACTTACGAAGAAGTTGGTGGAAATTCAGTTGGTTTTTTAGCCCAGTATCTCTATAAACGCTTTCAGCTACAGCAAAACCTAATTAGTGACATCACCTGGGTAACAGATGGTGTATCACATGGTAATGGAGTGGCTATCTCAATGCGTGATAAAGGCATTCCACGCCGAACATACATTGAACGTATCATTAGCATAGCCAAAGAGTCAGATGTGAAATTTCAGTTAGAAGTAGAAAGTGCCGGGGGAAGTGATGGCAGTTTACTACAAAGCTCAGAAATGCCAATGGACTGGTGCTTTATTGGTGCCCCAGAAAACTTTGTCCATACACCAAATGAGAAAGTTCATAAAGAGGACATTCAAAACATGATTGCAATCTACCAGCTGCTTTTATCAAAACTATAAGCAAAAAAACTATTTTTTTTAGTATATTGCTTTAAAAATTAGCCTTGGCGTTTTCCATTGTTATCATCCTCTTCTTAATTGGGTTTATATACCGTAAGCCTCTTATTTCTGGTAAAGAAAAGTCAAGATCTTTTTTATATCCTTACCGTAAAGTATTGATTTTATTGGGAATTACCCTTATCCCAATCATTTCCACAAACCTTCTTCTTCCCGAAGTTTATGTTGAAACGGCAGATGAATTAATTGAAAGTGGTAAAAGGGATCATAATTTAGATTGGGTTTATAAAGGTTATCATAAAAAAGTACAAGAGTATCCTGATAGCACCGAGCTCCAAATTGAGTACATGCACAGCTGGATCAGCTGTAGATCACGTTACACCTGTAACTGGATGATTGATGAATTTCAGGCCTTAGAGACCGAAAACAAACGTATTTGTGAAGCTTATGCTCATTACGTTTGCGAAGGAAAAGAGATTGCTATTCAGGTCATGGAACCCCAAGACTATGAAACAAAATTTGGAAATCTTGCAGCTGCCACCTACTACTATCAAAGGTGGGATTTTGATCTGGCCGAACAACATGCCCATAAAGAAATCAAACTCAATCCAGACTACGCTCCTACCTATAATCTATTAGCACAAACCTACAGTTTATCCAACGCAACAAAAGAAGATTCTTTAATGCGAGACTGGTCGGCCTTTGGAAAGCTTAACAAATCCATTCGAGCCAATTATTATTTCAATAACGGACTACCACTCCGATACATGCTTACTCAATGGGAATTCACCTTTATTGATGCTGATTTATTTGCATACATAGCAGCCATTTTCGTTTCGGTCATTTGGTTATTGTTTTTGTGGTATTCTCAAAAAACAAAACGCATTCCCTGGTATCAAATGATTTTGTTGTTCCTCCTCTCAGCCTTATTTGGAGATGTTTGCCATTATTTCTACGACCATGCCCATTACAATCTTGCTTTTTATGAAAATGGTGAATTCTACAATGACCTTTACTATTTGTGGAGTATCAACGGATTAGGTGAAGAAATCGTCAAATTCATTCCGTGGATTCTATTTGGCTTATTCACCAAAAAACTCAATGATCCGCGGAACTTTATTTTACTGGCTGCCATTTCTGGATTAGGATTTGCTTTTCAGGAAAACCTCACTTATTATGACAATACAGCTAACATTACCGTTAGAGCAATTATGTGTGCGGTTGGACATATGGCCCTATCCTCTACTGTTGCTTTCTTGATTGTCTTAGCTCGATTTAAAGTTAAAAATACGACTTGGTCCTATGGATTAATTGCGGTTGCTATTCCAATGGCTGCCATTCTCCATGGAACTTATAATTTTACCCTATCCAATAGTTTTAGCCAATTCTACGTTTTCCATTTTGTTATCTTTTTTGTTCTGGCATGGCTATGGTTTTATTATCAGCGTAAAACAAAAGAATGGGCTAACCAAGCTGAAATCAATTACAATTCCGAGCAACACAACGAACGATTAATAGACATTGTCACTTTTGGAATCATCACCACTTTAATGCTCGAATTCCTTTTTGTTTCACTGGAATATGGAGCCAATGACGGAAATATTATTATTGGTAGACGATTTATTTTGATCGCTTCTTTCATTGTTTTTGTTTCACTGACCCTGGATAATATCAATTTAAAAACACTGAGTAGTCGTTACAAACTACAAATGCCGGGAGAAGATTATTTCGATTTCATAAATCCAAACAATACCAGTACCACACAAGAGGTTCATGCTGACATGAGTGGTTTAGAACTGAGAATTTTCGCCTCAAAAAAGAATCCATACATTGGTAATAAAATGCCTCGAACCGGAATTTGTATAAAAAAGGTAACGGTTAACAATGATCCTAATTGGCATGTTCTTCAACTGAAAAAGCCTATGCCATTCCGAAATTATCATCCAGGATTGTTCATTATAAAGCCGGTCAATTCAACTGATAGGTTAGACGATGACAAAATTCCCATCTATTTTCTGTTCATTCCAGATAAAAAACTGTTGCAAATGAAGAACATAGACGTTAAAAGACTTAGAACAGCTGGAAAAGCATTCTCTCGGCCCGTTAATCTTTAGTTACCAAATCTTTAAGTAATTTGAAAGCTATAAGTGATTAATCTTTTATAGAATCGCTTAACTTTATTACGCATTAGTATTCTCACCGAATAACTGAAAACGATATAAAAGATGTTACGACATAAGACAGTTGAAGATTACATTGAAAACAGTAGTAAATGGAGGCAAGAACTTATTGTTTTACGCGATATAATTCTTGAAACAGAACTGGTAGAAACCGTTAAATGGGGAACTCCTCATTATACCATTAATGGAAAGAATGTAGTTGGAATCGCTGCTTTTAAAGAACACTTCGCATTATGGTTCCATCAGGGAGTTTTCTTAAAGGATACTCAAAAGAAACTCATTAATGCTCAGGAGGGAACTACTAAGGGATTGAGACAATGGCGCTTTTCTAAAATGGAAGAAATTGAGGCCGATTTGCTCAAAGAATACCTTTTAGAAGCTATCCAAAATCAAAAAGATGGTAAGATGATAAAAGTCGAGCCAAAAAAGGTTGAAATTCCTGCTGAACTAAGGGATGCTTTAGCTAAAATGCCTGAATTAAAAGTTAAGTTTGAAGCACTCACGCCCAAAAAGCAAAAAGAGTATTCAGAACACATTGGTAGCGCTAAACAAGAAAAGACACGTCTATCGAGACTGGAC
>JAKSBJ010000232.1 GCA_022361195.1 Flavobacteriales bacterium
AGGGATTGAGACAATGGCGCTTTTCTAAAATGGAAGAAATTGAGGCCGATTTGCTCAAAGAATACCTTTTAGAAGCTATCCAAAACCAAAAAGATGGTAAGATGATAAAAGTCGAGCCAAAAAAGGTTGAAATTCCCGCTGAACTAAAGGATGCTTTGGCTAAAATGCCTGAATTAAAAGTTAAGTTTGAAGCACTCACTCCCGGAAAGCAAAAAGAGTATTCAGAACACATTGGTAGCGCTAAACAAGAAAAGACACGTCTATCGAGATTGGACAAGTCAATCCCGTTGATTTTAGAAGGAAAAGGACTCAATGATAAGTATCGTTAAATAATTGTTTCCTAGCTGAATTTCAACTGTTTAAATCAAAACAGCGAACCCATCTTTTGTTATATAATCAACATTACGTATTAATACTGTTTTTTATATTTCACATCCTTACAATCTTTGTTATGACCCAAAACGTTCTCTAAAAGACTTCAAACTCCTATCGGCCGTGCGGTGATTTGAAGTTAGAATTGTGTTTAACTGAAATTCTTGAAAATACACTTACGTAAATGAGATTTTGCCAATAGCGGCAAATTACTCAAATAGGAAAAGTATGTCCTGGAATTCCAGTTTAAGCAAAAGTTTTTTAAAGGAAATATAGAATTGTATTGGTGAGCTGCGGAAGCCGAAAAGCATAAAAAAGAGTAGGCATTGCTAAATATTGTGAATTATGAAAACTTTAAAACAATTAACAGCAGTACTTTGTTTTCTATTATTAGGAGGCAGTAGTTTTGCTCAACCCTTCGAAATGGCCTATCACGGTACCTATGGTCCTCCACCATGGTATCCATTATACGCCACTGACTTTCAACATTACTCTATCGAATCTACTCCTGCAGGAGAATATGTAATTGCTGGAACTGTATTAAACAGTGCAACAGGGAATACAGACATTCACCTAATGAAATTAGATAATGCCGGTAATTTATTGTGGGAAGTAAATGTAGATTACGCCGGTTTTGATGATGCCGCTTTGGATGTTGCTGTCGATCCTGCAAATGAAATTGTAGTATGCGGTTATGTATCAAACTCGCCTAATTTTCCTGAAATGTATGTTGCCAAGTACGATCCTGCGGGAGGACTCATCATGGATAATATCATCACAGGATTTCCAACTGCTGCCAGTGCTGGAACAAATATCATTTATTCGATGACAACCAACAATTACGTTGTTGGAGGTTTTCATCACGATCCCCCTGTAATGTATCCATTAGTAGATGGACAAGCTGTTGTAGTAGAATTAGACCCAGGATTAAATCCAATGGCTACATCTCTTTTCTCCAGAACTGGAGGAATTGAGGACCATTCTTCAATCAACGATATTGAAGAAGTACCTGGAGTTGGATATTTTGTTACGGGTACATACGAATCAAACTGGGGAACTCCAGCAGTTTTGGCTGTTATGCTTGATCCAGGACTTAACATGATGAATGACTTATCATTCAATGACGGAACGGCTACAAACCAATGTGGAGTTTCTGCGTTCTATGATATGCCTTCGGATGAAATCTTTTTAGTATCAAATCACGGTTCTACAGCAGATCCTCAGCTTAGAAGAATTGTTGGTGCCAGTGGAGGTGGTTTCATTGCACAACAAATCGACATCAATATCTTTGATCAAACAATGACTCCAGTTGACGGTTCAGCCTTCAAAATCATGGAATGCCCATGGAATCCAGCTGACTTCGTAATTGCAGGACGATTTAAATTTGGAACATCAGGAACAGGAATGGATAACAACGCATGGCTTTTGTCATTTGACAAAGGAGGATTGTTCCAAACTGGAGGGATGACCTGGAATATGACTTCACCTAACTACGAAGCCTTTGCTCCAACAGTAATGGGACCATTGTTCTCGACCTGGGTAGGAAGCCATCCTTATATCTATAATGAGGAAATCATCACTAACCGTATTGATATGGCAGGTTTAGTACTTATTGCTCCAACGGATATTGCATCACCAAACTACGGTATTAATGTAGTAACAACAAATGCACTGAATCCATTGGGATGTTATGATGGTATTAGAGCTATCCTATCTCCGGCTACAACTAACTTTGATCCTATTACTTTTATTCCTTTTGGAGTTGGTGCAATTCCTCAGGGACTTTGGGGACAAAGAAAAACAGGAATGGACTGGAACTGTTTAGATCCATCTTTACCAAGATCTGCTGAAGCTTATGATGGTAAAGAAGAAATCACACACAATTTAGCTTCTATCGAGGATGAATCAGTTCATTTTGACATCTCTCCTAACCCTTCATCTGATATCTTTAATATCGCTATTTCAGGTGAAGAACTTCAGGGACAATTTACTGTTACCAATTCAATTGGCAAAGTGGTATATGTATCCCCTCAGTTCAAAACAACAGACTATAAGACCCAAGTGGATTTGTCTGATTTTGAACATGGAGTTTATATCATCCAATTCACTTCAGGTGAAAAACAAATCACTAAGAAGTTAATTAAACTTTAGTATCTTTTTTACATACGTTATAAGGGATCGGGGCGACTTTATCGTCCCGATTCTTTTTTACAAATAGGAATACAAGTCCTATCAATATTTGAGGCACAGTTCTTGGTGAATTCCAAGGTATGAAATCATTTCTTTTCTTTTTTGTTCTATTGTTTTTTTGGGGATATACTCCCTTCGCTCATCAAGCATCTCAAAAAAAGAATGTAAAACGACTTTTTTTGGTTCGGCACGCTAAGTCCAGTCATGATAATCCCGAATTAAAAGACTTTGATCGTCCATTAAATGATCGAGGAAGGAAAGATGCCCCGGCTATGGGACAACGTTTACATCAAATGGGAATACTGTTAGATCATATCATCTCTAGTCCTTCACGCAGAACTCGTCAAACAGCTCAACTCATGTGCGAAAAGATGGCTATTGATTTCAATAAAATTAGCTGGGATCAATCCATTTACCGCTGTGCATCAAAAGTACTACGCGAGCGTATTTTTAAAATTGACGATAGCTACAATAGTGTGATGATCTTTGGCCACAACCCTGCCATTACATCTGCCGCTAATTTCTTTCAAAAAGATAGTACGATTAAGAAAGTCCCCACAACAGGCATTGTAGCCATTGAGTTTGAAACTTCTCATTGGTCTGCTCTTGATAGCATAAAAGGGAAACTGTTGTTCTTTAAACATCCATAATCATTTTATTACTAGACTTACCAGACGTTTGATCGGCTTTTTTTATTTTAGAGAAGAACCGCTAATCAACTTTAGATGAATATTTTACTGTTTAAGGGCTATTTGAATCAAGCATTCAAACTCATTTTTCTTTTTATACTAACACTTTTAGCAACTCCCACCTTTGCTACTGCATATGTAAAAAAGGAGAAAACGAAAAAAGTAATTTATCTGGCCAGGCATGGGAAATCAGACAAAAAATCAGGTTTTGGGGATTTTGACCGTCCCTTATCGGAACGAGGAAAAAATGATGCGGTTGAAATGGGGAAAAGACTTCAAAAGCATAATGCTCAATTTGATCTTGTCATAACCAGTGCTGCTTTTCGATCAAAACAAACAGCAGAGTTAATGTCTCAAAAAGCTCCTTTTACACAGGACATTGTAATTCATGACAGTACCCTGTTTCGCTGTTCTCCATCTATCTTAATTAATCGTATTCGAGGAATGAATGATAGCTTCAATCATATTATGCTCATTGCTCACAATCCAGCAATAGCATCATGCGCAGCTTATTTCCAAGACAAAATCACCATCAAAGATTTCCCTACTTGTGGAATTATGGCCATTGAGTTTAAAATTGAAAAATGGGCTGAAATTCCGGATGTAAAAGGTGATGTTTTATTTTATGTTTATCCCAAAAAACAATAAAAAAGGCCAGGTTTTCACCTGACCTCTTTACAGTTCTTAACGTTTAATTTTCTATGCTACTGGAATCAAAAAGTTGATTTTAACGTTTGTTTTCTCCGGCTTCTTCTTGGAGAAATTTCCAACATCATAATTTGACAATCGAATATTCATCTCCCCTTTAAAGATATTGTCTTTAAAACTGAATGATACCATCTCGTCATGCTCTACATCCTCAATTTTTAGTTTCCCATTCATCACAAACATGTCTCCTTTTGTTTCAAAGCCTAAACTTGAAAATGACATTTTTGGGTGCTTTTCAGCACTGAAATAATCATCAGACTTTAAATGGTCATCTCTTTTGTTATTCCCAGTACTCAAAGTTGCTACATCAACCGTTCCAGTGATTCGTGATTCACTTAACTTTTCTGGATTAAAGTGAATGGTTGCTTCAAAACCTCCAATGGTTCCTGAAGTGTTTTGAATATCTGTTAAAAAATCAATTTTTACTCCCTCTGCTTTTACTTTTAAATCATCATCTGCACTGATAAAGGGTGAAAACATCAATGCTATTCCTACTAGTATATTCATCTTTCTCTTTTTTTAACTTCCGAAAAAAGGATAATCCCATCTCGGCTATTCATTTGTTTAGACAAATATCCGGCCATTTTCTTTCGAAAACATTAATCCAGATTAAGAAATAAGATGATTGTTATTTGCGAACGAGTTCTCCCTTTAATTTACTCAATGCCTCTGGGGTAATTCCAAGGTAAGAGGCAATCATCCGTTGAGGAACTCTTTGCACTATTTGTGGATACGTTTTTAAAAACTCCTCATAGCGTTCAGTTGCTGTAGAACTCATCAATGAAATAACCCTATTTTGAAGAACCGAGACTCGTCGTATTAATCGGCTAATTTCTACTTTAAGAGCTTCTTCATCTAAAAAACTCAGATAATGATTGAATAAATTAGAATTGGCCATCTCCACTTCAGAATCCTCCAAAGCATCAATGAATAATTCGGTTCGAGGATTCTCTGAATCAAACTCAAGACCTCCAGCAATCCATCCTTCAGGTGCAAAGATGTAAATGTGTTCTTTACCTTTTGCATCAACAGAATAAGATCGTAACAACCCTTTCTTTACAAGATATCCCTTACGGACAAGATCTCCTCTTTGCTGAATAACCTCGCCCTTTTTAACTTTTATCACCTTCACACTTTCTTCCAGCAATTTCCGTTGATCATCAGGCAAATTGGGAAGCTTTTCTAGTATATCAAAAAAAGAGTTCATTAAAATCAAAGAAACAAATTCGGAACCAAATCTCAAAGAGAAAAAGTACTTCAGTTTTGATAATAATTTCCATTGGGACTAGGCCAAAGCCTGAGATAAGTCCTCCCAAATGTCATCAAGGTACTCTAAACCTATGGATAAACGAATTAATCCAGAGGTAATTCCAACCTTTAAACGGTCCTCTTCAGTTAATTTAGAATGTGTTGTACTAGCCGGATGCGTGGCAATGGATCTTGAATCTCCCAAGTTTGCAGTTAAGGAAAACATTTTAAGCGAATCCAAAAATTTCTTTCCTGCAACTAATCCTCCTTCAATTTCAAAGGTCACCAATCCACCTCCACCTTGCATTTGATTTTTTGCAATTTCATACTGCGGATGGGATGGTAAAAAGGGATATTTAACCCATTTTACTCTTGGATGAGATTCAAGGCGTTTGGCTATATCTAAAGCAGATTCATTGTGTCGTTCTACCCTTAAAGGCAATGTCTCCAATGATTTGGAAAAGGTCCATGCATTATAAGGTGATAGTGCCGGACCTGTGTGTCTGGCAAAAGCCTGAATTTGATCAATGAGTTTGTTAGATCCCAAAATAACTCCTCCCATTCCTCTTCCCTGGCCATCAATGTATTTTGTAGCTGAATGAATGGATAAATGTGCACCAAAATCTAACGGTCGTTGATTAATAGGTGTTGCAAAACAATTATCGACAATCAAAAGCAAGTTCTTCCGTTTTGCCAACTCTCCTACCTTTTTTAAATCAATGATATCTAATCCCGGATTTGTCGGTGTTTCCAAATAAATGACTTTGGTATTCTCTTGAATTTGGCCTTCCCAATTATCAACATCATCAAAAGGGACATAAGTCGTTTCAATTCCCCACTTTGGTAAAAGTTCAGTAAATAAGCGATGCGTTGAACCAAAAACCGAACGGGACGAAAGAATATGATCTCCTTGCCCCAATAAAGCTCCAAAAGTACTAAAAATGGCCGCCATTCCCGAAGCTGTAGCCCAACCACTTTCCGCCCCTTCCAATAAAGCCATTTTACTCACAAATTCGTCCACATTGGGATTAGAATAGCGGCTGTAAATAAATCCTTCTTCCTCTTCATTAAAAAGAGCGGCCATTTGGTCCGAATCTTCAAAAGTGTAACTAGAAGTAAAATAAAGTGGAACCGCATGTTCTCTATGTTGAGAACGTTCGGCCTGATTTCGTATGAGTTGTGTTTGAGGTTTCATTTTTTAGATGGATTAATGTGCCAATACAAATTCTTCCTGCTTTTGAAGATCTTTTAGAATACCTTCTCCAAAAAAGGAAATGAACAGTTCAGGGTTTTCGCGATACAATTGGTGATTCAATTGTTTGATTTCAATTTCACCAATACGGTAGGAATAGTGTGAAGAGATAAACTCTTCCTCCACCGTTAAAAATTCAATTTTTTGGAGTGATTCCTGTTCGCTGGTAGAAACAAATACACGAATTTTATATTCATCATTCCATTTTAGCTTATTACGCTTAAACTTACGGTATTCGTAATCGTAACTGAATTGCAATGCAGAAACGTCGGATAACACAGCACTTGCCGTAGGATAACTCCCTGCTCCTTTCCCGGTAAACAATTGTCTATCCGCAAAAAGCCCTTCAATAGAAACTGCATTAAATTCATTCTCAACATTGTACCCAAAACTATCGTCTCGCACAAACTGAGGTGCTACAAAAGCTCTTACCTCCTCACCTATCTTCTTTGCAAAAGAAATGAGCTTGATTCGATAACCTTTTTCCTGTGCAAAACGAATGTCAGATTGTTTGATATTACGGATCCCCAAGTTCAATACTTCCTCTGGTCTTGTAATCAAACCAAAAGCATGTAATAACAATATCTGAAGTTTAAACTTACTATCAAAACCGTCAATATCAAGCGTAGGATCGCTTTCTGCAAATCCAACCTCCTGAGCATCTTTCAAAATCTCATCAAATGATTTTCCTTCCTTGTCTAATCGACTAAGAATATAATTGGTTGTTCCATTACAAATTCCTTGAATGGAATCTAAGCTATCGTTGTTATAATATTCTTCAAGGTTTCGGATAACCGGAATACTACCACAAACGGCTGCCTCATACAAAAACGAAACATTGTACTTTTCTTTTAACTGGATCAGTTCTTCTAAGTGCTCAGCGATGAGTTTTTTATTCGCAGAGACTACATGTTTGCCATTTTTCATGGCTGTAGTAACAATGTCATACGCCGCTTCGGCATCATCAATCAACTCAACGACCAAATTAATTTCTGGATCGTCCAAGATATCATGCTTATTGTAAGAAAAAGCAGATGGAGAGAGACTCCTTTTTTTCGTTGGATCTTTAACCACAATTTTATTGATGGTAGCATTCAGCAAATTACTCTTATTCAACACTTCGTAAAGTCCCGACCCTACGCAACCAAAGCCAAATAATCCAATATTCAGTTTATTCATTTTTTTAATTTAAGATGTGATTTCTCCTTTTTAAGGAGGTTGGTTTATATGATTTAAAATCGTTCCACAAAAAATCAGCGATGATCTTCTCCAAAACGTCGTAATTAATTAAAAAAGCATCGTGACCATGGACGGAATTAATAACTCCTAGTTCGGCCCCTGGAATGTGATTGGCCAGAAATCGTTGTTCATCTAATGGGAATAGCAAATCGGATGAAATTCCAACCACCAAAGTTTTAGCCTCTATCCAGCTCAAAACCTCAGCCTGATTTCCTTCTCTTCCTCTTGCCACATCGTGACTATCCATTGCCTTGGTCAGTGTATAATAGGCATTAGCTGAGAAACGATTAATGAATTTTTCACCTTGATAACGTACATATGAAGAAGCTTTAAAATCATCTTTTTTCCGTTGAAAATCGGTTTGTTTAATTTCAAAATCTTCGTATGATCGGTACGAGAGCATGGCAATGGCTCGAGCGGCCTTTAATCCCTTTGCACCACCTTTCTTTTTTCCAAAAGTAGGATCGGCTTTAAGGGCTAAACGTTGTGTTTCGTTAAAGGCTCTTCCCAAAGCCGAATGAGCAGCATTACAAGCTATTAAGATGAGTTGTTTATGTCGCGAAGCCTGTTGAACGGCCCACTCAACAGCCTGTTGTCCACCCAATGAAGGACCAATTAACAAATCAATTTCATTGACTCCTAAATGATCAGCTAAAAGGATGTGAGCTTTCACCATATCCTTAATGGTAATGAGCGGAAATGTAGAAGGATTTTGAGAAGATTCAGCTCCACTGCTCCCGTAACATCCCCCCAAAACATTGGCACAAATGATTTTATAATTGACTGGATCAAAAAGGCGATTTTCACCAAATAATCCTGGCCACCAATCCAAAACTTCTGAGTTTCCTGAGAGGGCATGACACACCCATATTACCTTAGTGGCATTGGGATTACCGTAAATTGAATAGGCGATTTGAATTCCTTCAAGCTTTTCACCTGATTCTACTTTAAATTGTCCGTCGTATTGAAAATAATTAATCACTTTATGTGCTTTTAAGGTGCCCGAAAGGGCAAATGAATACTTTGAAATAGATTCTTTGAGAAAGAATTAATGCATTGAGCAGCAACAGTTCAGAAAAGAAACTGTCATTGAAATTGAGTTCAAAGATTCAGAACATAAAGTAAGAGTGCAACAATCCCCTGTGTTACGACTAGCTAAAGCTATTTGCTTGTGATTTTGTGTCTTCATTTGTAATTCATTTATATTTCCCCACCTTGGGGACAGGAATTGGCACCGATTTTCCAATTTGTCAGGGACAAACTTATAGTTGGTTGCCAGAGGGTCATAGAGCCTGTCTCTCACCTCTTCTTTATAAATCAATCACAATGCTTACAAGAATTGTAATCGACTGGGACAAAGATTTGAAAAGAAAAATTGAAATTCCAAATCTTTATTTAAAAAAAATTAATCAGCGATTTTAAAAACAGCTTGTAAGGCTAGTAAAATCAATAAAAAAGGCCGGTAAAAACCGGCCCTCTTTTTTATCAAAAATTAATCTAAATTAGTGCAAAACAATCTTTCTTTCAACCTTAAAGTCGGCATTAGAAGCTTTCAAAATATACGTTCCTTTTGCGTTTTCTGAAAGATCAATTTGCTTAATTCCATCTTTGGAATTAATAGTTTCTTTATGAATTAACTTACCATCCGAGGCAAAAATTTCAATCTCAAACGGATAGCTTAATTGAGTTGCTTGTAGTGTAATAATTCCGTCAGTTGGATTTGGATGGATTTGTAAACCAATTTCTTGATTTTCACCAATTCCAATATGTCCTTCAACGGTCACTGTTACAGATGCTGTGTTTTCACATCCATGGTCATCAGTCACTGTTACGGTGTAAGTTGTTGTAACGGTTGGAGAAGCTTCAGGATTTGGTGACGTTGGATCATCCAAACCTTCTTCAGGATCCCATGAATATGATGTTCCTCCGCTTGCTGAAAGATCGGTAGACGTACCTCCAACAATCGTCACATCAGGTGAAACAGTTACTGTTGGTAATGGATTTACAGTAATAGTAATTTCATCCGTTCCGCCACAACCACTCGTCTCCGAAACAGTATAAGTTGCCGTTTCTGTTGGTGAAAATGGTACACCATCTGTTACTCCTCCATCCCACGAATAAGATGATCCGCCACTTCCGGTCAAAGTTACTTCTTCACCCTCACAAATCTCAGTTGCAGAGGCATTTGCTTCAACAGTAACCGTAATTGTTGGATCAATTACTCCTGTCACCTCTGAGAATTCACTAATACAATCCGCTTCTCTCACTTGCCAGTCGTAGAAGAAATAGTAATAATCTGTTTCTGCTCCATCAACATTTGAACCTGTTAATGAAACCACACCAGGCAAAGTGTATGGATAAGATGGCCCACTATTATTTCGATATAGGTTTACTGGAAGCCCGGTAATTTTAATGTAATAACCATCATAAGGAGCAATGGTCCAATCCAAATCAATAACGCTTTCTCCTGTTGGAATAAAGACATCTGTTGTATGAACAACCGAACCACCTTCTCCATCCAAAATTTGAATGGTACGTGTGGCAGCTTCTCCGGAATAAACTCTAACTGATTCTAAAATAAACTCAGAATAAGCATCAAAGAAAATCCCTCTTAAGTCATTGGCAGTAAAGTAACCACCAGTTCCAAAAGCATTAGAAACCGGTCCAACGCTCATTGTTGGTTGTTCCACTACTTCCTGAACCCAATATGATGTTGTTGAACTAATAGAAGGTTCATAAGTATCACCTGTACTCAATAAGGTTCCTCCAGGAGAATCATACCAGTTTAAAGTTCCTCCACTACCTGCAGTGGCAGACAAACTAACTATTCCAGTATCACAAATAGTATCATTTTCAGTTGCTGGTGCCTCTGGTTTATCTACTATGATATACGAAACCTCCGTATAAGTATCTCCTCCAGCAGGATTGGTAACCGTTAACTCGACAGTATAAGTTCCGTCTTCTTCATAAGTATGTGTTGGGTTTTGATCAGTTGATGTATTTCCATCTCCAAAATCCCAATCCCATGTCTCAGGGAAAAAAGCTGAATTATCCGTAAAAGAAATTTCTCCTGTACAAGTGGTTGTTACATCAGAAACAAAAGCTGCAATTGGAGGAAAAACCAAATCAGTCTCAGATGAAATAATTAAATCTGAGATCAAAATAGCTCCTGCAGCTGACTCATCAAATACAAAACGGACATTAGTAACATTCGTTAAATCAATTCCGGTAAAATCCGCGATTGGAATTTTGATGGTATTATGCATCGTTCTTGGAACCGTAGTTCCTGTTCCACCTGGAGGGAAATAAAGTGCATCACTGTATGAAGTAACCTGAAGACTTGAAGTTGCTCCAGTACCATCTTCCAACACAACACTAAAATCTAAATCAGTATCATCAGGAGAATCCTGGAAGTTAACAGCAGCTCTAAACTGAACGGCTCCAAAAGCCGTAAAATCCTGCATAAAAGCTGGTACAGCATTATCATACATATCATCAGCCGAATCCCACTGCAGTTCTAATTGGGATACCCCCAAAATAGCTACACCTCCGTTTTTGTTATGAGGCTCTTGCGCAGTTCCAACTCCTAAGCAATATTGCTCTCCCCAATCGTCACCACAAATATCATATTCAACCAATCCGGTTTGCGTCACTGCCTCAGATTGTGTATTAGTCGTCTCTGATCCCTCTGAATCCTGGCGATTTAAATCTATTCTCTTTTTTACTGGTGGATGATAAGAAACATAAACATCATCACCTGATAATAATGAAGATGGCGGAGGCGTAATATCATCAACCTGAATAATCGGTTCAAAAGCCGTTTCACCACCAATGTGAACTCTAAAGAAGGCTGAGGCATAAGCTAACAAAGCCGCCCTTTGAGTAGGCGCATCATAACGAGCATTCGCCGGATTTGAAGTTCCGCATTGAGAATCGTTTTGTGAAGGGTTAACCCATTGCCAATCATCACCTGTTCCCGCTGGGAATAAACCAGGAGTCCAAACCGTATTGTAATAGTTGTGATTAGCTCCTAACATAACGATATTATACTTTGGAGAATTATCATCCGGATCGAGGTAACGAACATCATCGTAAAAATGAACCCCTTGCAAATCCGAAACATCTCCATCACAATATGGAGCAATATTCATTACCGGAGTTCCCGTTAGAACCGGTCGGTTAAAATCAACTGGAGCCAATGTTAAAACCGCATTTACACCATAAGGGCTTCCTAATTCTTCATTGTATAAAGCATGTTCAATAACACCCTCTCCTCCACGGGAATGTCCCATAGTACCTACATTACTCAAATCCAACGCTCCGATGAAATCCGAACCAAATGGTCCTCCACCAACAGTATTCCAATCATTCCATAAATCCAAATGATGTTGAACTAACTCTCCTCTTGCCTGCATCCCATAATCAGGAGTACTGTTGTCCGTATTTGAAATTGAGTTCGCTGAAACAGAGATTACAATGTATCCATGACTTGCAAAATGTTCAGCCAAATAATCGTACCCATCATAAGAAGGTATAGAACTCCATGCACCAGTGCAAGGCCAGTCTAAAGTTGAACTAGAACCGGTATAACAAGTTGAATGTCTTCCGTGCAAGAAAACTAATACCGGATAAGGTCCTCCTGTTAAATCAGTAGGATGGTGAACTGAACCAATTACCTCTACATCAACAGGGAAAGTTGGTGGAGAAAAGGCTTCGTCCCCAAGGTCATAAGATTGCTTTGTCCAAGCTAAAGGTCCGGGAGTTCCAGGATCCTGAGCATATACTAAAGTTGAAAATAAAACAGCCACCAGGATTAAGATGAACTGTCCGAAAAATTGTTTCAAATGATTCATCGCACCTAGTTTTTAAGAAGTGATTTATTTAAATTTCCTGCTGACCAGTTAGGACCTTCAAATCCATTTTGCTGGCTTCCTTCTCCATCCTGCTTGGTATTAGAGTGATATAAACCATATACCAAAACCATTGGTTTTCCATCTTCCAAAATTTCAAATTGGTCGATAGGAATTAAGAACGTGATGGTTTTAACATCTCCTTTTGGATGTTTGGAATATTTAAAATGAGTTCCTCCGATATGCAAAACATAGCGATTGGCTCCAATAATAAAATTCTTATCTGAACTGAGAGAAAGTTCAACAACATCCCCATTTTGTTCAATTTTGCTGAGTGTAATGGGCGAATCAGCTTGAGCATTCACCACATTAACAAAGAGCGAGAGTGCTAACAACAGCAATCCTCGTCCGAGTAGTTTTTTGATCATTTTAACATAGTTTGAAGTATTTAAAGTTATAAAAAAAAATCGCCCAACTCAGGATTAGGTTAATTCATTGATTAAAGTGTTATTAACAACGATCTAAAATAAAAAAAGGCACTCACCAATTTAATGGTGAATGCCTAATCAGAATAGTAGTTTGGCTGTGCTTATTTAGTAAAGAGCAATTCTCTTAGTTTTGGTAATGGCCACATGTCATCATCGACCATAATTTCCAATTTATCCGCATGGTAACGGATTTCATCAAAGAGACTCTTTACGTTATCACAGTAAGCATAGGCTTTCTCACGTGTATCTTCAATAGCATTAGCTTCTTTTCTAGCAGTAATCATGTCATTCGTAATATCATTCATACTGTTGATATGCTTAGAGATTGATTTAATGAAATTGATTTGAGTTCGTCCCGCTTCCTTACTTTCTTCGGCTCCTAAAACATCCTTTAATCCTTTTACGTTTTTAATCAAGATGTTTTGATACTCAATCGCCGCAGGCATGATGTGATTTTTAGCCAGGTCACCAATCACTCTAGCTTCAATCTGCAATTTCAAAATGTAGTTTTCCAATTCAATTTCGTGACGTGCTTCAATTTCAACTGGACTAAGAATTTCAAGATTTCCAAACAAATCTTTAGTTTCTTTTCTAGCCCAAACGTCTAATGCACGTGGTGTATCTTTCATGTTTGAAAGTCCTCTTTTTTCTGCTTCTTCTACCCACTCATCACCATATCCGTTTCCTTCAAATCGGATTTTCTTAGAGTCAGTAATCAGCTTTTGAAGTTCTTTCAGAATAGCTTCATCCTTCTTATCTCCTCCAGCAATTGCCTTATCAACATTCTCCTTAAAGTCAATTAATTGACGTGCTACAATGGTATTTAATACAGTCATTGCGTGCGCACAGTTTGCTGTTGAACCAACGGCTCTAAATTCAAATTTATTCCCCGTAAAAGCAAATGGTGAAGTTCTGTTTCTATCTGTATTATCTAAAAGGATTTGAGGAATCTTACCAATGTTCAACTTTAACTCTGTTTTAGCCTCAGGAGTCATTTTCCCAGCAGAAATACTCTTTTCTAACTCATCGAGCATTTTAGTTAATTGCGTTCCGATGAATACAGAAATAATTGCAGGAGGAGCTTCGTTTGCTCCCAAACGATGATCATTAGATGCTGAAGCAATAGATGCTCTTAACAAATCAGCATTATCCTTAATTGCCTTAATGGTATTGACAAAGAAGGTTAAGAATTGCATGTTTGATTTGGGATTTTTACCGGGTTGCAATAAGTTAACTCCAGTATTAGTTCCTAACGACCAGTTGTTGTGTTTTCCTGAACCATTAATTCCTGCAAATGGTTTTTCATGCAATAACACTCTAAAGTTATGCTTCTTAGCTACTTTTTCCATCACATCCATTAATAAAAGGTTGTGATCGTTTGCAAGGTTAACTTCCTCAAACATAGGAGCACACTCAAATTGATTAGGTGCCACCTCATTGTGACGAGTTGTTACAGGAATACCTAATAGGTGTGCTTCGTATTCAAACTCTTTCATAAAAGCCTGGGCTCTTCCTGGAATTGAACCAAAGTAGTGATCATCTAATTGTTGACCTTTAGCCGGAGAATGTCCAAATACAGTTCTACCAGTCATTAATAAATCTGGACGACCATTAAACAAATCAAGATCAACTAAAAAATATTCTTGTTCCCAACCCAAAGTAGCTTTTACGTTGGTTACGTTCTTATCAAAATATTGACAAACATTTTTAGCAGCGTCTTCAACGGCTAATAATGCTTTTAAAAGAGGCATTTTATAATCCAATGCTTCTCCTGTATAAGAGATAAATACAGTTGGGATACATAAAGTACCGTCAATCACAAATGCAGGAGATGAAGGGTCCCATGCGGTATAACCTCTTGCTTCAAAAGTATTTCGAATTCCACCATTCGGGAATGAAGATGCATCAGGTTCTTGCTGTACCAATAAATCTCCCTCAAAACGCTCAATAGCTTTTCCAGGACCAATTGGTTTAAAAAACCCATCATGCTTCTCGGCAGTAGCACCAGTTAATGGTTGAAACCAGTGTGTATAGTGCGTTGCACCTTTTGAGATGGCCCAATCTTTCATTGCAGTAGCAATTTGGTCAGCAACCGCCCGATCGACAGGAGTTCCATGTTCAATCGCATCTTTAACAATACGATAAGCATCCTCTGTTAAACACTCTCGCATTTTATCCAAGTGGAAAGTGTTCTCACCAAAGTACTCAGAAACTCTTCTGGTATCTTTATGCGTTACGATTTCGTGATGAAGGGCCTCAGCCATTCCTGTTTTACGAATATTTAATTCAGCCATTTTTAATCTTTAAAGCGTTAAAAAGATAATTTTTGGCAAAGTTAAATCATTTTTTAGGGGGTCTAACCAAAAAAAGAACATTTTTTTTCAACACACCCCCTATTTTTTCAACCAAAAACCAAAAACAATCTACTTTTCGACTTTTCAGTACCTGTTTTGGAAGCTTTGGCAGGTGAAAATTACAAAAACTGACTTTTTTTCAGTTTAATTTTAAAAAACATGACAAAATGACTCAAAAATTAGACTGGTCTGCGAATTGTTCTATGGTCAATGTGCAATTAAGCACCAAAAATTAAAAAAATGATCTCTTAACTGATCATGATATAAATAGAATTATAAACGTATAAAAACAACAAAAATGAACGTAACTAAAAGAAATAACTACCCGGTATTTGGAGATATGATGGCTAACTTTTTTGAAGATGACTTCTTCCAACCTTTTGCTACAAATCGTAAAAGTATTTCTGTTCCAAAAGTGAACATTAAAGAAAATGACAAAGAATTTACAGTAGAGGCTGTTTTGGCGGGAATGAAAAAGGATGAGATTGAAATTGATGTGAAGGAAAATCAGATGAAAATTGTTGCCGAGAAGAAAACGAACAAAACGGAGGAGAAAAAAGAAGGTACAACCAAAGAAAAATATACCTTAAAAGAATTCTCACACACCAAGTTTCAAAGAAGTTTCACTCTACCAAAGGGTATTGACAAAGACAATATTAAAGCGAATTTCGAGGATGGAATTCTGTCGGTGAGCATTCCAAAAAAGGAACCTAAAGCACCGAAAACGAGAAACATTAAGATCTCATAGTTTAGTTTGTCCTGCAATGGAGACTGAATGCAGGACAAATTGTTTTTTCATAGTTTGGTTTAATAAAAAGGGGGCTTATACTATAAGCCCCCTTTTTATTTTTATGTATTAATCTTTTTATTCTCCACCCTCACAGGCACCTCCTTCACATGCTCCGGCTTCGCAAGCACCAGCCTCGCATCCCATTGCTTCTTCTTCTTCAATCACCTCAACGGCATCTTCAAATTCTTCCATCAAATCCGGATTCATTCGTTGCTCCATCTTGTTCAACTCATCCGAAACAACTTCAGTTAAAATTCTCAATGCATTTTTAGAATCATCTTTTAAAGCAAGACTAAAGCTACCTGCATCTAAATTTGCCGCTCCTGAGAAATCCTTAAACAAGTTAACGTATACTCGTGCATCGTTAAGGTTTTCCATTTTTGCAAGACTAGCAAAGTTGGCATAAATACCAAATGGATCTTTTCCTAAAGTACCTTTTGGATCTTTAATTTTAGCACCTTTTCCAGTTGCTACTTTTTGAGCCCAGGCACTATCATTAGAGGCAAATAATACATCTTTACCTAAGTGAATGTAAGCTTCATCAATTCGGATTACTCCATTAGCTTGTTCTTCAATTTCAGGACCATAAGCCGTTTCTTCCATCTCCTCCAGTATAGCCATGATCTCTTCTGTCTCCATTGTTACATCAGCAAGATCAACGTCAGATTCACCTCCAGTCATCTCCATCATTGATTTCATTGCTTTTTCAATTACACTGCGATTAGAAACTCTCAATGCAACACCAAAAACAGGCTCAGTAGTTGTGTAAGTATAAGGATCACCGTAACCAAAATCCCAAGTCACTTCCTTTGTCTCAATTCTGTCAATAACATACATTGCTTCTCCCGATAAAGCTGTTTTAGCTTCATCAATTGACAATCCTACTTCAGACAATCCCTCGTCTAAATCTTCCATTTCATCCTCACCTAAAGTTGCCTCTAAGTAATCAAACATCTCGGTAAACTTGACGTGATAAGTTCCTACCAACACTGGATTTGGATTATTACCATAAGAAAGTAGTTTTTTATCAATTGGACCATCGCCAATAAAATTCAAATCTTCTTTTAATTCATCTGACAAATGAGTGATATAAGAAAGATCAACACTTCCGTTTTCAAAGTTCAATGCAAACTCATAAGACATTCCTTCATAAATATCTTTCATTGATTCCAACTCATCACTTTCGCCCATGCTCATTTCCTCAAGGTAAGAGTACATTCCAGCTCCATCATAGTAAATTGAAATATCATCTTCTTTTTTCAAAAAGTCAGCATATTTCATATCTACCTCAGCATCATCAGCTGCTTTTATCAAATCAATGTTTTTATTTACCTGAGATTCTCCTTGATCTCCCCCACCACCAGTTAACATAGCAGCAAAGTCCATAGGAATGTTTGACATTACGGCAAACTCTTCATTCCAAACAACAACAAAGTTATCACCTTCCTTTATGGTATAGGTAAACCCTTCTTTTTCTTTGATTTTAGCGTTGGCTTCCTTCTCCAACATCTCTTTAAATTTCCCTTCATCCTTAATTTTAAAGATGACATAAAAATTAGGTGTGAATGATTGTCCTTTACCCACTACAGCCTGAGTCTTGACATTATAGTCAATACCTGTTAAGCTATCGTCAATAAATAATCCTGTAATTAGTTCGTACGTATAAGGAAGAGCTCCATCCTGAACTCCTGATTTATCCAAAAGGTTTTGAGGAGTTAGATTAATGATTAACCAAGGCTCTTCAATTTTACCAATCATTGCTCCCACTTGTTCTTCTCTGGTTCTATCCGCAGAACAAGCAACGAAAATCAAAACTAAAAAGCTAAATGTTAATAGTTTACCAATTTTACTCATATTAAAAATGTTCGTTTTCAAAATTGTGGAAGAAATACGTTTAGGACCATTTATTTCTCCCGTTCTTTTTAATTAAATGTTGTCAAGCAAAGTTAATCAAATCTTCTTTGTTTCAATTTTGAAAGGAATTATCTTTGTACATATAAATATTTACTACTTGCACACAATAGAACCATATTACAATTGGCGAGGTTATTATATTGCTTCCGAGGATATTCAATCTCCTTTTTATGAAAGGATTTACAGTGAATTTGAATTCACGGATACGATCTATAACTACTGTATCCATCCTCAATGGGATAACATTGGATCTCCTACCCTCTTTATTAAGATTTTGTTCAGTGATTACGATGAGGGCTTTGCCATCATTGAATTGTTTGGAGAATGGAATGATGCCGTTCAAAATGACATTATGATTTTTAAACGGGATATTTTAGAACATTTAATGCAATGTGGTATTTCCAAGTTTATTTTAATAGCTGAAAACATTCTCAACTTTCACGCCTCAGATGATTGTTATTATGAAGAATGGTTTGATGAAGTGGAAGATGAAGGTGGGTGGATTGCCATGCTCAACTTACGGCCACATGTGTTAGAAGAAATTCAGTCCGAAGAATTGGACCAGTATTTTGTACTAGGCGGAGAACTCAGTGACTTTGCATGGCGAACCATGACTCCCCAACAATTCTACTCTAAAGTAAGTGGCTACGTTCAAAAGAGACTTTGCTAAACAAGTACCTTTTACATTCTTGAAAGGTTACCTGCAACGACTTTGTCAATTGGAAAAGTAAATTCATCCGGATTCAGATCTACCAAAGGCATCCATCTAAATCCCTGCTGATTTCTCTTTAGTGACTCTTTGCGACTAGGAGACGGAATCATATCAATCTCTTTCGTTGAAACAAAAAAGTAGAAGCTGTGTAGTTGATCGGCTTTATTAAACTGAGATTGCTGAAAAAACTCATTGGTATAATAAAACTCATCTACCTGAATGATGATATCCAGCTCTTCGTAAAATTCCCGAATTAAACAATCGGCAATTCCCTCTCCCTTTTCAACTCCGCCACCAGGAAATTTAGTCATCAATACTCCAGCACGATTTTCGTCTGTAATTAAAACAGCGCCTTCGTGTATCAGGAGCCCATAAACTCTTAGATTGAAGTTCTCTATTGAATGTGCCAAAGGTCTAAAAATAAATTTGGGGCCAAAGATAAAATCTATAAGCAATATAGTATATTTGATCTCCAATAAAATTTAAGATTAGATGGCTATTTCTGCACAAGAACTTGAGTTTAATAAGAATGACGATGCTATTCGAATGATGATTTCCGAAATGGAGCAACGATTAGCTAAAATTGAATTGGGAGGAGGAAAAAAACGAATTGATAAACTCCATGCCAAAGGCAAACTAACTGCGCGTGAGCGAATTGAGAAGTTAGTTGATCCCGGAACAGAAGTATTAGAAATTGGAGCTTTTGTTGGAGATGGAATGTATGAAGAGTACGGAGGATGTCCATCTGGGGGTGTTGTAATTAAAATAGGTTATGTAAGTGGCCGACAAGCCATTATTGTAGCCAATGATGCTACTGTCAAGGCAGGTGCCTGGTTTCCTATTACTGGGAAAAAGAACCTACGAGCTCAGGAAATTGCAATGGAAAACCACCTTCCCATTATTTATTTGGTTGATTCGGCAGGAGTATTCTTGCCTTTGCAAGATGAAATTTTTCCAGACAAAGAACATTTTGGAAGAATTTTCAGAAATAATGCTGTCCTTTCCTCAATGGGAATTACCCAAATTGCTGCAGTAATGGGCAGTTGTGTTGCCGGAGGAGCTTATTTACCAATCATGTCAGACGAATCTTTAATTGTTGACAAAACAGGAACCATCTTCTTAGCAGGTTCATATTTGGTAAAAGCAGCAATTGGAGAAAGTATTGATAATGAAACGTTAGGAGGAGCAACAACGCACACTTCTATATCAGGAGTTTGTGATTACAAAGCTAAAGATGACGAAGACTGCCTAAACACTATTCGTGACTTAATGAGTCGAATTGGGGAACAAGAAAAAGCAGGATTTGACCGTATTGAAGCCGTGGCTCCTAAAGAAGAAGAAAGAGAAATTTACGGAATTCTTCCCAGAGACAGAGCTAAACCTTATAATGTAAAGGATATTATTAAGCGTTTAGTGGACAACTCTGAGTTTACTGAATACAAAGAAGATTATGGTAAAACCATTGTTACGGGGTATGCTCGAATTGATGGTTGGAGTGTTGGAATTGTAGCTAACCAAAGAGAGATTTTAAAAACCTCAAAGGGTGAGATGCAGTTTGGAGGAGTTATTTATAATGACTCCGCCGATAAAGCTTCACGTTTTATCATGGTTTGTAATCAAAAAAATATTCCATTAGTCTTTTTACAGGATGTAACCGGATTTATGGTTGGTTCTAAATCGGAACATGCTGGAATTATTAAAGATGGAGCCAAAATGGTAAACGCTATGTCCAACTCTGTTGTTCCAAAATTCACAGTAATTATGGGGAACTCTTATGGAGCTGGAAATTATGCCATGTGTGGTAAAGCTTACGATCCAAGGTTGATTGTATCCTGGCCAACGGCGAATTTGGCTGTGATGAGTGGTGCTTCAGCAGCGAAAACACTTCTTCAAATTGAAATTGCTTCAATGAAAGCTAAAGGTGAGGAACCGAACGAAGAAGAACAACAAAAACTCTACGATAAGATTAAATCGAGATACGACGCTCAGATTTCACCTTACTACTCCGCTGCCAGATTGTGGGTAGACGCTATTATTGATCCACTTGAAACCCGTAAGGTTATTTCAATGGGAATTGAGATGGCAAATCATAAAAAATCCGAACAACGTTATAACGTAGGCGCAATTCAAACCTGATTTGTACCACTTAAATGATGATATATTTGAAGAACGGTTCAGGAATTGCAGTCTTGAACCGTCTCTTTTTACGCATGAGGCTCATTTGCGTTTGGCTTATATCCACATAAGAAAATATGGAGAAGATAAGGCTATTCAAAACCTCTGCCTACAAATTGCCATCTATGATCGAACGCATGATGAGGGAAAAAAATTTCATCATACCATCACCGTTGTTGCAGTAAAAATTGTCTATCACTTCATACGAAAATCCAGAACCCGGAGTTTTAGAACTTTTTTGACGGAATTTCCTCAACTAAATACCAACTTTAGAGGTTTAGTATCTCAACATTATTCAATAGACCTCTTTAAACATCCCACAGCTAGAATTGCCTATATTGAGCCAGATTTAAAGCCTTTTGGTCGTAAATAACCTTTTCTTTCTTTAATCAAAACATAATTTTAGCTATCTTCATTTTGTTCTAAATTGATTGTATGAAAGTAATTGCTAAAGCACAGTTTAATCCTAAAATTAAAAGCTACATACTGGTGATAATGGGATTATTTTTTTCCATTACACTATTTGGAATTCCTTTGGCGATTGTTTGGTTTTTAGGACTTGGACAATGGATTAGCCGGAAATTTTACGAGAGTTTGGAATGTGAGCTCAACGAGCGTCATTTGGAATATAAAAAAGGAGCTTTTTTTAAGGTTGAAAAGACTATTCCTCTCGAAAACATTCAGGACTTAACCTTTGTAGACAATCCCTTTTTACGTTGGTTTGACCTCAGAATTATCAAAATAGAAACTGCAGGTAGTAGCTCTCAAAATGGCAGCGACATGAAGCTGATAGGAATTATCGAGGCCGAAAATTTCAAGCGTCAGGTTTTGACAGAACGAGATCGTCTTACCAATAAACTCCAAACAGGCAGCTCTATAACGGAAGGACAATTAGATTCGAATACCGAACTCCTAACTGAAATAAGAGACCTCTTAAAAGTCATTGCCGAAAAGTAAAACCTAGCAATCATGGATGCTAAAATTGAACACTTCTATTTTGACAAAGAAGAGCCAATTAAAAGCTGCATTTTAGCTTTACGTGATTTGATTTTAGAGTCAGACGAACTTATTAGCGAAGGAATCAAATACAATCAACCCTTTTTTCTTTATAAAAACAAGAACTTTGCTTACATCTGGTTCGAGAAAAAAAGTGGTGATCCCTACCTTGGAATTACAAAAGGAGCTAAAATAGACCACCCTATTTTGGTCAAAGGAAATAGAAATACTATAAAAATTATTCCCATCAACCCCAAAAAGGATCTTCCTATCAAAGAAATTACCGAAGTATTTGAATTAGCCAAAGATTTTTTTTAGTCTATTCATCTGGATTAAAACCACTTTAAAAAACTCATTTCCCATTTAGGGAAATTATCATTTCATTTGACCGGGCAAATGAGTATATTCGTAAGCTTATCAATCCTGGATTTTGACACTTAAGCAATTAATAGCCATTTGGGCCTGTTTTCTCATGGTCCCCACCGTACAGTCACAAGAGTACGGAGATCCGGATTTTTACCTTATTGATTCCTTAAATTTAGAGCGTCTCAACGATTGGGATAGAGAACTAATTGATTCTACTCTACACCTTTATCACCAAACAAAGAATGATACCATTCAACTTGAGCTACTGGAGCACTTAGTCGATAATTGCTGGAATGAGCGGGTTTGGCCACGTTATAATAACTTTATGATTCTGCAGGTTAAGAAAAACCTGAGTCAAAATTCGTCCGTCGAAGTTCAACTAAAAAACAAATACTTCTTAGCTGGAGCCCTGAATAACATTGGTTTGGAAAATGACCAAAAAGGTCGACTTGGTGATGCTCTCAACTATTATCATGAAGCCCTTCGTTTATACGAAGAAGTAGGTAATCAAAAAGGCATGTCTGTGACGCTTAACAACCTTTCTGTTATTCACAGTATACTCGGCAATTTTGAAAAATCTATTATCTATCAAAAAGAGAGCATTCGACTAAAACGAGAAATTAGGGACCATGAAGGAATCACTGTTTCATACATTAATTTAGGGCATGTTTATGAGAATAAAAAGAGCCATTTTGAAGCCTTAGAATACTATGAAAAAGCATTGGCTATTGGTTTAGAATACAATGACACCAGAGGAACAGCTCTTGCCTACTCTAAAATTGGTGACATTTATGAGTTAGAAGAGGTTTACCCCAAAGCCCTGAGCTTTAACCTAAAAAGCCTTGAACTATGGCAGGAAATTGGAAGTGATGTAGGAATTAGTATGACATCCAATAGTATTGGTTCTGTTTTATTGCAGCAAGGAAAATACTATGAAGCGAAGAAGTACGCTGAAAAAAGTTTGGCCATAGCTCTAGAACTGGACTACCCTCAGGATATTCAAAATGCAGCAAAAACCCTAAGTTTTATTCATGAGGACATGAGAAACTACAAAGCTGCTTTAGAGTATTTTCAACTTTATACTGAGATGGAAAGCCGTTTAATTAATGATGAAACGGAGAAAAAAGCCTACAAAATTTCCATGCAATATGAATATGAACGAGAAGCTTTAAAGGATAGTCTAGAATACGCCAAAAGGGAGGAATTAAATACACTCGCTTTAAAAAATCAGCAAGCTGAAAATTATGCACTATATGGAGGATTAATTTTGATGGCCATTATCTTGTTTTTAGGATGGAGGAGTTTACAACATCGTAAAAGGGTAAATGAGCTGGTACAACAACAAAAGGAGCAAGTTGAAGTACGAAAAGAAGAAATTGAGCAAAAACACCAGGTTTTGTCCATCGCCCACAAAGAAATATCGGACAGTATTAGTTATGCGCAACGAATCCAACGAGCAATTCTACCTTCAGAGGAAAAGCTCAATCAGTTGTTGGGACAAGGTTTTGTTCTTTTTAAACCAAAAGACATCGTAAGTGGTGACTTTTATTGGTTAGAAGAGGTTGATAATGAATTGATTTTTGCCGTAGCAGACTGCACAGGACATGGAGTTCCCGGAGCCATGGTAAGTGTCGTTTGTCACAATGCATTAAACAGAAGTGTTAGAGAGTTTGACTTAAGACAACCCGCTGATATACTCAATAAAACACGAGAGTTGGTCATTGAAGCATTTTCTGCTAATAAAGAAAATGTACGCGATGGAATGGATATTTCACTTTGTCGCCTCAATATAAATACCCGAGATTTACAATGGGCAGGGGCTTATAACCCTCTCTACCTTATTCGATCACAAGAAACAGAAGGCATTGTCGAATACCTTGCTGATAAACAACCAGTAGGACGTTACCAAAAAGCTCAACCATTTACAAATCATCGACTCCAATTAAAAACAGGAGATCAATTATACCTTTTTTCAGACGGTTATCCTGACCAGTTTGGTGGACCAAAAGGAAAAAAGTTAAAATATTCTGCCTTTAAGGAATTATTGCTACAATGTTTTTCTCTTTCACCGGACGAACAAAGACGTAAACTAAACGACTACTTTGAACAGTGGAAAGGAGACATGGAACAAATTGATGATGTCTGTATAGTTGGGTTGAAAGTGTAGTGTAAACTACTTTCTTACTACGTATAACAATTCTGACTTAGGAATACGATAACGTTCAAACTGTTCAGCTGGCATTTCTTCTGATAAATCAACAACATCAACTTTAAAGCCTGCTTCTTCTAACCTTTTAGGATAATTCAAACCGTACAAACGTACGTGGTCATATTGCCAAAAATGCTTTTCTCTTTCTTCAGGAGTAGTAATTGACCAATCCTCGTAAGTTTCATTTCGGCTAGCGTCAATTGGAACTTGCATAATCCCCCAACCTCCCGGCTTCATGATTCGATAAAGCTCTTTCATACATTGCAAATCATCTTTTACATGCTCCATTACATGATTACAAAAGATGACTTCGTACTGATTATCTTCCAATGGAATTTCGTGCAGATCAAAATGTAAATCAGCTATGGGAGAAAGCAAATCACCAGTGGTATATTTTAGGTTTTTTTGATTTTTGAACTTCTTGTGAAAGCACTGCTCCGGAGCAATATGCATCACAGTAAGATCATCTTTGGTGAAGAAGTTAGACTTGTTCTTTAAGTAAAGCCACATGGCTCTGTGCCGTTCCAGCGTTAAATCGTAAGGACACAAAACGTTTTCGCGGTGCGCGATGTCTGAACCATAAGAGAGAAATTTGCTAAATGATTTTTCACAAACAGGACATTCTACCTTATTTCCTTTATACAACAAAGGCGCAAACAAACGAAAAACATAACTCAAGCGAATTAAGATAGGACGCGGAAGCGTATTCAGCAGCCATTTATAAAACTTCTTCATAAGACGGCCCCAAAGATAATAGATTTATAAATGCTAAATGTATTAAGGTAAGAGGACGAGTCTGTGATTTTCAATTTTTCCTGCGCGGTTAAATTGAATGTTATAAGTTCCTGCCTGTAATCCATCAAAATCAATGGTCATAACATCCACATCAACACGAATTTGAGGCTGAACTTTTTGTCCCAAAGAATTAAATACCTGTACCTCTACCAAATTAGGAGATTCCTCTAAACGAGTATACACTTCTTTTTCGGTTGGATTTGGAAAGAGAATTAAATCGTCAACACAAAGTGTAGCATATTCCACAAACTCCACCGATTCATTTCCATCTAAGTCAACTTCCACTAAACGATAATATGTTCGTCTTGGTAACGGAACTTCATCGATAAACGAATAATCAAGTTTAACACTACTATTTCCTGCAGCATCTACCCTTCCTACTTCTACCCAACTGTTATTGTCACGCGATCGTTCAATTTTAAAATAATCACTTTGCAATTCACTTTTTGTCACCCACTTAATTTCAACTCTCCCTTCATTACAAACCACCTCATGATCGACTAATTGAATAGGTAATGGACCCGTTGTTAAACTAATAATCCCATCACCATCACTGCCACTGGCATCTCCCGCTACTGATGTACAAGGAACTGTATTGTTATTACATCCTCCCGATCCATTATTCGTTGTTACTGTCACATTTGTAGTTGGAGTTGCTGTAGAGAAGATAACCGCTCCCTGAGCGCCACCGCCACCACCTCCATGAGTAGCTCCACTATTTACATCTCCACCGTTACCTCCATTAGCCTCAATGGTTAAAGGACAGCCTGGACTCACACTAAAATTATTGGTTTCAATTACAATAGTTCCAGCAGCACCTCCACCACCTCCGCCATCATTCCCTGCAAATGAGATAGATTCTCCATTTACACTTAAAGTAGCTGAAGAAGCACAAGAAGTAGCAATTTCATTGGCCTTAATCAAAATGATTCCTCCTCCGTCTCCTCCGTCAGTGGCAAGGTTATTATTTCCTTCTCCGGCTCCGCCGCCTCCGCCCATAAAGATTCTATTTACGGAAATGTTTGTTTGTAAACTCAACCCTCCTAAACCTCCGGCAGAAGGTGTACAAGTTGGCCATCCAGGCCCTCCATCGCCTCCGGCAGTATAATTACCGCCTCCGCCACCACCACCATTGTGGCTATTTCCTCCTCCGCCACCATTGAGAATTCGTCCCATTCCAGCAGCATAAGAAGTATTTGTGGCTTTATAAATACTTTCACCTTTATCAGCAAAATTAGCTTGAGTTACCACTCGATAATTAGATGCTCCCGAACATCCGGCAGAACCTCCTGCATTAGGACCAGCTCCGCGAAATCCATCTAAATCAGCATCAATATCATGTGCAATTGTAAATGTCCCAGGACAAAAGATAGCTACTACACCACCTATTGTTCCATCCCAGGCTAAAGCACTAATTGGTGCGGTTGTGGTATAATCCGGAAGACCTAATTCACGAAAGGTGATAATTTGAACGGATTCGTTTGCTCCGGTATTATACGAATTTGTTGGTGCATTTTCTAAAGTAACAGAAGCTGGAACTCCTCCCGATTCGGTATGTGACTGAATTTGTCGGATTTCGTAAACTCCGGCTTCTTGAATTGAACCTAAACTTCCAAAAGAAGAATTATTTGCAGTTGTACCAATGACATCATCCTGCATTTGCATGAGGACAACCCATTCACCGTCTTCGAAACTGTCAGATGACTCATCAACAGTTCCTAAGGTAAGTGTTGCTCCAGCAATAGCTGTGACTTCGGCATATCCATTTATAACCTGTCCGTTGGACATTATTGGAATAATGGCCAGAAGAAAAATAGTAGCAAAATTTTTCATCTTAGCTTGTAGTAGGGTATTCTTATTTGTATATATGGGAACTCAAAATACAAAATTCTACGCAGAAATAAAGCTTTTTTAGAGCATTCTAAAAAAATTAAACAGACTTTTCTTTCGTGTGTGTTTTTGTACAAACCTAATTTTTAACCAGTTCGATTGTTTTTTCGATTGCCATTTTGACGTTATCTCTGATTTCCACAATGTTTACATCCATCATGTAACAAGGAGCGGTAACAATTAAGTTTTCCGCATCAACTTTAATCTCTTTAATCGTCTTCATTTCAGCTACTGCTCCTACACTCTCTATTCCCGCATTAAATCCAGAAATATCGTAAGGAGAAGGCTCCTGATCTGTACCCAAAGTCATTTGTGCTTTAATGTTTGAACCTTCAAAAGCTTTGGCTAATACCACCGGACTGACGCATAGTGCGCAAATAGGTTTTCCGACATTTACCATATTCACCAAAAGCAATTTAACTTCGGGTAAAATATCTCCCTCAGGACCAGAAAATGCCCATTTTGAAAAGTTTTTAGCAGAACCAAATCCACCCGGAATAACTAAAGCATCTATATCTGCTGGACTAATATCATTAATTTCAGTGACGTCACCTCTTGCAATTCGAGCAGCTTCAATCATCATATTTCGATTCTCATCCATATCTTCACCATTTAAATGATTCACCACATGATGTTGATTTTGATTAACCGAAATACACACATAATCATGCCCTGCTTCTTTAATAGCCAACATGCTTAAAACAGACTCCTGAATCTCTGCCCCATCATAAACACCACATCCCGATAATAAAATTCCTATTTTCATCTTTAATTTAGTTTAGGTTTGCCGCTTAAATTTAGGTAATTTTGATTAGTGACACAGACCAAAGAGCCAATAATATTCTATGATGGAGATTGCGGTTTTTGCAATACTTCTGTTCAATTTATTTTGAATAGACGTAAAAGACCATTCTATTTTAGTGCTCTTCAATCTGATCATGCAAAACAGCGTTTAGGCGAAAAGGGAATTGAAATAAAGTTAGATACTCTTTATTATCTAAAAAATGATCGGGTTTATGATCGTTCATCGGCGGCTTTACAAATAGCAAAAGGACTAGGTGGTGCTTATCCGCTTTTAATGATTTTTTACATCGTTCCACCTTTTATTCGAAATTGGGTGTATAATGGAATTGCAAAAAGACGTCAGCGCATTCGCAAAGGTTATTGTGTTCGACCTACCGAGGAAGAAAGCCAGTATTTTATTAATTGATTGTTGATTAAAATCCTCTTAAGGCTAAACCATATAAAAGAGAGTAGAGCTTATTACCTTACTTGATAACAACCTCTGATTTAGAATTTGGTTGAAATAAAACTAAGATTTAGGACAGCTTCCGCAAAACTTTCCTTTTTTCTTGTATTTCTTGCAACACTTTTTCTTTTTACAGCAAATAGTGTCAAAAGGAGCACCTGTTCCCTCTCCTCCAAATTCAGGAGAATTAATTTTTCGATCCGCATTAAATTGCATCCTGCAAAGCTAAACAGGACGCTAACCAATTTCAATACCATAAAAGTGGTATTTTGACCATTTGTTTTCCTATATGCTTCCAGACAAGGCTTTGAACTTAGGCTACAATGAACCATAAAAAAGGGGCATCTTATTAAAAAGATAACCCCTTAGGTGTTTTTATATTTCTAATTCTAAACGTAAATTTCCTCTACCTGAGTTTGGATCTTTTCATCATTTAGATAATCATCATAGCTCATTAGCTTATCCAAATTTCCTTTTGGTCCTAATTCGATAATACGATTAGCAACTGTTTGAACAAACTCATGGTCATGAGAAGTAAATAATACTGTTCCCGGGAAGTTAATCAAGGCATTATTAAAAGCCTGAATCGATTCCAAATCAAGGTGGTTGGTAGGTTCATCCAAAATCAAAAGATTTCCTTTTCCAAACATCATTCGAGAAATCATGCATCTTACTTTTTCACCTCCGGATAATACATTTGCTGTTTTTAAGGCCTCTTCCCCTGAGAACAACATCTTACCAAGGAATCCTCTTAAATATACCTCATCCTGTTCCTCTTCGGTGGTTGCATACTGACGTAACCAATCAATCAAAGACAATTTATCTGAAAAGAAATCTGAATTCTCATTCGGCAAATAAGTATGTTTAATTGTTGTTCCGTAGTGAAATGAACCTGAATCAGCTTCTAACTCTCCGTTTAAGATTTGGAACAATGAAGTAACAGCTAAAGAGTTTTTAGCGATGAAAGCGATTTTATCTCCTCGCGAAACATTTACATCTAAACTCTTAAATAAATCTTCACCATCTAATGATTTAGATAATCCTTCAATATGTAAAATCTGATCTCCTGCATCTCGTTCTTGTTCAAAAATAATTCCCGGATATTTTCGGCTGGAAGGTTTAATATCTTCTAACTGCAATTTCTCCAACAATTTTCTACGCGAGGTAGCTTGTTTAGATTTTGCGGCATTGGCAGAAAAACGACTAATGAATTCCTGCAATTCTTTTCGTTTATCCTCTAACTTCTTATTCTTATCTGCCAACTGACGAGAAGCTAACTGTGATGATTTATACCAGAAAGAGTAGTTTCCTGTAAATAGGTTGATTTTACCGTAATCAATATCACAGATGTGTGTACACACCATATCCAAAAAGTGACGGTCGTGAGAAACAACAATTACTGTGTTCTTAAAATCCAATAAAAATTCCTCTAACCAAGAGATCGTTTTAATGTCCAAATCATTGGTTGGCTCATCCAGTACCAGGATATCCGGATTACCAAAAAGAGCTTGTGCCAATAATACCCTTACTTTAAGGTCAGCAGGTAAATCGGACATGGTAGTATAATGCTGTTCTTCCTTAATACCAAGATTAGATAATAAGGTAGCAGCATCTGTTTCGGCATTCCAACCATCCATTTCAGCAAACTGAGCTTCTAACTCGGCTGTTCTCATTCCATCTTCCTCACTAAAGTCAGGCTTTGCGTATAATGTTTCTTTCTCCTGAATGATTTTCCACAACTCAGTGTGTCCCATCATCACCGTATTTAACACACTAAACTCGTCAAACTCGTGGTGATTTTGTTTTAAAACCGCCATTCGTTTCCCCGGCTCAATGGATACTCCTCCACGAGTTGGGTCCTGATCACCAGTTAATACTTTTAAGAAAGTTGATTTTCCTGCTCCATTTGCACCAATAACTCCGTAGCAGTTACCGTCTACGAATTTTAAATTGACATCTTCAAAAAGAACCCGCTTACCGAATTGAAGAGATAGATTATTTACCTGAATCATTTAGCCTTATTTTTATGAGTTTCAAACCCCGTTTTATTAAAGGGAGTGCAAATTTAAAATGTTCGAAATCAAATTGAGTATCTTTTATCAGAAAAAAATTTTGTTTTATTGAAAACTAATATATATTTGCAGCGTAATTAATATTTTAAAGTAAGTAAAACCAAGTTATGAAATTAAGAACATTATTAGTAGGAGCAGTAGCAGGATTGTTGTTGACTGCTTGTGGAGGAGGATCTTCTCCAGAGGACGTAACAAGATCTTTCGCTCAAGCTTTAGCTGATGGAGATTGTACTAAAGCTATGGAAATGGCTGTTGATGCTGCAAAAGAATCTGTACAAGGTTCAGTAGATGCAGGATGTGAAAAGTACGACACTGATATCAAATCGGTTACTTGCGAAACTTCAGAAGAAACTGCGACTTGTACTTGTGAAGAAAGCAGAACTGGTATGGACATGACTTTCAACTATGATCTTAAGAAAGTTGATGGTGAGTGGAAAATTTCCAACTACCAAAAAGATCTTGGAATGGACATGGACTTAGGTGAAGAAGAATAAGAAATTTCAACATCGAAATATAAAAAACCCGTTACATTTGTAACGGGTTTTTTATTGTCAAATCCTACCGATATACTTCATGAAACACTACTACATTTTTACGCTATTAGCAGTATTGACATTTTATTCTTGCTCGGGGGAAGGAGAGCAAACAACAGAGTCTGAAAACGAAAAATACGTTCACGTTCCACCATCTTTACCTGATCATGTTTATGATGAATTGCAAGAAGGTGATGTTATCATCAGAAAAGGAAACGGTCCTCTCTCCTATCACCTTATGAATAACACCAAAGAAGATTATTCGCATTGTGGTGTTCTTGTTAAAGAAGAAGGAGAATGGACAATCATTCATACTATTGGTGGAACTTCAAGCGAAGATGCTATTGATGGAATGCAAACTCAGTCTTTAAAAGAATTTGTGATGAATGCAGCAGACTCAATGTTGTACATTTGTCGACCAATTTTTGTTGATTCTGCCGGACCAAAAATTAAGGAAAGAGCGTATTATTATCTTGACCAAGAAATTCCTTTTGATCATCGTTTTTCTGTTTTTACAACCGATGAGTTTTACTGCACCGAATTACTCTTTTATATTTTTAGAGATGTAGGAGGAAAGAAAATTTTTGACATCCAAAAGAAACACAAATCATACATGCTCATGTTTTCAACCTTTTTTAATGAGGAAAACTTTGAGCCTATTTTCCACTTAAAAGAAGACCTATAATCTTTCATTGATCTGTAGTTCCATGAGAAAGATCTTTAGAGACCTAAGTTTTGGCATTTTAGGGCGGTCGTTTTACAAGCTCATTCGCTTTTTCTTTACACCACCTGAAAAATTCTGTAATAAAATGAAGTTTAGAGGAAGCTTCAAAACCAAAGCCTCTAACGGAACAACATTTCAATTACACAACCAGGGATTCATCATTGAAACCAATATTTTTTGGCACGGACTTGAAAATTATAAATGGGAGTGGATGAGTCGAAAACTATGGACTCATTTATCAGAACATTCTAATTGCACTTTTGACATTGGTGCCAATACTGGCATATTTGCCATTTTAGCTAAAGTTCATCAACCAAAAGCCAAGGTTGTAGCTTTTGAGCCTCAGCCCAATATTCATACCGTTTTGACAAAAAGCAGTAAGTTAAATCAGTTTGATATTCATTGCGAAAACCTGGCCGTATCGAATGAGGAAGGTGAATTACCATTCTACAATCAAGGAGCTGATGCTTTTTCAGGCGCTAATACCACTATTGGAAGTCTCAATAAAAATTGGCGACCAGAGGATCAGTTTTCAATCACCGTTCAGGTAACAACTTTAAAATCGTACGTTGAGGAAAAGAAAATTGAAAAGATTGACTTGATGAAAATTGATGTTGAAACCCTGGAATATGAAGTTTTAGACGGATACGGAGATTATTTAGCTCAACACCGTCCAATGGTTTTACTTGAGGTTCAGAATCCTGAAATTGGAGACAAAATTCAATCTCTATTTGATGCTTCAACTTACAGCTTTTATAACATTATTGAAAAAGGAGGAATTGAGGCTGTAAATCATATAGGTCTATCAACTAGCAATCACAATTATCTTATTTGCCCACAGGAGAAAAACGAATTGGTAAAAGATTTTATCAATTAATAAATCAGCTGATCCTGAATAGAATGAATTCCTTGTAAACCTCCAGTGTGCAAGAACAAAATCTTTTCTCCGGCCTTGAAGCCATTTTTCTTTAGCTGATCAACTAACGCAAACATGGTCTTTGCCGTATAAACCTGATCCAAAGCAATTTGCGTTTCATTATAAAAATCATTCATAAAGTCGATTAAATCTGAACTGTGTTTACCATAACCACCAAAATGATAATCAGTATGTAAGGTCAACTTTTCGTCACATTCATTTAGTGTTTCATCATCCAATCCAGCTTGAAATAAAAGCTGGCGGATACTTTTTCGTAGAAACTCTCCTCCTTTTAAAGCTGGAACTAAATGGATTTGAGTGGAACTCTGAGCATATAATAAACCTGCAGCTGTAGTTCCGGTTCCTCCCGCCAAAAAAATGTGATCATAGATTTCCCCTAATTCCTTGATGATTTGCACACAGCCCAAAACACCCAAAAAGTTAGCCCCTCCCTCAGATACAATTAAGTAGTTTCCGTGCCGTCTTCTCAACTCCTCTTCATAGTATTTTTCATCCCTGAGGGCATACTCTTGACGAGAAGTAAAAACCAATTGCATTCCATCAAGATGCGACTCTGACAATGTTTGATTAGATTGAGGATTTAATTCATCTCCACGAATAATACCAATTGACTTAACTCCTGCCAGTTTTGCTGCTCTGGCCGTAGCGCGAATGTGATTGGAATAAGCTCCTCCAAAAGTTAGAATTCCATCATATTTTTCTTGTTTACACCGCTCAATGTTCAGCGCTAATTTCCGCCATTTATTTCCCGAAATAACATTATCAATTAAATCATCTCGTTTAATGAATAACTCCACTCCCTTTTCATTCGCCAGGGAATAATTCAATTTATTGAGAGGTGAAGGAATCTTTAACTCACTCTCCATAGGGGGTGTACATTGTAATACCATTTTTCTCGTACTGCTCAATCATCACATCTAAAAAGCGAGCAGCATCAACCATTAAGGTATGAGCTTCTCCAATTTGCACCTTTTGTAAAGCACCTTCTTTTTCAAACATTGGAATAAGATCATCACACTTCCGCTTTTTGGAATAAACCGGATTGTGAACCTTGGTTTTAATTTTATGTCTGACACCTTCATAATCAACCACCTCAAAGTCAAACACTTCATCATGGTAAACAGGATACTTAAAGTCGACAGCATCTTCTAAGGTATGTAAATTGGTTCCGGCCATAGAAAGCGATACTCCGATATATAAAATCTTACCCTTTTGCTCAGAAACTCTAAAAAATGGGCTTTTTTCAGTGTAAGGCGTTAATTCACCAAAATGATCTTTGGTAAAATAATCTGCCAACGGCCCTATTGCCGAAACAGGTTCGGTAGGATGAATACTCCGTTTGGCTTGTGGAAGTTTTCTGAAATATTCGGTTATTGCTCCTGTTTTTGAAGGAGAATTTTTGACATCAAAATAAGGAGTATTACGGATGTAATTAAGCTGAAAAACATTGTTTGGAGAAGTTGGCATTAAAACATTTCCCTCTTCTCCTACTTGCTCCAAAAGTGCATCTACCAAAGTTTTTGGTCCTTCTTCCAAATAACCAATTCTGCTCAAACTGGAGTGAACTAAAACACTATCTCCTTTTTTGATTCCAATTCGCTCCAAATCATCCAAAATAGAAGCTTTGGAAAGCGCTTTTCCAGATTCCTTTTGTTTTTCGAGTTGATTATTTCGATTATTCTTCTTTCTGCGGCGATTTAAATTCAGTAAGAAGGTTGGAGTAATACTGCGGACAAAATCCTTTAATGCCATTTTTATTGACCTTTAAATACGTAAGTGATGGTTCCTGTTTGTGTGGAAGCTGAGCCACTGTAATTAAAACGTGATTTTTTGGCATATCGTTTAGCCTTCGAAACCATACATTCTGTTGCCCCAGGTGAAGCGCCTGATAAAAAGCTGGTTTCTTTGACATCTCCATTCTTATCTACCTTCACCTGAATAACTACTTTTCCAGAACCATTACAGGTATAACCTGGAACTGGAAGATCGTGTGCTTTTCGTCCCTTGAGATTAAAGGATACCATCACCTGTCCTGCATAAGCATTACCTCCATCCGAATCAATTGTCTTTTTGATCGAATTGTCATTCTTGTTTTTGTTCTCATCTTCATTTTCTTTTTCAAGACTGGCAAATTCCGATGGATCTGAATCAGGATGAGTAGCTGCCCACTCCTCAAAATATTGTTTTTCTAACGCTTTGGCATCCATCTCTACCTGTTCATCCAATTCTTGCGTTGAAAAATTTTCGTATGAACGATCACGATTATCATTTTCATCCGCAGCCATATTCATCACCTCTTGAGGAATTACCTGTTCGGCTGGATCGATTTCCAATAACTTCATCATTTCCTCATCAAACTCTATTTCCTCCAAAGGTACATCTGCCTCAGTAATTTCTTCAGTGTCGCCAAATTGATCTTCGCAAGTAGTTAAGTTGAATGTGAAGAAGATGAGTACATGAAACATAACCGTTCCCATAACAGCAAACTTATATTTCTCTATCACCTCAAAAAAACGGTCCATTAATCTTCTTCTTTACGAATAAATGAATTTTTAGGAAGATGGTAATAATATAAATCTCCTCCTCGCTCTAATTTTACGACGAATTCATTAATAGGTTCAATAGAAATATACGAAAAATTAAGAAGCGTATCACCCGCTGTTGTGAGCAATCCATAATTTGATCGACTCTTAGCTATAATCAAACTATCATTCAAAAATTTCAGCTCTTCAAAATAAGGTTCAACAACATATTTCCCTCTTTTGTTAATCACTCCCCAAAGAGGTTCTTCTCCCGCAATTCCATAATCCCCTCTAAAGGATTTTGCCATGCTAAAACTATTTGGAATTACCATTGCTCCCTTTGGTGTTAAATATCCCCAATGCATTCCTTTTTTAACAGCAATTAAATCACCATAATCCCCAAGATTTGATTGGTTTCGAGGATAAAGTTTTTTACCTGTAGTATCAATGAGGTTATAGGCATCATCCAATTTGATTTTAGCATAACCACTTCGGAATTTGGCCAGTTCTCTGAATTCATCATAAACCGGAATCCATTCATTTAAAAGGACATTTCCTTTTGCATCAATATAATTAAACTCTCCTCCTCTTTCTACCAAAGCACGTTCATTATACATATTGCCTATGTAATCGTAGTAAAAAGGCGCCAAAGTATCTCCTTGCAAATTAACCAGTCCCCAATTTCCTCTCAGTTTAGCTTTATAAATATCTTCTCTATAAGGACGAAGGTCTTCATATTTAAATGCCATGAAGGTTGTTCCAAATCGATCTATTAAACCGTAATAATCATTCTTGGCAACAATAGCTCGCCCATTTTCAAAATCATAAGCATCTGTAAACTGAGCTTTAAGTCTCTCAATTCCTTTTTCATCAAAATATCCGTAGAGCTCTTCTTCATTCTGGAAATAGGCCAGTCCATCTTCTAAATTCCCCAAATCTTCATAAACCGCTGGAATGGTGAACTCTCCATTTCTATTGATCATTCCGTATTTTTCACTCTGCTCAACAACAGCATGGCCTTCATTAAAATCAAGTGCATCATCAAAAGCCGGATCAATCGTAAATTTCCCCATTTTGTCGATGTAACCATATAGGTCCTCTCTTTTCACTACAGCTAGACCTTCGTAAAACCAATTTACCTCTTCAAACTCCAATGGAATAAAATAATTTTGCTCAAGATCTGTATATCCCCATTTGTCTCCTTCTTTGACTGGATAAAAGCTAATATTCGCCAATTCCAATTCCCTTTCAAGTTCATCTGTAAAAGGATAATCAGGAAAACGTCTTTTAAATTCTTCAAGGTTATCGACAGAATATCCTTTTTGTAAAAAAGCGTTGAATAACCGTCTCCATGCCAGTTCTACATTATGATTGGTTGGAAAATCCTGAATAAATCGTTCGTAAGCCTCAGCACTTTCTGCTCGGGTAGAAATTTTAAAGATTTTATCCTCGGCATCCGTTCGATAAGGACTTTCAGGATATTTATCCAAAAAATTAAGATAATCCACAAAATTATCAGAAGCGGTATTTTCAACATATAACAGCTTATCGTAAGATGTTTTTGCAACCTTTGAGAACTCAGATTCAGGATAATCTTTCAAAAATTGCTCATAACCTTTCGATTTTCCTTCTGTCACTGCAATATCAAAAGCTATAGAATCTCTCTTATAAATGGCTTCACTTTTATTTTGACTCCAGGGATGTTCTTGAATAAAGTTGGTAAAAGAAGCAACTGTATTTTCTTCTTTCGTTCGATTATACATCAACTCCGAAATCAGGTTTCGCTGTTGAACAATTTGTAGACTATCAATGCCAAATTTCCTGTATTTATCTTTCTTTTTTATTGAAAGTGACGAATATTGATCGACTGATCGTAAAATTTTTGAGAAAGCACTATCCAAATTTGAAAACGGATTATCGGTTCTCTGGTAGATAATACTTAGTCCATAAGAAGCTGCTACGGGATGTTTCTTTTCTGCTTTTTCAAAAAGTCGTTTTGCTTCGAAATAGTTGTATATATCAAGGGCTTGCATCCCTTTTTTCACCTTTCCACTAAAAGCCGATGCGACGAACAAGGTCGCGAAAAGCACTATTAAAATCCTAAACTTCATTCTCCAATTACTACTGCAAAATTAATCAAATCAATTCGCATGCCTACCTTACATTTTCACCTTCGTAAAATAAAATTAAAAATATAGTGTTATACATTTACGCTATTTTTAACTTTGCACCCAGTTTTTTGATTATGAATGGTAAAAATCGCTGACCGAATACTGTTTTACTTATTCCTAAAACCCTTGTCTTACTTTCCTCTTGGAATCTTGTATTTCTATGCGATGATAGTGAGCTTTCTGACCTATAGAGTAATTAGGTACAGACGTAAGGTGGTACATGGAAATCTAGTTCGAGCTTTTCCGGATAAATCCGCTGCGGAAATCCAAAAAATCGAACGGGATTTCTACAGGCATTTTATGGACTTTATTGCTGAGAGCATTAAAGCGGTTAGTATATCCAAAAAACAAGTCCTTAAGCGAACATCCATTAAAAATCCAGAATTGTTAGAGGAATTGGCCAAACAAAACCGCAGCGTTATTGTGGTTTGTGGACATTATAACAATTGGGAATTTTACGCATTGTCGTTACCAGAATTAGTTCCGTCTTACACTCCCTATTCAGTGTATCAGCCTCTTTCTAATCCGTTTTTTGATAAAATCTTATTCCGTTCAAGAACTCGATATGGAATGAACTTGATCAAGACTCGCGAAGTCATTCCATTCTTTAAAAACTCAACCCATCAGGAAAAGCTGGTAGTTATTGTTAATGATCAATCTCCTAGCAACAAAAAGAAAGCACATTGGAATACTTTCTTAAATCAAGAAACTGGTTGGAATATTGGGCCAGAGAAATTGGCTCAAAAATTTGACCACGTTGTTTTATTTGGGCACTCAGAGCGTGTTAAAAGAGGGTATTACGAAGTAGAGTTTAAGTTGATTACTGAAGATCCTCCATCCATGCCTAAAGGAGAAATTACAGATGTTTACAGTAAGATGCTAGAGGAATTAATCATTAGCGACCCTAAAAACTGGTTGTGGTCACATAAGCGTTGGAAGCACCAACGTCCGGACGGAGTGTAAAAAAATAGTTCTACCTTTCTTTTGTGAACTATCTCGTTGAAATATTCATTTCTTTATTTCTAATTTTTTTCATTGTTTATTCCTTAATCCGACTGGCCTTTTGGAAAAAGAGTGATTTTGCTCTTTGGGGTTCTTTAGCCGCTCTTATATTGTTTGGCTTTGGAATATATTTAGTGTTCAAAAATAGTTTGATTCTGGATTATGGAGAATTTGGTAAAAATGATCCTACCACAAACGAAATAGCCAATTTGACGAGTCAATGTGGACAATTGGATATCATCATATCAATTTCTTTTCTTTTGTTGATGATTGTTTTGTTGGTAATTGGATTGATTAGACGAAAAACAAGCGTTTAGTTACGTTTGGAAAAAAGCCTCCACATTTTTTTTCACATTGTTTGAGTCTGTCGAATAAGCATTAACTTTGCCTTAGCATGAATCTTACACCACTAGCCGAACGAATGCGACCAAAGTCTTTGTCTGACTATATTGGACAACAGCATATTGTTGGATCAAGTTCGGGACTGAGAAAAGCGGTTGAAAGTGGCAATATTCCAAGTATGATTTTCTGGGGACCTCCTGGAGTTGGTAAAACAACTTTAGCACAAATCATTGCCAATACAGTTGACCGTCCCTTTCATTCCCTTTCAGCTATTAATTCAGGTGTAAAAGACATTCGGGAAATCATTCAAAAGGTGCAAAGTACTGGATTGTTTGGAAGTAAAAACGCCATCCTTTTCATTGATGAGATTCATCGATTCAGTAAATCACAGCAAGATTCCTTATTAGGAGCTGTTGAGAAGGGAATTATCACTTTAATTGGTGCAACTACCGAAAATCCTTCTTTTGAAGTTATTTCGGCCCTTTTATCACGTAGTCAGGTTTATGTTTTAAAGCATCACAGCCGCGAGGAACTAGATCAGTTAATGCAAAGAGCTTTAAAGGAAGATAAAGAATTGTCTTCTAAAAACATTGAGTTGGTGGAGACTGACGCCTTGCACAAAATTTCGGGAGGTGATGCTCGAAAATTGTTGAATGCACTGGAAATGGTTATTTCACAGAATGATTCAGCATCTTTGAAAATTACCAATAAAATGGTAAACGAGACCATCCAGGCTAACATTGCCACTTACGATAAGGATGGTGAACAGCATTATGATATTATCTCAGCCTTCATCAAGTCCATTCGGGGAAGTGACCCTAATGCAGCTGTTTATTGGCTGGCCAGAATGATTGAAGGAGGAGAAGATCCTAAGTTCATTGCCCGTCGAATTATTATTTCGGCATCTGAGGATATTGGACTAGCTAATCCAAACGCACTAATCATTGCCAATGCTGCTTTTGATGCTATTGCCAAAATTGGTTGGCCCGAAGGACGATTGGTTCTCTCTCAAGCGGTTATTTATTTGGCAACATCTCCCAAAGGAAATGCTTCGTACATGGCCATTGGACGAGCTCAAAAGGTAGTTAAGGAAACAGGGAATTTACCAGTCCCACTTCATTTAAGAAACGCCCCTACTACCCTTATGAAAGATTTGGGATATGGGGAAAATTATAAATACTCGCACGATGGTGCGAACAATTTTGTTGCTCAAGAGTTTTTCCCTGAAGAACTAAGTGGGACCAACTTTTACGATGCAGGATCGAGCAAGAGAGAAAAAGATATCAAAGAAACCATCAAAAACCTCTGGGGAGATAAGTATGAGTAGTTTTGGTTCCTGGGTTAAAGCAGCACGTCTTAGGACGCTTCCACTATCGTTTAGTGTTATTTTAGTGGGAAACTTTAGTGTTTACAACTATATAGGTATAAAAGAGGGCGAACTGGTCCTTCCACCCAAGGAATTTAACTGGGGAGTTTTGGGATTGGCACTTTTAACTACTTTATTTCTTCAAATCCTTTCCAATTTCGCTAACGATTACGGTGATGCTAAAAAAGGAGCTGATAATGCTGAAAGAGTTGGTCCGGACAGAGCCATTCAAAGTGGTGAAATAAGCAGCAAAGCCATGTTTAGAGCCATTGTTTTATTTGGTGTTTTATCGTTTATATCAGGATTATCGCTTTTACTAGTGGCTTTTGGAAGTTCGCTAAACTGGACCTTGATTGGTTTTATACTCCTAGGACTTGCTGCTATTGCTGCAGCAATTAAGTACACCATGGGAAAAGGCGCTTATGGTTATTCGGCCATGGGAGATCTTTTTGTCTTTATCTTTTTTGGATTGGTGGGCGTAATGGGAAGTGCATTTGTTCAGGCCGGGGAATTCGTTTGGTATACCATCTTTCCGGCTATGATTATAGGCTGTTTTAGTGTTGCCGTTTTAAATCTCAATAATATGAGAGATATCGTCAACGACAAAGCGGTTGGAAAAACGACATTAGCCGTTCTTTTAGGTTCAAAAGGAGCAAAAGTATATCACTACATTCTTTTTGTTCTGGCCTATGGTTCGTTGAGTGTTTTAATTATTTGGGGAAAGGAGAGTTTTCAATTATTAGGCCTTTTGAGTATTCCAGTGATTATTCTCCACTTTACTCACCTCATAAAGGTGAGTAAAGTAAAAACACCAAAAGAGTTTGACCCAATGCTCAAAGTAATTGCCTTAAGTACCTTTGTTTTTTCCATTATTTTTAGTTGTACTTTGTATTTTGCTTGATAAAGCAGAACGATTTATATATTCATCCCAATGCGCATTGACATTCTTACCATATTACCTAAATTACTTGAAGGTCCACTGCATGATTCTATCATGAAACGGGCTCAGGAAAAGGGATTGGCCGAAATTAACATTCATAACCTAAGGGATTACTCTACGCATCGTCAAAAAAGTTGTGATGATTATCAATATGGAGGTGGAGCTGGTATGGTAATGACCATTCAACCCATTGCTGACTGTATTGAAAAGCTCAAATCAGAGCGGGAGTACGATGAGATCATTTACATGAGTCCGGATGGAGAATTATTAACGCAGACTATTTGTAATCATTTTTCCTCTTATCAAAATATTATGATTTTGTGCGGACACTATAAAGGGGTTGATCAAAGGGTGAGGGATTTATTCATCACAAAAGAAATTTCCATTGGTTCTTACGTTCTTTCTGGAGGAGAATTAGGCGCTGCAGTTTTAACAGATGCCATTGTTCGTTTAATTCCGGGAGTATTAAATAATGAAACCTCTGCCCTATCCGACTCTTTTCAGGATGACTTATTAGCACCTCCTGTTTATACAAGACCCGAGGACTATAAAGGTCATAAAGTTCCAGAGGTTTTACTATCTGGACATGCTGCCAAAATTGAAGAATGGCGAAATGAACAAAGCCTTAAAATCACACAGGAAAAGCGTCCCGATTTATTGGATGAATAGTTTTAATGAAACGTAATGGGTAAAATATAACGTACCCGTACCTTCTTGCCTTTGTTTACTCCAGGACGCCAATCCGGCATCATTTTTACAAGTCGAATGGCTTCCTTATTCAGTTTTTCATATTTTCCCATACGAATAGATACATCAGAAATAGAACCATCCTTTTCCACCACAAACTGCACATAAACCTTACCACTCAAATCTTTAGCATCGGCTGGTTTTTTAAGGTTTTGTTTGATAAAAAGGTCCATTGCATCCGGTCCTCCAGGAAATTGTGGCATAATTTCGGGATAATCGTAAATCATTCCCTTTTTGGTGCTTTGTGTAGAATCTGGAGGATTGTCCATTGTTTCAAACGAAAACGACAGTGATGAAAATGCCATAAGCACCATGAGCAAAATTCCCTTATTCATAATTCGATATTGAGTTTAAATGGTTGGACAAGTGATTTACTAATTTACGATATTTTCAAATTGAAAGTGATGCAGAGCCCAAAAAGATCAGTTTCATTGATCTAATCTACTGAATGGCTGATGTAACAGTTTGCCTTCTTTCAAAAAACTCGTTAAATTTGGTTATCGTGCTTATTTCTGAAAAATTATGAAACCATTCTATTCTCACTTAGCCTTCCCGCTTCTATTAATTAGTTTTTTTACCTTCTCTTGTAAGAAAGGAGAAATCACCTATGACTTTGAAGGAAAGGTAACAGAAACCGCTGCAGGTGGCAATGTATCAGGAGCTGATATTGAAATTCATCAGGTTGTTTTTAGTCAATCTGTTTCTAATACCAATTTTCAAAAAGCTGGAGAAACAACAACTGATGCTAATGGATTCTACAATATTTCAATTGCTCGAGAAAAAGTAACCGATTTTAAAATTGATATTACAAAGGATGGTTATTTTGACCAGCAATTGGAATTCACCTCCAAAGAAGTTTCAACAGAAGAGAGTAATGTATTTAACGTAAGTATGGATGCTGAAGCTTGGGTTAGATTGGATGTTAAAAATGTTGGACCAATGCCAGGTGATGAACTTACCATGGTACTTTCGGAGTTTAGAGAAGGTTGTGTTGGCTGCGCAACCAATGGCCATCATTCATTAGTAGAAGATATTGATACAACCTTCCTTTTTAAGACAACCGCTGGCCGATACGCCTACTTTAGCTTTAAAGATGAAGTATGGAACAATCTAACAAAAGATTCTCTTTTCACCATTGCTTCGGATACCGTTTTTTACGAATTCAACTACTAAGAAGTCCTTTTCTCAGTTCCCATTTTCTGAGCACATAAAAAATAACTCCCCCAATAAAGTACATTAAAGCATCCACCGGATCAGCAGTGTACATAATAGACTTTTGAGGTAAATAGTATTCAAAGTAGAGTGCATAAAATGTACACATGCCCAATATGTGCCAAATACTCAATTCCAGCTGAGCATCTCTTTTTATTTTTCGGACTAGAAACAAGCCTAGTGTAAGAATGATTGGCAAACACAGTAAATCATTTAAATGATGTTGAATAAATGATGGTAAAGCAATATTTTGATATTGCAGATACTTTACTGTTAAATAGCTGAACGTAAAGAGAAGAAAATATGGTTTTGTAAGTAGCTTCATCCGTTTGCCATAGCAACCAACCAAGCCATAAAGGCACCAAATGCACCTAACAGGATTGAAATAGAATAAAGAATTTTATACCCTATTCTAACAGCTAAGAAACGATGATTTCTCATTCGCTCCAGGAGTAACTCAAACTTATCCTTTTCTCTTTCCTCCTCTGCTTTAATTTTTGCCTTTTCCTTTTCTTGCATGACATCCTCATAGCGCATGAGGTTACCACAATTTGTACAATGCTTTTCGTCCTTGTTCCAGGTTTGGCATTTCAAACATTTACGTTCAATCATAGTTTTGAAAATAAAAAAACCCCTTGAACAACTTTGCTCAAGGGGTGTCAAATCAAATTTATGATAGTAGACGCTTAGGCCAACTTAACATTAACCGCGTTTAGTCCCTTTTTCCCTTCTTGAAGTTCAAAAGTTACTTCGTCGTTTTCTCTGATTTCATCAATTAAACCAGAAATATGAACAAAATGCTCTTTTCCTGATTCATCGTCAATAATAAACCCAAAACCTTTGGTTTCATTAAAGAACTTTACTTTTCCTTTACTCATAATTGTAATCGTATTTAATCAAATGTAGGCATAAAAGATCATATACACATTATTTCACACTTTTCTATAAATAAATACTTTTCCCAACGTATTAGAAATCCCCCCTTCTTTCCCCAAAGCGATGTTATTCAAAATTGCAAAGAACAGATACTAATTGCTTATTCTAAAGCAGTAGGGTTTTGTTTCTCGAAAGGTAGAAAGTCAGTGGAAATAAAAGGGATAGAATTCAATAAACAAATGAAAAAACTCAACAAAAAATAAAGGGGATAATAAAATTACCCCCTTTAACCCTTAACCTGTAATCGTTATAATTGATCCGTTTACACCCATATAAACGAAGAATAAAATAAAAGGTTTCATTTTGTTTTCTTTTTTTTCAGATCCAACTCCAAAATCAAAATAAAGGCAAAATGAAAATTTCTTGTTTTAACATAAATGGAAAGACATGAAATGAGAAGATTAGCGAACCTCTAGATGAAGCCAAGTTGGCTTCTTATTCAAACTTTTTCAATTCAAATTGCTCTCCGTCAAATACCCCGTAAGTAAAGTAGGTGATCCAATCTCCGATATTAAAATACTTACTCCCCTCTCCTACATCAAAACCATCAATGGGTAGATGACGATGGCCAAAAACAAAGTAGTCGTACTTTTTCTCTTTTAATTGAGTTTTACAAAACTGGATAAGCATTTCTTTATCTTCTCCGTAAAAGGTCTCATCCGCATTTCCGGTAGCGGCTCTACTTTTTCGAGAAAAGAAATTGGCTAATCCAATTCCAAAATTAGGATGCAAACGTGCGAATAACCACTGACAAATTTTATTCCTAAAAACTTTTTTAATGAATTTATAACCATGATCTCCTGGCCCTAAACCATCACCATGTCCAATAAAAAATTGTTTTCCACCAAACTCCCTTTCTATTTCAGTTTTATGCAACTCCACCCCTAATTCTCTTGGGATGTAGTCAAAAATCCACATATCGTGATTGCCAATAAACCAATGAATTTTAATTCCTGAATCACTGAGCTCGGCTATTTTACCTAAAATCCTAACAAAACCACGTGGAATAGCCTTTTTGTATTCAAACCAAAAATCAAATACATCCCCCAGCAGAAAAATTTCCTCTGCTTCGTCACGAATACTGTCCAACCAGCGAACAATTCGTTTTTCACGCTCTAAGCTGGATTCGTAGTCAGGGGCGCCAAGGTGAAAGTCAGATGCGAAAAATATTTTTTTCTCTGCCATTAATAGCCAAAGATAGTTTTTAAATTCTCTTCGAGTTTGGGCCCTCTAATATTTGTCCCTATTATTTTACCTTCCCGATCTAATAGAACCGTAAACGGGATACTTCTGACATTATAAGCCTTTGCAGCTGAAGATTGCCACCCTTTTAAATCACTTACATGATTAGGCCAAATAAGTCCATCTTGCTGAATAGCTCCTTTCCATCGATCACCATGTCCAGGATTATCTAAAGAAACACTAAAAACTTCAAAACCATCTTTATTATACTTCTGGTAGTTTCTCACCACATTTGGATTTTCCATTCGGCAAGGTTTACACCAAGATGCCCAAAAATCAATCAAAACCACTTTTCCTTTTAGATCAGACAATCGCAAAGTATCTCCATCAACACCGGGTAAGGCAATGTCCGGTGGAATTTTACCTGGAGCAAAAGCTTCATTGGCTTTACGCTGTGCTTCTATTTGAGCATTTTTCTTTAATACATAAGTTTTGACACTCTCAACAGTGGGAGAACCTTTAAAACTTAAATCCAACAAACGAACTACCTCTGTATAAGCTTTCCATTCCTGATTTTGGTCAAAAGACCCCAAAACCACCAATAAAGCCGGTGAATGCTGATTTTTCTTAATGAACTCTGATCGCATTCTAACAAATTCCTCTGCAAAAGGCTTGTAGTAGGCATTTACCTCAGGTCCTTTGCTTCTATCCTTAGCAACTACCAATTTTAGAGAATCTCCTAATCGTTTAAATTCAGTAAACGGAACCAAAAATTCTAATAATAACTGAGAGTCTTTTGAACGTTCAAATTTAGTGGCGTTAATATTCGTCACATCAGCATTAAAGGTAATGGAATCACCTGCTTGTAAAACTAAATTTAAGGGTTCCGAAGTTCTGAAATTGATAGCATAATAATCTTTAAAAGGAATAGCCGTTTTCCAAACAAACTTTCCCTCTGCATCGGTTGTGCAACTATCCATTGGCTTTTTACCTTTGGCTAGATTTTGATTATGCAAATACATGGTTTTGTTTTCAAATCCCTTGATTTGACCATCCATGCTCACCGTTCCGTAGGAATCAAAGATCATTTCCTGTGCACCAACTGTAAATGATGCCATACCAATAAATATCCCCAGAAATAATCTCTTCATTACTTACAACTTTTAAATGCTTATCCTAAAATTTCTTGCAACTTTTGTTCCAATTGTCCTCCTCTTAGATTTCGTCCAATCACTTTTCCTTCCTGATCAATTAAGAAAGTATTAGGAATTGAATTAACCCCATACTGAAAAGCCACAGGCGACGTCCATCCTTTTAAATCCGAGACGTGATTTGGCCAGGAAAGGTTGTCACTTTCAATCGCCTTCATCCATGCTCCTTTATCTTCATCTAAAGAAACACTGTAAACTGTAAATCCTTTATCTTTCCATTTATCGTAAGCTCTTACCACATTTGGATTTTCCATTCGGCAAGGTTTACACCAGGATGCCCAAAAATCAATTAAAACAACCTGTCCTCTCAAGGATGAAAGACTGATTGGTTTTCCATTATAATCATCCAATGTAATATCTGGTGCATATTCAAACTCTCCTGGGGCAAATTTTGGTTGAGGATTTTTCAATGCTTCCAATTGCGCTTTTACAGATTCCATATCCGCTTCTACCAAATCAGGATAATCGGAGTCAGGGTACTTTGATCGCATTCCATTAGCAACTGTTTGGAAATACTTTAAATCTGTTGTATCAAAGTTTTCTAAACCACTTGCCGGAAATAAATCACGTAACAAAAGCCAGTTAGTCGGTGAAGTAGAATCAGCTTCAATATGCTCCACTGCATATGTTCTTCGGATGGCGGAGATACTATCCAATTTCTCCAAATAAAAATCAATCATTACTGTATCATCAGGTGGAGTTGATTGCAAGAGAGCAGTCAATTCATTGTATCGAGGATAAGTTGGCTTTAAGAAATCCATATAATCAATGATCTCCTGACTTGGCTTAGATCCCGAGACTTGATAATTCTCTCCAATTCCAGGAATAGATCCTGTAATTTTCACATCACGTGATTCAGCGTCCAACATTAATACAATTGGTAATTCCTGACCTCCAATCATCATCACATATTGTCTCAAACCAAGCGTTTTCGTCTTAATTTTAAACTCTCCGTTGGTGATTTTAGTCGAATCGACTACTGATTGCTCACCATCCTCAAAAACCAATAACATAACAGGTTGTCCCTCTCCACCTTCTATTTTCCCACTAATTACATGTCCTTGCGGAAGCATATCCTGCGTATCATCTCCTTCCAACTCTACACCTCCTCCACAAGCAGTTACTCCAACAACAACAGCTGTCAACCACAAAAGGTTCTTTAAATGCTTCATTCCACTCATCACTTTTAAACCTATTCTCATTTTATTAATTCATTTATCAATTTACTCGCTGATTGAGGATCAGCCTTTCCTCTACTTTTCTTCATCACCTGTCCCATTAGGAATCCCATCAACTTTTTTTCTCCTGCCTTAAAACGCTCATATTCTTCAGGATTTTCTTTAAACACTTCCAAAATGATTGTTTTAATAGCACCTTCATCAGAATTTTGAATCCAATCATTCTGCTGAGCAATTTCCAGCGGATTTGTATTCCCTCCTTCTTTTGCTATTTCTAACATTTTGGGGAATAGTTTTTGCCCTGCTAAGTTATTTGAGATTTTACCCTCATCAATTAAAGCAATCATAGCAGCAATATCCTTAGCTGACAAAGGAAAATCTTCAATTCCAACTGCTAAATTGTTTAGGTAGGACTTAATGTCTCCCATCAACCAGTTAGCGGCAGATTTATAGTTCTTTGTATGAGAAATTAAGTCTTCATAATACAAGGCAATTGGCTTTTGATCAGTTAAAAGTCCTGCATCATAATCTGATAACTTCAATTCCTCTGTATATTTTCTAAACAACTGACTTGGAAGTGGAGGCATTTGCTCCTTAATTCCATCAATCTTCTCCTGCGTCACCTTAATTGGTTGTAAATCAGGCTCAGGAAAAAAGCGATAATCATTCGCTGCTTCTTTTGTTCTCATAGCAGTAGTACTGCCATCTAAAGCATTAAATGTTCTCGTTTCCTGACGTAAAGTTTCTCCATTTTCAATGGCCAAAATGTGGCGCTCAATTTCATGTTCAATAGCACGTTGAACGTTACGAATAGAGTTCATGTTCTTCACCTCCACTCTCACACCATATTCGGTTGCATCCTTAAGCATAACCGAAATGTTTGCATCACAACGTAAACTTCCCTCTTCCATATTTCCATCACAGATATCCAGGTAACGAACCAACTTACGAACCTCAGTTAAATAATCGTAAGCCTCCTGTGATGAAGCGATGTCTGGTTCAGATACAATCTCAATTAACGGAACCCCTGCCCTGTTAAGGTCGATTAGCGTATTAAAAGGATCGATATCGTGAATACTCTTACCGGCATCTTCCTCCATATGAATACGAATGAGGCGAATGGCTTTTTCTTCGCCCGATTCAGTCTTAATCGTTACTTTTCCCCCTGTACAAATAGGAGTAGTATCTTGCGTAATTTGGTACCCCTTTGGTAAATCGGGATAGAAATAGTTTTTTCGAGCAAAATGCTGTTCTTCGGCAATCTCACATTCACAAGCCAATCCCATCTTAATTGCATAATCGATGGTTTTGGTGTTCATCATGGGTAGTGTTCCTGGATGGCCAAGGGTTACCGGACTAACATTAGTATTGGGTACTGCCCCATATTCATTCACATCAGATGAATAGGCTTTAGACTTAGTAAGCATTTGAGCATGTACCTCCAAACCGATAACTGGTTTGTATTTTGCTCGTATTTCTGGACTTAAACTCATTAAATTTTGCTAATCAGTTCTTTCATTATTTTGGTCATCTTTGGCTCCTGGCGATTCGCCACAGCAATTACATCTTCGACCGTTACTTTCTTAATTTTTCCTTCAACCCCTAAATCAGTAATGATTGAAATCGCAAAACAAGGAATATCCATGTGACGAGCAACAATTACCTCAGGAATGGTTGACATACCAACCGTATCTGCTCCAATAATTCGGATATAGCGATACTCTGCCGGAGTTTCTAAAGTTGGACCGGTTAAACCAGCATAAACTCCCTCCGAAACTTTAATCTCAAATTCGGTTGCGATTTCCTTCGCCATGTCAATCATCTTACGATCATATACATCACTCATGTCAGGAAAACGTGGTCCCAATTCGTCGATATTTTTCCCAGTTAATGGATTATCAGGGAATAGATTAATGTGATCATTCAGAATCATGATCTCTCCCACTTCAAAGTCAGGGTTAACACCACCTGAAGCATTAGAAAGGAACAATTTTTTAATTCCTAACATCTTCATAACTCGAATTGGAAATGTTACTTGCTCAAGCGAATAACCTTCGTAGTAGTGAAAACGTCCTTGCATAGCTACCACATTTTTACCTCCTAGTACACCAAAAATTAACTTTCCAGTATGACTTTCAACTGTTGAAATAGGAAAGTTCGGAATGTCATTGTAATTCAAGGAATGCTTAATCTCAATTTCTTTGGCTAATCCACCCAATCCAGTACCTAAAACAATTCCTATTTCGGGCGCAAACTGAACTCTGTCATGGATAAATTCAGTGGTTTCTACGATTTGTTTCCACATAATTTTTTATTATTTGATCAAATTCTTCTTTTCTGTCAATTTCAATTTCTATACTCTGGTAATACCACGGGTAATTCTTCAGCTCCTCTTCAAATTCATGAACAATCAGTCGCATAGCGTCTTTTTCGGTCGTTAGGATGATTGGATCACGATCCGCAAATTTACCAAAAATACCGTGAATATCCCTGAGATCTTCGGGCTTAAAATTGTGGTGATCCTTGTAATTGAAATGATGTATAATTTCGGCCTTATCCTGAAGGTACTTTTTCAAAGGTTCGGCATTAGCTATACCACTCACCAAAATGATTTTTTTTCCATTTAAAACTCCTATTTCTTGTGAAGGAAAGAAAGGTAAAATATTAGCATAATTGATTTTAGAGAAGAAGACTTTTCGAGGATTATCTGGCGCTATTTTACGAGCAAAAAAATCCCTTTTAACTTTTTCAAAATCAACACATTTACTAACAACAACTAAATCAGCCCTTGAACTCCCTTTTCGGCTTTCCCTTAAATCTCCAAGAGGGAGAATATAATCCTTAAAGTAAGGTTTATCGTGTGTGGTAATTAGAATATTTAGGCCTCTATGAATTGCTCGATGTTGATAGGCATCATCCAGTAAAACGACCTCTGTGTCTTCATGCTCATGCATGAGGTCCATCACCCCTTTTACCCGATTCGCCTCAACCACCACTTTTATATCATCTCCGTACTTTTTATAGTACTGCATTGGTTCATCTCCAATTTGCTTGTAAGTTGATTCTTCGTTAGCTATGATAAAACCTCTTTCTTTTCTTCCAAATCCACGCGATAATGTAGCTACCTTGTATTCATCTTTTAACAATCGAATTAAATATTCGGTATGAGGTGTTTTTCCGGTTCCACCAACACTTAAATTTCCCAAATTGATAATAGGAATGCTAAACTTAGATGCTTTGAATATACCTCGATTATAGAAACCATTCCTCAGCGTGGTAATCACCCAGTAAAACAAGCCTAAAGGAGCAAAGAGGATTCTAAAAAACTGCATTAATGCAAAATTAAACTTCTAACGCTATGATTGAAGAAAAATTGACGGATAGTCTTAAAATAAGTTAAAAGCTTGCATTTTCTGGTCTGTGAACCAGAGGATGGAATCAAAAATTAGAGATTTCCTTCTAAAAGAGCCTCTATTTGCCGCTGGAAGTTTGCTTTAAGTACTTTTCTCATTCGCTCAGCTCTTTTTGCATCAAAGTGTCGCTCAGTATCATCCATGTACAAATTCTTGTTTCGTTCGAGCTGTAAGGCATGAATGTTATTTGAAGGATTGCCAAAGTATCGGGTAATGTGCCCTCCTTTAAAAGGATTGTTGTGATTTACTTGATAGTCCTTTTTTAATTCTTCCAAGGCGATTTGAATCAACTTAGGTGATGCAGATTTTTCATCGTTGTTTCCCAATATCATTTCAGGAAATTTTTCCGGCCTAATGGTTGGAACCGACTCTCGAATGGAGTGCGCATCCCACAATAAAACGTTTTTAAAACGCTTCAAAAGCTCACCCAACAACTCTTCAACCTTTTGATAATAAGGCCAATAATAAACTTCAAGCCTTCTCTCCACTTCTTTTTGATCGGGTTCCCTTCCAGCCTGATAAATAGGCCCTCCTAAAAAATCGGTAGTTGTTGTTAAAGCCGTAATAATTCGTCCATCATTATACAAAGGTTTGGATTCAGGATCACGATTTAAATCAATTACCCATCTGCTATATTTTGCATGAATGGTAGTGATTCCCATTTCAGAAGCAAAGTTGTACAAATCCTGCAAAAACCAATCTGTATCATCAACTGAGGCCCTTTGTTCCTCAATAAAATCATCTGCAATTTCAGCTGGAAAATCAGTTCCGCAATGTGGGATACTAAGGATAATTGGAACAACTTCACCCTTTGCCTCAATGATATGATAAGGTGTATCCATTAGTTTCGTTTCCAAATTAGTTCAGGAATTTCACTGTCTTCGGCAATGATTTCGGCAGTTTTAAGGTGATAAATCACATTCTCTACCATTTTATCCGAAACCCAGCCATGAATTGCCCATTCAGTTGAATTATACCAGCGCTCCGCATCTTTCAATTCCAATCCATATCGGCTAGAAGTAATTGCAGGAGCATCTCTGTTGTCCATAAAACGATCACAACTATCATGAATTACACGTAACAACCGAATAATATAGTCAGGATACTTTTCAAGAATTTCATCTCTTGCTGCAATAACAAAACAAGGCCATGGAGTTCTGTACTCCCCTAATTTTCTAAGTTTACCCGCATCTACATAAGGTTTCGTTGTATACTTTTCCCAGTAGAAAACATCTGTTTCATTAGTCTCTAAAGAAGGTAAAGCACCATCAATATCTTTTATCACATGAAACTGATCTTTATTTAATCGATATCCCTTACTCTCTGCATCAACAATCGCCATGAGATGAGATCCCGATCCAAAACGGCTTATTGCATAATTTTTATCGTAAATATCTCTGTAATCCGATAATCCATTATTTACTCCTGTGTGTACTCCCCAAGTTAAAGGAGTTAACACATATTCCGAAATAATCTTAGCAGGATTTCCTTTAATAATGTCTGCAATCATCCCCTCTGTCAGCAAAATACACACATCAACTTCATTTTCTCGCAAAGCCTTTGTCATTGCCCCTGTTCCACCACCAAAGTCAGTCCATTCCAAATCAATTCCACGTTTTGAAAAGGCATTTTGTTCTTTAGCAAGATGTATAGGTAAATTAAAGTGTTCCGGAACTCCTCCGATTCTTATTTTGATAAGATCCATGCGGCGAAGTTAGCAAACAGACCTTTAATTCTGACGAAATTGTTAAATTTGATACAAGGTGAGAGATCAATTTTAACATTTGACCTTTTAACTTTTGGTCGGTATTCACGTACAATAAGCTAATTTTGTGCTGTTACAATTTTTTAGCCGAACGTTATAGAACTGATGAAATATATTTTTCTATTCATATTGGGACTTTCAACTTCTTTTGTCATGGCAAAGGAAAAGGAAGCTGTGGACACCTTTTTTGTTCATCAGGAAGGAATTTTGGAGGATGCTTTAATGCGACTGCGAAGCGCAGAAAATGATAATCAACGACTTATTGCTAATGAGGACCTAATTACTGCCTTAAAAGAAACCATGAAACATCCTGGGATAATGGATTATCCTTTTGAGAAATTGACTACCATGTCTACGATTAAATCTCCTGACAACTCATTTAGGATTTTTAATTGGAATGTAGAAGATGAAAACCTGGTTCATAAACACTACGGTTACATTGTAAAACCAAGTCGTTCAGGAAGAAAAAATACCGTCATTGAGCTAAAAGAAGACAAAATTACCATTACTCGAAAACCAGAAGGTATGCTCACTTCTCAACATTGGTACGGTGCCTTATATTACCGCATTATTCCAATTAAAAAAGAGAATAAAACCTACTATACTGTTTGTGGATTCAATGGAAATGACCAAAATACTAATATGAAGATTTTGGATGTCTTTTACTTTAAAGGGAAAAGCGTACGAATTGGTTATCCCCTATTTCAGGAGTCGAAAAACTCTACGACTTATTTGAATCGAGTATTTTTTGAATACTCCGAAAAAGCTTCCATTAGCGTTAATATGAATGAGAAATACGGTGCAATTATTTTTGATCACCTCATTCCAGAAACGCCCAATTTAGAAGGAATGTACGATTTTTATATTCCGGATATGTCTTATGACGGTTATGAATGGAATAGTAGCCGTTGGATTTATAAAGAAGATGTAATTGTTGGGAACGATCCTAATCGAACTATTCGTTATTACAATCCTGATCCAAAAAACGAAAATGACGTAGCCGTTGAAGTTAGTGATTCATGGATTGACCCTGTTGACAGCGGCGGACCAATAAACAACGGTGGAGTTGATGCCGTTGCCCCCTTGGAGACTCTTGACGCCAAGGAAGGGAAAAAGCCGACTAAACAAGGGAAAACCAAAAGAAAACGATTCCGTTTATTTGGTAAATACGACAAGCCTCATTCAGCAATTGGTGATACCAGTGTTGAAAAACGAAAAAAGAAAAACCAAAAGAAAAAGAAAAACTAGCCTCAAACTGGTTTTAATACCTCTTTATACAGATATTTCTTTTGGATTGATTCAAATGGACGGTAAATGTAAATCACCTCTCCGTTTCTAATTTGCAGCCCCTCTACATACTTAAAATGTAATTTGTAAGAACGAATAACTTGCCCCGTATCGTGATTTATTTCCCTCAGATAAGTATGCCCATTAATTTCAAATAAAGCATAAATCTGTTGAGTGAATTCATCTTGAATGAGAGGTTGTTCCCATCCCGATTTACGGGCATTGTGGTGATATGAAATGGCCAAACTATCCTCTACTCCATTTTGCGGATGATATTTAAACATCAAATCTTTGTAATGATCAAAAATGAGGAGCGTATCTCCTTCTACCTTAAAAAGAGGAGCATAAATAGGATCATAATACAAGGTTTGTGTAAAGAATAAGGCTCCTGCCCAAATTTCCTTGTCGATTCCAGTTTCAAGCTGCTTTTTATGTAATTCCAACTTAGTACGTTGATCTAAGTACTTAAACTCGGCCCGATAAAAAGGCATAATAAAAGTATCTTCAATGTATAACACCTTTTTATTCGAAGAATCAAGAACATCATATTCCCAATAGTCAAAGGCTGGATATACCTCTGAATAAGTAGAATAATAGACTTTTTCAGCTATTGTATCAATTACGGGAGCTACGTTTTTAAAATAATACTCTCTTTCTTCAGGATACACGTACAATTGCTGATTTTCCACCCAAACCAAATACACTCCCTCTTCCGTAATTAAATGAATGTTATTTCTGAAATCGGTTTGTAATTCGATTGATTGATCCGTAATGTGGTATTTATCAATCACCTTTTGATCCTTATCTAATAACCTTAATGCACTTCCCCTTCTCAAATTATGATCATAAGTCAATAAAACAAGCTGGTTATTTGAATCAAAAGCAAAATCGGAGACACTGTATTCCTGTGTTCCAAATAGCGTATCAGGTAATTCCGGTTTTATCACAACAATATCCGTCAATTTATTCGGCATCACAATAGATAAAAAATATTTCCCCTTTTTTAACCCTCTTTTTTCAATCTTCTGATCAATTAAAACTCCCTTATAGTCAAAACTTACGCTCTTAAAAAGCAAACTATCATAGGTTCCAACCTTATATTGAATTTCAAACTTTCCATCAGAACCAGACACCTTTTTATTTTGCGAATTGTTTTTAAAGTAATAACGAACTCCAGGTACAGGATCGCCATCCTCATCCTGAATAGTTCCATAAATTGTTATTTCCTGAGCAAAAGTTTGAAATTGTACAAACAGTGTAAATATGAAAAGTAATTGTCTTAGCATTCGGTTCTTTTCTATTTTGGATGCAGACACCAAAATTATTCCATAATTCCTATTATTTTGCAAAAGCTTTTAAATGAAAGTATTTATTCATTATATCCGCGACTATTTTAAGGAGGATTTCCAATGGGCTCCTCACCTTATAATTGGCGCTTTTTTGGCTGTTTCAATTGGTTTGAACTACCAATATGATATCTATGATCAAATTTTAAATGATCATCATAAAGAAGCCTCTTCAATAGTCTACTTATATCTTTTTTACCTGGTTGCCTTTGTGTTTTCGGTCTCCATAGTTTCAATTTTCTCAAAAAAGAAAGAAGATAGACCTATTTTTAATAAGAAATATCTACTTTTCAGCCTCATTGGAATTCTTTTTCTCTCCTTGGATTGCAGCTATTATCTGATGCAATTCTCTGTGGATTTTCTAGAAGATGTAAATCCTTACATAGCGCGATGGGTTTACATGTGTTTGAGTAACTTGCATAGTCTTTTAACCATCATAATTCCGCTGTTCCTTATCTATTTTGCTGTTAAACACTTTAAACCTGAATTATATGGTTTGCGATTGAATGGAGCCAAGGTAAAACCTTATTTCTGGTTGATTTTATTGATGATTCCGTTAATTTATTTAGCCTCTTTTCAACCTGACTTTTTAGAAGCTTACCCTTCGTATGAAGACTATCAGGAATACAAACACCTTGGAGTTGATCAATGGGTAACAGCAGGTACTTTTGAACTTTGTTACGGATTTGATTTTCTTTCTGTAGAATTGTTTTTTAGAGGATTCTTAGTTATCGCTCTTTCTCGTTTTGTAGGAAGGGATGCCATTTTACCAATGGTAACACTTTACTGCTTTTTGCACTTTGGAAAACCCGCGGGAGAAACCATTAGCTCAATTTTTGGAGGATATATTCTAGGAATTTTGGCTTATCGTTCACGAAATATTTATGGTGGACTAATTGCTCATTTGGGTGTAGCTTGGGGAATGGAACTAATGGCTTATTTACAGGGATAGGTCGATTTTGGGTTTAATCATTGTCCCAACCTAATTTTTGATATCAACGTTATTAAAAAAAAGATAAGTTATTAACTGAATTTGCTTATCCTAATATTGCTCCTTATATTTAAAGGACAAGGTATGGTTACCGGAGTTACATATGGCGTCAAGATTTCTGTAGAAAGCCTTTATAGAAAAGACCTTTCCAACATTGAAAACAGATTGTTCTTTTTCAATTACCGTATTGTAATTGAGAACAAGAACTCGTTTGATATTCAATTAAAATCCCGTTACTGGTTTATTTTTGATTCATTAAACCCACCTCGTGAAGTAGAGGGTGATGGAGTTGTAGGTGAGCAACCTATTTTAAGTCCTGGACAAAAACATGTTTATGTTAGTGGTTGTGACTTACATTCTGAAATTGGATATATGCACGGGTACTACGTTTTTGAACGAATTGATACACGTGAATTGTTTAAGGTAAGAGTTCCGCAATTTGATCTTTTTGCTAAACCAAAGATGAACTAGATTTTACTTTCTAGTTTGTATTTCTTTCTTTTCTGTGTTAGCGTTTTCCATTCATCTTTGCTCATTGAAGCTCTTCTTGGCTCCAGAACATCGAATAAAATTTGTTGATCTGCTTTTGAAGAAGTATTGTCAATTTGTTTAATGAGGTTACTTGTCATTGCTCCAGGCCAGTAATCCTGATCTCTCATCAAATAAACTAACTCTTTATACAACTTAGGGTAATCATTTAAGCCCTTAGATAATTTATGCAGGTAGACAGGTTTCATAGGTGCTGCACGCCATTTTTGAATAACCGTCTTTTTCATTTCTAATGATGATTCTCCAAAAAACTTTCGTCCCAATACTTTTTGAACAGTATCCAACTCCACCTCAGCATAGTTTAATTGATTGATACAATAAGTCGCCAAAGTCTCATTAGTAGTATCTGCAATGGACATTAAAGTATTGGTCATACTGCTTTTTCCTCCTGCTTTAGCAGCTAGGGTCTGAAGCAAATAATCTCTACACCCTAAGTCCTCATTTTCTAAGAAATAGGTATAATATTTTTCTTTAAATAAATTCTTTCGGGTATGGTTCAACATTTTTAGTCGACTTGAATGTGCCAATTCCCATATTGTATAAGTAGTATACAACGCTCCTGGAACAAATTGTCCCTTTAATTCGGGTAAGGTTGCACCACTAATCCCATCTACCATTTCCGATTTTTTCATGAAAACAGCTTTGGATTGAACTGTACTTGAGTTTCCCTTCTTACTTTCAGCTGGTGATGGTTTTACACTATTCCCATAACGCGGATCCGGTCCTCTCAAAATTTCATCCAATAATTTATAATCTGACTGAGTAAAAGGTTCGTGATTTATTTTCGTTAGAATTTCTTTTCCTGGTTGATCATATTTTAGATATTCTCCATTCAATTTCCAGTACAGATTAACATAAATAGGCTTGCACTCCCCTGTTTCACAAACAGGAGTAAAAATTTGTGAAGAATAATAAGCGGGCATATTATCCTCATATATCAGCATCACAGAATTCTGGTTAGTATCCAGAAAAATCCCAGTTCTCTCCTGATTATCGAATAAATTGGGAGAAGATTGAATGGCAATTCCTGCCATACAGCATAGGGTTATCAAACCGATAAAAATTACCTTTTTCATAAAGTTTGAATAATAAATTGGTGTCACGGGTTCTTCTTGTACGGAGAATCAATGATTTAGGTTTTACTTCACCCCACATTTGCCTAATTAGGATTACAAAATAAACAGGACAGCGGGGAGCAAAATGCCGTATAAAATGACTAATTTTGTTCCTTCAAAATACAAAAGAAAAGATTATGCCACAAGCCATTTATCACGTACCTGTTCCAAAAAATGAACCCGTTAGCGCATTTGCACCGGGAAGTAAGGAAAAAGAATCTCTGTTGGCTCAGTATAAAGCAATGTACAACAGTCAAATTGAGGTTCCAATGCACATTGGAGGCGAAGAAGTTACTACTTCTGATAAGCGTCCTATGTCACCTCCTCATGATCATCAGCATGTTTTGGGGCATTTTAATTATGGAGACGCTTCACATGTTAATCAAGCAATTGATGCTGCTTTAGCCGCTCGTGAAGAATGGGCTTCTCTTCCATGGGAACAAAGAGCTGCTATATTTTTAAAAGCCGCTGACCTATTGGCTGGACCATTCAGAGATAAAATGAATGCGTCAACTATGTTAGCTCAATCTAAAAACTGTATGCAAGCTGAGATTGATGCAGCTTGTGAGTTGATTGACTTTTTCAAATTCAACGTGGCCTACATCACTCAAATTTATAATGAGCAACCAGGTTCTAATGACGGAATGTGGAATCGTTTAGAATATCGTCCGTTAGAAGGATTTGTATTTGCTATTACTCCATTTAACTTCACTTCTATTTGTGCTAACCTTTGTGCCGCTCCGGCAATGATGGGTAACACTGTAGTATGGAAACCTGCTGATTCGCAAGTTTACTCTGCGCAAGTGATCATGGAGTTATTTAAAGCTGCAGGATTACCTGATGGTGTTATTAATATGGTTACTGTTGACGGACCAACAGCCGGAGATGTAGTATTTAAACATCCTGACTTTGCAGGATTACACTTCACAGGCTCATCAGCTGTATTTAAGCATCTTTGGAAAGAAATTGGAACGAACATTGATTTATATAAAACCTATCCACGAATTGTTGGAGAAACTGGTGGTAAAGATTTCATCATTGCTCATGAGTCTGCTGTTCCAGGTGAAGTGGCTACAGCAATTTCAAGAGGCGCATTTGAATATCAGGGACAAAAATGTTCAGCCGCTTCAAGAGCATACCTTCCATCTAACATGGCACAGGAGGTTATTGAATTGGTCAAAACAGATGTTAATTCATTTAAAATGGGATCACCTGATGATTTTGGGAACTTTATCAATGCTGTTATTGATGAAAGAGCATTTGACAAAATTGCAGGATACATTGATTACATCAAAGAACAAGGTGACGCTGAGATTGTAGCCGGAGGTAACTATGATAAATCAAAAGGGTATTTCATTGAACCAACAGTAGTCGTAACCAGCAATCCAAAATTCAGAACTATGTGTGAAGAAATTTTTGGACCGGTTATTACCATTTTCGTTTATGAAGCTGATCAATTTGAAGAAACATTAGAACTTTTAGATAGTACATCGGAATATGCACTAACCGGAGCTATTTTCTCAACAGATCGCTACGCAATTAATCGAGCTTCTAAAAGACTTGAAAATGCTGCGGGGAACTTCTACATCAATGACAAGCCTACTGGTGCCGTTGTTGGTCAGCAACCATTTGGGGGAGCCAGAGCATCCGGAACAAATGATAAAGCAGGATCTTACCTAAACCTTATTAGATGGGTATCTCCAAGAACCATTAAGGAGACCTTTAATCCTCCAACGGATTATCGTTACCCTTTCTTAGGATAATTTAGATAAAGAGATTTTCTTAATATTGAAAGAGGCTATCCAGAAAGGTAGCCTCTTTTTTGTTTAGTAGAACTAAAATGAAATCAGCAAATACCATTATTTCATTATTGGAAAGGCTGGGTGTTTATTAGTTATTCTCTAATTTGTTGATCGTTCTTTATTTTTTGTCACTTCCCTATTTATGTAATTGATCACAAAATCTTGTATTTCACTGCATAATAAGACTTAAGAAGAATTTGAAAAATTCCCATTCAGATATGTTATGGTATTTTGAATGGTCACTCCAACTTGTCTCTCTATCATTAAGATAGAAATTATGAGAAATGATCGTTATTTCTGAATTGGCTTATCGTTTTTGCTTTTTGTCATTCCTTTTTTATGTAATCGACCAAATTACCGCGTATCTCACTCCATAACAAGACTTAAGTGAAATTTGAAAAAAAACTCCATTCAAGAGAATGTTTTTTTTCCAAATGTCTTGTTCTGTTGTTCAATACACAGTATGGGGTCTCAAATTAAAAATAGAAGAGATGACAAAAAGACAACAAAATACAGCATTTAACCAACTGATCGATGATTCAAACATTTTTAAAACAATCGAAACTTTGGAGGGAATACTTGATCAGTATCGACAGTTAGCAATTATTCAGCGCGAGCGTTATTTGGTAGAAACTGAAATCAATCAATTGGATAGAATGGTTTTAGAATTGAAAAATAAATTAAATGATTTCATTCAAAAATCTATCCAATGGGAAGCGCTGGAATGATCAGTGTTTTATTTTTTTCTTCACTTGAAATCTTAAAAACGTACTTAAACTATCTCTCGCCCTTTTCAACCATTCCCCAGAAATATACTCCTCATTCATTATTGGATTCTCTCCAAATATTGGACAAAATAATTTAACGAAGTATTCTATTTAAATCGATTTATTATTTGCCTAATTTTGCTCTGTATAATCCTAACAAAAAACTACATGATAAAGCTAAAAAATTGAATTAAAAAAATATAAATGAGTCCCATACAGCAAACCTTCTACCGACAGAAACTCCTCAAACTGGCTCTATTTTTCCTACTTTTACTAAGTCAAAATTTGTCTTTTTCAAAAACTGACACTGATTCTTTAACTGGCGTTTATCAATCTCACCCTGATACTTCAAATCAATCAAGTATTCATTTTATACAACTTCCTCAAAAATATCATTTAGTAGAAGTAGTACAATTAGATGGTGAAGTAGTACTATATCAAGAAAGCATATCCCGTATAGACATTCGTAATTTGAGTTCAGGAGTTTATATTCTAAGGGCCAAGAACAACGGCCAACACCTTTATCAAACCAAATTCATAAAAAACTAGTCTTCACTATTCACAGTTTTTTTTTGAAAAGCTTAGGCTCATGCTTATGCTTATCTCTTTTCCTATTTTGTATTTTTGCACTTATCCATTTTTATGGAAGATCGCTTTATCGATATAGAACGTGCTATCAAAAGCAAGAATCCTCGTTTGTTACGATGGATGCCTGGTTTTTTGCTTCGTTATCTTAAAAAAAAGATACGTCAGGACGAATCCAATGCCATTATTGCAGCTAATGAAGGTTCTAATGGTTATGAATTTTCAAAGTACGTCATTGATTATTTAAACATTAAGGTAGTTACCGAAGGAATGGAGAACATTCCAAAGGACGGAGGAGCAATTATTGCTGTTAATCATCCACTTGGAGGAATTGATGCACTTGCCATTATTCAGGAAGTTTACCCGAATAGACCTGATTTGAAATTTGTTGTGAATGATTTACTCATGCAATTGGATAATTTGAAGGATTTATTTGTGGGTGTTAACAAGCATGGAGCGAATAGCAAAGAATCACTTCAAAAGTTGAACGAGGTGTATGAATCAGATCAATTGGTTTTTGTATTTCCGGCAGGATTAGTCAGTCGAAAGAAAAAAGGTAAAGTAGAAGATTTGGAGTGGAAAAAAACTTTTATCACACGAGCTAAAAAGCTCGAAAAACCTGTCATTCCAGTTTATTTAGACGGAGAATTGAGTCGTTTTTTTTATCGGCTTTCTAATTTCAGAAGCAAAATTGGTATTAAAGCTAATCTGGAAATGTTTTATCTTGTAGATGAATTATTTAAGCAAGCTGGAAAAACCTTAACTATTCGTTTTGGAACGCCTATTTCTCCAGATCAATTTGATAACTCAAAGAAAGACATTGAATGGGCACAATGGGTAAAAGAAAAAGTTTACAAACTAAAAGAAAAGCCTTAGGTGTATGGAAGATTCAAATTTGGACTATATCATTCCGAAAGTAGATCGAGAGCTAATTCGCGCTGAATTAAATCGTGATCGTTGGGTTAGAGACACCAATAAAGGCAATAATCAAGTTTACATTGTCAATCACCACAATTCTCCTAACGTAATGAGGGAAATTGGGCGATTGAGAGAACTTACGTTTGCCAAAGCCGGTGGAGGAACTGGACAAGCTTTGGATATTGATCATAATGACACATCAGACAATTGCTACGAGCAACTCGTTGTTTGGTCTCCTGAAGACGAAGAAATTTCCGGTGGATATCGATTTATAGACTGTGCAAAGGCTATTAACAGTTGGGAGGAAGATTTATCTACCGCTCATTATTTTGATTTCTCTGACAAATTTGTCAATGATTACCTGCCCTACTCCATTGAACTGGGCCGTTCATGGGTAAACCCACTTTTTCAACCTACTGTTGATCCAAGAAAAGGATTATTTGCCTTAGATAATTTGTGGGATGGCTTAGGTGCTATTGTCCTAAAACATCCTAATATGCGGTACTTTTTTGGAAAAGTGACCATGTACAGTAGCTTTAATGAAGAAGCAAAACGAGCTGTTCTTGGGTTTATGAAATCATATTTCCCTGATAAAGAAGAACTGGTTTTTCCTAAAGACCCTATTTATACTTCTGTTTTAACGCACGAAATAATTTCCTTGACTGAAGGACTTGATTTTAAAGAAGGTTTAAAAGTACTACAACGTTATTGTAGGGATCGTGGGGTAAATGTTCCCCCATTAATTTCAAATTATATGCAATTATCTCCCACCATGAAATCTTTTGGAACCACTCGTAATCCTGATTTTGGAGGTGTTGAAGAAACAGGAATTTTAATTCGCCTAGAGGACATTTATGACTCTAAGAAAGAACGACATATTGAGGGATACCCTGATTCGATGACTAAATCCTAATTACCAACAATCTTCTGAGTGGTGGGTTTGAGTTAGTGAACGGTGAGGAAAACTATTTAATTATTAATATTTTTGTACAAACTACATTTCATGTTGAAGCGATTTTCTTTTTTGGCCATTTGCATCGCAGCTCTTGGTTTTAAATCTTGTCAAACCGAATTTAGCGTAAACGGTGCTTATGAAATTACACCTGTCGTAATGGGCCTTTTGGACCATGGAGATAGTGTACATATCATTAAAATTACCAAAGCGTTTTTAGGTGATGGAGACAATTTGGTTTATGCCAAAGAGCCAGACTCAAATTACTTCCAAAATGTAGATGCACGTGTTATTGAGTATGAAGGTGACGGTGAAACTAAAACGGGAAGAGAATGGCAACTGCAAGACTCTATGGTTTCTAATAAGGATACTGACGGAATTTTCTACGCGCCAGAGCAAAAGATATACTACTTTGAAGCCAATGACTTAAATGAAGAATATCAATATGAAATCGTTGCAGATTTGGATGAAGGAGCGCATTCTTTCAATGCCAAAACAGGTATGATTAATGGCTTTAGCATTAGTAGCCCAGCGGTATTCAGTAGTGATCGTATTAACTTTAATGGAGCAACGGTTAACGGTGACGATGACTATAAAGCTTACAAATTCACTGTTAATGAAGCTCTTAATGCAGGTTTGTACAACTACAAATACATTTTTAGATGGCGTGAATATTATCTTGATGGAAGCAGTCAGGACTTTGAATTGGAACGAATTGACAAAGACGTTACTCAGGAAGTTCCGCAGCAAGCTAACTCTCACAGTGCATTCTTCCACGGGTTAGAATTCTTCCGTTGGTTAGGAGGTTATGAAAATACAGCTGGTCAACAACAACCAGGAGTTATTACCTATGACGAAAATGTAGATCGAAGAATGGTTTTAGGAATTGACATTAGAATATCAATTGCTCATTCTGATTTAGTACAATTCATGGAGGTAACTAAGCCTCAAACAGGTATTGCTCAGTCACAACCTGAATTCACCAATATTAATGGTGGTTTAGGTCTTTTTTCGAGCCGACATATATATGAATTGAAGAATTACCGTTTGAGCACCAACTCAATGAAAGAATTGTGTCAAGGACAATATACTGCTACACTTCAATTCTGTTCTCAATTTCCTGAAGACGCTTCTGAATCCTACGCTTGTCCTTGATAAAGTAGATTTCAAACACTTATTTCCTTTGACTACTGTTTTGTCCTTTAATAAGGGCAAATGGTATTGTCGTAAAAGTCCTTTTACGCACCACCTTAACTAGTTAATGGTCAAAATCTGCATCTTCCTAATCAGAAGTTTCTATTGTTTTAAAACCATCAGATACTTGTATAAAAAAATTGAGGACCCGATACCGTTGTACCAAGTCCTCAAAATCATCAAACCTAACCGATTACCTCTTCTACATTAGTACGGCCATTTGCCGTATCCTCCCTTCAAATTGTAAACTTCTTTAAATCCTTTCTCCTTCATCTTCTTCATTGCTTTTCCGCTTCTTCCACCTGACTGACAATACACATAAACCGGTTTGTTTTTATCTAACTCCTCTAGCCTACTCTCAAAATCATCGCCCCAAAAGTCAATGTTCATTGCATCATTGATGTGTCCTCCTGCATACTCTCCAGCCGTTCTCACATCTAAAAGTTGTCCATTTCCAGAAGCGATCAGTTCATTAAACTCTTCTGCCGATACATCTTTTGCAATTGGAGCACTACTCTCTTCCTGATCATTTGCTACAACCTCTTGCTGTGTCTCTGCATCGCCTTCCACCTCATTAGTGTCTCCGCAAGACGTTGCCAAAAGAGCTGTAAATACTAAAGTGATTATCATATTGGTTTTATTCATTCAACTGATTTTTATTTCAAATTTAGAGATCAAATCAAAAAAAGAATGTGACCAAAGTCACATTCAATCAATATCTCTATTTTATCAAAATTTAGAAATTTGGTTTGAGCTGGTGAGAAGTATAGAAATCATTGATATGATTCACTGCTTCCTGAGGATCATCCGTAATTTTAATTAAATCCATATCTGCCAGAGAAATGTTTCCTTCAGCATCCAGCATTTGTTCTTTTATCCAAGCCACTAATCCTTCCCAATATGACCTTCCAAATAATACAACCGGACGTTTATCAATTTTATTGGTTTGCATTAGTGTCAAAGCTTCAAACAATTCATCCATAGTTCCAAATCCACCGGGGAAAGTGATAAATCCTTGCGTATATTTTACAAACATTACTTTACGAACAAAGAAATAATCAAAATCTACTGGGTGATTAACGTACTGATTACAACTCTGCTCAAAAGGCAAAACGATATTTAGACCAACAGAACGTCCTTCGCCAGTTGCTGCACCTTTATTTCCTGCTTCCATAATACCTGGACCACCTCCTGTAATAACTCCATATCCTGATTCAACCAATAATCTTGATGTTTCCTCAGCCTTTTGGTAATAAGGATTATCCTCTTTTGTTCGGGCCGAACCAAAAACTGAAATACAAGGACCAATTCGAGCCATTTTCTCATATCCCTCCACAAACTCCGCCATGATTTTAAAAATGGCCCAACTATCATTTGTTCTTATTTCATTCCAATCTTTATGTATCATTCTTTTTAATTGTTTTTTTAGTTTATCACAATATAATCATTTTGCTTTTCTATTACCAGTTGATCATTAACTCGTCTTTTACAACAACTTCAATGGGCGAAAATCGAACCAAAATCTCTATTAATTAGAATAAAATTGAACTGATTTAAAATATTGGCACTACATATTCGTCTTCAAGAAAAAATCAAGCTATGGATATTCATATTTTTTCAACCAATGTTCAAAAAGTAAAAGATGCTTTAAATCTTACGAATTTACTTCGCCTTTATTTTAGATTAAGAGATGTTAATTTTGATTTGGGCGATTTTAGACAAGGAGAAGAAATGATTTTACGTATTGAATCCGAAAACTTACAGCCCGTTAGAATTGTACAAGCCATGAACGATTTAGGCTACGAATGTAAACCTCTTTAATTCACCTTTCTTTAAGGCTTAAAAATGTAATTGGAGTAATTGATCACAATTTCTCCTTTTTGTCGTTCGTTCGGATCTTCATCTGCATCATCGGCAGCCTCTAAATCACCAGTCATTGAAGCCGGAAGCTTTTGTTCCTTAACATCAAAAGTTATAGTTACACGCTTAGGTACAGCATATTCTTCATCACCATATTCTAATTTTAAATTATAATTTCCCTCGTCACGAGTAACAATTACCATTTTTCGAACTCGGTCATCACTATCAATCCAAAACTGACCTAAAACTACCTCTGACTCAATGTCGTTAGGAATAACTTTTAGGATATTACAATTTTTACCATCTACCTCTTCTTTTCCCAGAAAAATGGCAATATGATCATTCTCTGCTACTGAATAAGCATGGGAATTATATCCCTTTTTAGGCAAGAAAGCAAACCCTTTTATTTTGTATCGAATTGAATCGGGAGGTAAAAAGTAAACCTTTCCTTTTCGTTGACTGATGTTGATGAACTTAACATCTAAATCAACCGTAATATCGCATTCATACTCTGGGATGGATTTCATTTTATCCATGGCTACAGAAACCAACGAATCTGCATTTACCTCTTCACTTTGCGAAAAAGTAGTAAAAGACATCAGAAAAAATAAAATACTATATAATCGTTCAATCATGTCAAAATATCCTTTCGTTTAAAATTCCACCATCCAATTAGGGTAAAAACAACGATGTAAGCAATGAGCACAAAAATGGCATTGTAAATGCTCCCCCAATCAATTTCCGAATCAAAGAAATACTGCCATTTAATAAAGTGAGTTGTAAAAATGTATGGTAAAACCGGCTGTAACAAAGAGGTTAAAAGGGCACTCAATACGTTTAAAATAATGATAATCGCAATCGTTCCAACAATAGGCCCTATGGAATTATTGACAAAGCTAGAAATCATCATTGACAAAGAAGAAACCACTAGCATGGCCAATGTTCCCACCCCAAAACCACAAATAAACCTCCAGGCTACGTCGTTTGCCTCCAAAACATTAATTCCCTTGCGGAAAACAATTAGGTCGCCACTTCCAAACAGCAAATATCCCAAAGCGTAGGTCATTATTGCAGCAAACAACAATAGAGCAATAGTATAAATAGCTCCTGCCAACCACTTTGCCATGAAAATTTGTCCCCGTGTGTAAGGCCTTTGAACCAATAAACGTAAGGAACCTTTACTTGCTTCACCTGAAATCATATCTCCTGTTACCAAACAAACCAAAATAGGAACATGAATGATAAGAGTCGTCATGAGCATGTAGGTCACAAAGTTTACCGTTATAATTTCTCCCTCAAAACGAAAAACCGACTTGAGATTTTGAATTCCCATACCAATAATAGCATCCCCCTCCGCAGCCAATGCAAACTGAAAAGCCAGAATGATGAACAATATGGTTCCAAACCCAATGTAGGTTCGGGGGCGCTTCATAATCTTGAACAACTCTACCTTTAATAAATTTCTCATTTCGTTAAGTTGATGAAATATTCTTCGAGGGTTCGTAATTGTTTTATTTCGTAGACAGAAAGACCTGAACTCCCTAACTTTTTCATTAGATCGGGAATTTCGTTCTCAGCTAGTTTCACCCGAATTTTAGAAGCCATTAGTTCCACATTATAGTTATGATCACCTAGCCATTGTTGGAGTTTTTCTGTGTCATTGGATTTAAGTTCGATCTTTAAATCATCTGCTCCCATTAGCTCATGTACACCACCTTCTTTTAACTTTTGTCCTTTGTTGATAATCAGCATACGATTAGCTATCAACTCAATTTCAGCTAAAATATGAGATGATATAATCACCGTGATTCCCATGTCCTTATTGATTCGTTTAATCAACTGTCGCATGTCTGATTGTCCTTGCGGATCAAGTCCGTTAGATGGTTCATCCAGAATAATAAGTTCAGGCTTATGTAAAAGTGCCTGAGCAATACCCAAACGCTGTTTCATTCCTTGTGAATAGGATTTAACCCTAGACCCTCTCCTATCCCATAATTTTACTTCCTCTAAGACTTCCTGAATGCGACTTTTACGATTTTCAACCTTAGCTAGTTGAGCAAATAAGTTGAGATTGTTCCAAGCAGATAGATTCTCATAAAAATCAGGACGTTCAATCAAAGCTCCGATATGTTGTAAATACTTTCTGGAATTTTTCTGAATCACCTCTCCTCTAAATTTTATTTCACCCGAACTTGGATATATAAGTCCGAGAATCATTCGAAGAGTTGTACTTTTTCCTGCCCCGTTTGGACCAAGAAACCCATATACATCGCCTTTTTCAATTGAAAAACTAAGCTCTTTTACAGCTTGAAAGTCTTTAAAAGACTTACTGAGATTATTTACTTCTAATAAGTTCAGAATAAATGCTTTTACTACCAAATTTAGGACTCAATTCGGTCAAAATCCAGCAATACTAGTTTTTTTCAACCAACGTTCCCTTTACCTCTTCCAAAACAAGATTTTGTTCAAATTGTTCTCACTCTTGCCACTTTTCTTGCAGCAAATCGTTGCATTCATCATATGCAGCAAAACTTCTACTCATTCCGCTAGACCAAGATACAGGTGGATTAAAAACAATCCCTTTCTCGACAAAAGAAAAATTCATTTCATCCAAGCTTGACTCAAAATCTCCCCAAGCATTACCTTCCATGTTTTCGACTATCAAATTCACCAAATCAGATGAATCTTTGGATGTTTCCAGAACAAAGACATCATCCATTTTCAAAACCGAATTTGTTTCTTGATCATAGTTTACACTCCACCACTGGTAATTGTGATGATTTCCTCCTTCGGTAAAAACATCCTCTACAAAACACATACTAATTACCTTCTGATTTTCATAAAACTCAAAAGGCAACAATTCATACATATAAACTTGAGGGAATTCTGGTGCTGATTTACTAATATACACCATGTCTTCATCCATTGTCTTTTCTGCTATTTGGTGCATCAAGTTGTTAAAGTCGGGGTCCTGATTTTGGAAATAATAGACTGTGTAAAAGGAATTAAACTCTTCAGAAAAAAAGTCTATCGAGTCCAAATAAGTTTCCTTGGGAAGCACCTCATAAAACTCATAATGATAGTCAGTATCATAAGGTCCTGCATTGGATTCAAAACTCCGATAATAAATTATGCCTTCAGCTTCAATCTCTTCTTCTGAATCAATTTTTGTTTCAGCTTCTGCGACCTCTGCTTCATCAGCACTTTCGCAAGAAAATAGAAAGTTCGTTAATGTAAGAGGTAATAACAAAATGAATGTGTGAGTGGATTTTATCATTTTAATAGTAAATGCGAACGCTGTAAGATATTAAATGTAAAGTTTTTGAAAATTTGAACAGAAAAGGACTTTAACAGTTTAACTTTTTTTCACATTATACTGTAATATCAAAAGGGAGTTTTCACACACCATTCCACAAAAAAACCGACTTCTCAAAAAGAAAAGTCGGCTTAATTAAGGTCGAAAATTCAGCTTGATCTCTTTTATCAGATCAGTTTTCTCTGTTTTGAAGAGAAATTATGTCTCATTAGCCTGTTTCTGCCTCTTATCAGTGTTGGAGCTGTAAAAGGAGATAAAGACTTCTTTGAGTCATTTTGAAAGGTATAATGCTCTGAATTTTCTGATAATGCGACTTTATTTTTCACGCCAGAGTCGCATTTGTTGTGCAAATCGACCTTTGAATCTCCGAAAGTGGTAATAAGTCCAAATTCCAGAGTGCTTGAACAATAAAATTGCTTTTGAGCAATTCCGGTATTTTGTTGTACAAAGGTCATTTTCGGCTGAGCGATTTAAGCAGAATTAATTTACAAAATATTCTCTTAAAGCCTTAAGAAAAAAGTCGCTTATCGACCAGTTGTTGATTTTGTGCCACGAAGGAGGAATTTTATCCTTTTTGAAATTCGGAGGGAGACAGACCAGACTGTTTTTTGAAGAATTTACTGAAGTGAGCAGGATCCTCAAACCCCAAATGATAGGCCACCTGTTTTGCCGACCAATCTGAATTCAAAAGCCGTTTAGCTTCAAGTGTTAACTGACGATAAATCACGGCACTGGTAGATAACCCTGTACGTTGCGAGACAATTTCGTTTAACTGTTTATCAGACACTCCCAATTCCAAAGCATAGTCCTTTACCTTTCGCATTTCCCTGAACTTGTTAATCAGCATACGACGGAACTTCAAATAAACTTCCTGATTCTTATCCTGTTTCAATTGAATAGGTTTCATTGAACGCATACAGTGAATACACAAGAGTGATACATGATTAAGAATAAACTCATGTTTTAATGGGTTATCCGAATCGTAATCCTTCCAAATGGTTGATGTTATGTCTAAAATTTGTCGTTCTACTTCAGGAGCGAATTCAAATGTAGGAGACAGCTCTTTTACGTCATAGCAAAGATGGTCATAAAGGAAATTTAACACCAGGCTGTTCGATTCAAAAACCGAGGTTTCAAAGAGGATTACATAACCATTCGTATCCAACTCTCTCTTAACTTGATGTGCTTGCCCTGGCGCTACTATATGAACACTATTGGATACAATTGGGAACGATTCAAAATCAATCCAATGCATTCCATCTCCTTTTTCAAAGACAAATAATTCAAAATAATCATGGCGGTGCATTTCTGTAGTATCGTAATGCGAAAGTGCATCTAAACGAACCACTCTTATTTCTTTCGGATTTTTATTTTCAAATCTGTGAATGGGAATCATAGTATCCAATTGGCAAGTTATTGAATTAAATACAAATTATATCGTCCATTTTTGTAAAATATAGTAGCTAATCCGTAAAATCACTTAGCCATTTATTAAAAGCAAAGCTTAATTTAGTTAAGTCAAAACCCTGTACAAATGAAACACCTCTTCTATTTTCTTCCTTTTGTTGTCTTTATCTCTTTTGGACAAGAGTCAAAAGTAAAACAAGGTATTGCTGCCTACGAGCAGAAAAAATATAACAAGGCATTAAACCTTATTAATGAAGGTTTTGAAATAGTAGAAGATCTTAAACCAAAAGTTGCTGCAGAAGGTTTTTATTATCGTCATTTAAGTCGTCAGGGATTTGCATTGGAACTGGGGGAAAGATCCAATACCAAAGATTTAACCGAACATGAAAAGTATATTCTTGAAAATTGGATTTTTAATGGATTCATTGATTTGAGAGCCGCTATCGATTACGACATTAAAGGAAAACTAACAGACCTAGCTCAATCTGAAATGGATCGTTTGATCGACTATGCTACTTTGGTTGGTTTAAATTATTTTCAAACCGCTTCATCCTATTCAGGAAAAGACAAAGAATCTTTTTTAGGTATATCCTCTCGGTACTTTAGAACCATCATTGAAGAACGACCAGAAAATTATTTGGCTCATGATATACTTGGACAAATACACATGGAATTTAAACAATACAAGAAGGCCTTTCAAGAATTTAACTTAGCCATTGAAAACTACAATGAATTTCCCCCTACCGTACCGGATTACCTAATTGCTTATTCTTATTACAGAAAAGCATTAGTCAGCAGTTATTATTTGCCTGATGTGGGATATAATGCTAAAAATAGTTTAGCAACAATCCGTGAAGGACTAGTCACTCTGGACAAAGTTCATTCACAGCTCGAAAGCACAAAAGGAGAAAACGACTCTAAATACAAGCCGGAACAGTATCGATCCATTAGAGCCGATTTAGAAACCTTTGAACTGGATTTACTTCTTCAATTACCAGACAAATTGGACGAGACCATTAATCGTTTAGAAAAAGAAACTTCTGAAGAACCCAAGAACTATCTTAAGCATGTTGCTTATGCTCAATTGTTGGAGCAAAAAGACTTCTCAAAAGCTGAAGAAGTTTACTTAAAAGCAACTGAAATCGAACCCAAAAACATAGTTGCCTGGTACAATTTAGGCGCAATGTATGTAAACAAAGCTGTAACTATTTATCAGGAGGCCAATGAGCTAGAAAATTTTACCGAAGCTGACAAAAAAACAAAAGAAGGCAACGAATGGTACAAAAAAGCATTAGACCCCATGCAAAAAGCACATGCCATTGAACCTTGTGAGAAGGAAATTCTCCGAACTTTGCAAATGATCAGCATTCAGTTAAACGAATCAGATCTATACGCTGAATACAAAAAGAAAGCAGAAGATTGTCAGTAAAAGATAAAAAACAGCCCTATTGTTTAATGCCCTGGATTCATTTCCATTTGGGGCATAAAGGTCAGGTAAATGCCTGCTGTGTTGCCAATATTCCATATGGTAATATTAATCAGCAATCTTTTGATGAGATATGGAATTCTACCGAGATTAACAAACTCAGAGCTCAATTTGCCAAGGGGGAAAAAGACTCTCGTTGTGCTGTTTGTATTCAAAGAGAAAAAAGTGGAGCCAAAAGCATTCGGCAAGAAACCTTTGAAAAATTTCCAGATGTTGATTGGAAATCTCCCGAACCTACCCCCATTTACTTTGACATTCGGTTTTCCAATATTTGTAATTTCAGATGTCGTAGCTGTTGGCATGGAGCCAGTTCCAAGTGGTTTAATGATGCCAAAGCTTTAAGGCGAACGGCAGCTGCCACGGCAGTTGTTGAAAATGTAAAAGATTTTGATTCATTTATTATAGAATATGGTTCCGCTTTAAAAAACGCTCGGGAAATTTATTTCGCGGGTGGAGAGCCATTGGTAACCCCCGAACATTATTTGCTACTGGAATGGCTAATCAATCAAGATACTTTTCCACGTTTACGCTATAATACCAACTTTTCGGTTTTGGATTTTAAAGGTTATGATTTATTAAAGCTTTGGAATTATTTCCCAGAGGTAGAAATTTTAGCTAGTGTGGATGCAATGGGAGAATTGGGTGAAATTATACGGAAAGAGATGAAATGGGATCAGTTTTTACTAAATCGTGAACGAATTCGAGAAGCCAAAAATATCCGATTCAAAATAGCACCAACCGTTTCCTTAATGAATATGGAACACCTCCCCCATTTCTATTTGGAGATGGTTCGTAAAAAAATTGTTGAAGCTGAAGGATTTTATTTCAATTTACTTGAACGGCCTTACTACTACAACATCAAAGCTTTTCCCGCTGATAAAAAACGAGATATCATTCAACACTATGCCGCTTTTTTTAAAGAAAATCAGGTGCCTGAAAGCATTGAAAATGCCATGATGGAATGTTTAGGTTTTATGCTCGAAGACGATCTTTCAGCCAAATATTGGCCGCAGTTTTTGAACGAAAGTCAAAAACTGGACGCTCTCCGCGGAGAGCACTATTTGGAACAAATAGCGGCCAAACCAATGGCAAAATGAAAGTAAATCTCCTTTTATTCGACTATAATGTTGAATAAACGCATCTTTTTATGAGCATTTTATCCTACTCTGAGGAACTTTTTCAAACCGTCAAGAAGGCCGGACAACAGCGAAAAACTGAATTGAATCGAATATTGGTTTCTTCCAGTAACATGAAGGATGTTATTGACGAATTGGATACGGATGATAAAAAGAAAGCTTGTTGGATTAACTTATACAATTCTTTTAGTTACCTCAGTTTAAAAGAAAATCCGGAAGTACTTGAATCTAAAAACAGTCGCAGTAAACATTTTACCAATCGAAAATTCTTGATTTTTGACGAAATGTTGAGTTTAGATAATATTGAACATGGAATTTTACGTCGAAAGAAAAATAAATACTCCCTAGGGTATTTAAACTCTCCCTTTTACCCCTCTTTCGTTTATAAACTGATGGTCGATTATGTAGATCCTCGGATTCATTTTGCTTTGAATTGTGGAGCTAAAAGCTGTCCACTAATTCGTTTTTACGATTGGGAAAATATTGATGAGCAATTGGATGAAGCAGCAAAATCTTACATCTCTCAATATTTTGTTCACGACAAAGAGCAAAACCAAATTACCATTTCCAAAATATTTTTCTGGTTTAGAGGAGACTTTGGAGGAAAAAGAGGCGTACTCAATTTCTTTAAACAGTATGGTTTCTTAGATGAGAACGCTCAACCATCAATTACTTATCACAAATATGATTGGCGTATTTATTTACAGGACTTTAGAAACGATTAGTTTAGATTTTATTACTATCCTTTAATGAATCGCTTAATTCCAACGCTTTCACCATTTTCGTTTGTTAATTGCAGTGAATAAACTCCCTCAGCAATTGTACTGATATCAATGGTTGATTCAAAACGATCAGTTTGAATTACTCTTCCACTCATATCCATAATTTGGTATGAAGTAGCCTGAACACCTTCTAATAAAATATTCAATTCAGACTGAGCGGGATTTGGATAAATAGAGAAATCAAGCTGCTCCTCATTTAAATTGGCTAATGAAGCAGGATATAGCTTAATATTATCCAAGAAAATGTTATTTCCGTTATCATTCGTGAACTGGAATTTGTATTGGAAGTTCTCTACATAATAAGGCGATGTAATAGTTGTGATTACCTCGTTTGTCCACCAATCCGACCAAATAGCAAAATAAGGTGATGATTTGGTATCATGCGCCATTTCATCTGAGTCCAAAATTTTTCGCAGTGTCCAGCTCTCTCCACAATCACTTGAAATATAAATTCTTAATTCTTCATCATTTGAGCTATTTCGTTTATTGTAAGAATAATCAAACGAAAAGATCATATCTTCTGAAGCATCAACTCCACTTAAATCAATTGTTCCGGAAATTAATTCATCTTGCATACCATCATCAACTCCAAAGTTGGATAGCATAGCTGATTTCGAGCTCAAAGATGCAGCTTCATCAGTCACCTCCCATGTTGAAGCATCATTTTCATTCACTAAGGCAAAACGATTTCCATCCTGAATGTTTGTCATACTTTCAAATCCTTCAAAATACGGGATCTCATCACCTGTAGTACTAAATACAGAAATGTAGTTTGTTCGAGTCAAACTTTCAGTATCACCTCCATTAGCAACTTCTAAAGTCACTGAATAGATTCCAGGAGTATTATAAGTCACTACCGGATTTTCGTCTGATGAAGTAGATGGCGTTCCCCCTTCAAAAGTCCAGGTACGAGAAGTAACCTGATGATATGAATTATCATAAAAAGTTAAAGATTCACCACTACATAAGAGTGTTTTATCTGCTGAGAAATCAGCCTCACAAAGAATACCATTTACTCCTGTAGCCTCTAAGTTAGACGCTGACCATAAATTGTTTCTTCCAGCTAGTGAACTACTCAAAGCAGCATGAACTCTGGCCACTTGCCCTTCTGTGAACATGGTAGTACAGTATGAATATTCCAGAATATTTTGAACATTATCCAAACTCCCGCAAGTTTCTCCACTCAAAATACAACTTGACCAACCAATAGTATTTGGTGTATCATCCACTCCATCATCAGTATCACAATTATCAGCCTCCCCAGGAGAATTTGTTGATCCCCATAAGTGAGCTAGATTTAACCAATGTCCTGCTTCATGACTTAAAGTATGCTCACGATATTCGGACGAAGTACCTATCGACCCCATATAATCTGATCGCATATAAATTCCACCGTACATTCCTGTTAAAGGATACCAGTCAGACGGATAGTTAGTATATCCTGCTGCTCCACCAATATCAGAACAAACAAAAACATTCATGTAACGGTTTTGAGGCCAGTTACCATGCTCCGCATTTACTAATGATACGATAGATTCACCATCGTGTTCGTGTGACAATTCCGACCAGGTTCGGGTAATTCCTTTATGGCAATTTCCATCAACATCTTTACCGGCCAAACGAAACTCAATTTCCATATCACCAATAATGGTATTAAATGGAGACACAGTGGTTGAATTATCTTCATTTGTCGCACTGTAGTCTTCGTTTAGTTGCTTAATAGCATCATAAATTTGTTCGTCTGAAATATTTTCAGGGCCACCAGTGTGGATGACATGAACAACAACAGGAATAATTTTAACCTCTCTCCCTCCTGGACTGTAAGTGGGTAAAAACTCCTCATAGTGCGCCTGAAATGCAGCCTGTTCGGCTTCGAACATTTCTTTGTACTCGGGATGTTTTTCAAAAAGTTCCTGCTGATGTTCAGTTGTACTACAGATATGAGGTTCAACTGTAGTTTCTTCTGTAAGCTGTGCATTCACAGCCCATGTTGCGCCTAAGCACAGTGTGAGGGATAGTAGATTTTTCATGGGATCGTTATTGTTTCTATTCGTCTAATCCGAAAACGAATGTAAGCCAATGTTAGCTGTAAAGTTAAATAATTTTAAAGGATTTGTAAAATCAGATGTCAATCGTTTGATTTAACGGTTTAATCCACTGATTGAATGGCATAAAACCAAAGCCCCGCCTTTCAGCGGGGCTTTGCTTGCTACTTAATGTTATACGCTCGATAAGACACTTACTTCAATTAAGAACGGAGCGCAAACCCAAAAGAACCTCTAAGAGTGTTCTTTTAAATTACCTGTCGTTACAGATATTACAAATGTAGATCACATTAACTAATCAAAATACCGACTTTATACCTATTTCGAAAAAAATATGCTAGTAATTTTACTTATGTAAAATCTGTATTTTCAACCTATTAGACCTACACACCTAAAGTAACATTCTGAGTTCTTTAACACGCAAAAAGGCCCGGAAAACCGGGCCTTTCATGAATTTTATGTTATCTCAATCTTAAAGATGAATCACTTCATCGTAAGCAGCAGCTGCCGCTTCCATTACTGCTTCACTCAAAGTTGGATGAGGGTGAACTGTTTTAATCAATTCATGTCCTGTCGTCTCTAATTTTCTTACTGCAACAATTTCAGCAATCATTTCAGTAACATTCATTCCAATCATATGTCCCCCTAACAACTCACCATATTTTGCATCAAAGATGAGTTTTACGAAACCATCATTTGCTCCGGCAGCACTTGCTTTACCAGAAGCAGAGAAAGGGAATTTACCTACTTTAACATCATATCCTGCTTCTTTAGCAGCTTTCTCGGTCATACCTACTGAAGCCACCTCAGGAGAACAATAAGTACATCCAGGAATGTTTCCATAATCCAACGGATGAACGTCCATTCCAGAAATTTTCTCAACACAAATAATTCCCTCAGCCGAAGCCACGTGCGCTAAAGCTGGTCCAGGAACGATATCTCCAATTGCATAATATCCAGGAATATTTGTTTGATAAAAATCGTTCACCAAAACTTTTCCTTTATCTGTCGCAATTCCTACATCTTCCAGTCCAATACCTTCAATATTCGTTTCAATTCCAACTGCAGAAAGTACCACATCACAATCAATTACTTCTTCTCCTTTTTTAGTCTTTACAGTCACTTTACATCCTTTTCCAGATGTGTCAACCGACTCAACCGAAGAGTTTGTCATGATCTTTAACCCTTGCTTCTTAAACGAACGCTCCAATTGTTTTGAAACTTCTTCGTCTTCAACCGGAACGATGTTAGGCATGTACTCTACTACTGTTACTTCAACTCCAATTGTATTATAGAAATAAGCAAACTCTACACCAATAGCTCCAGAACCAACAACTACCATTTTCTTTGGTAATTTAGGAAGCACCAAAGCCTCACGATATCCAATGATCTTTTTTCCATCCTGAGGAAGATTAGGCAATACTCTTGAACGAGCTCCTGTTGCCAAAATAATTCCTTTTGAAGCCGAATATTCAGTTACTTTTCCTTTTTCGTCAGTAACATCAATTTTTTTCCCAGCCTTAACTTTTCCAGTTCCTTTTAAAACATCAATCTTGTTCTTTTTCATCAAGAACTGAATTCCACCACTCATTTTATCCGCTACTCCACGGCTTCTTTTCACCATAGCATCCAAATCAGCATCTGCCGATTTTACGTTTATACCATAGTCAGCCGCATGGTTGATGTATTCAAAAACATTTGCACTTTTTAACAATGCCTTGGTTGGGATACATCCCCAGTTAAGACAAATTCCACCTAGCTCTGATCGCTCAACAACCGCAGTTTTCATTCCTAACTGAGAAGCTCTGATCGCAGCTACATAACCGCCAGGACCACTTCCAACAACTATAATATCGTATGCCATAATATTTAATTTTTTGCCTTGCGAATTTAAGTAAATATCAATGAATATTTGAAAGAGAGTCAGATTATTTTATTTTTGAGCCTCATTCAAAAAAATTGGTTTTTAAACATCTCCCAATAGTCGCCATTGTCCTGCTTTTTATGAGTTCCTGTGGACTTATGAAAAATGGAAAAAAACTGGATCATATTCGCTTTGAATACGATCAAAATTCGAATATTAATTACGGTTATACTTTTCCTTTAAAGACAATAGCTGTATATAGTAATGGAAAAGAAAAGGACATTACTTCCAAGTCAAGTTTAGAGGTTCAATGTTCAGGAGCAAAATACTCTAATGGTAAAATATCCATTAATGCCTATCCCACTCAATTTGATACTAATGTGATTCATCTTTCAGCTAAGTACACGCAAAAGGAGCAGGTTTTTGAACACAAAATTGATATTCCGTTTAATTACCTTGGACAACTAAAGCTCAATTTATCTGGCAATAGAGGAGCTAAAGGAACAGACGGAGCTGATGGTAAGACTGCCATTCTTTTCAGAGATGGAAAAGATGGTGAAATCGGAGCTGTTGGGCAAAATGGGGAAAATGGTCATGATCTTTCTGTTTATATATGGAAAGATGAAACAAGTGGGTTGCTAAGGATGAAGGTAGAAGACTTGAGTGATCCTAAAAGTTATTATTACCAATATAAAAATACAGGGGGCGGTGTTCTTTTTACCGTTAACGGAGGAACTGGTGGTAAGGGCGGAGCCGGAGGTGAAGGAGGTGACGGCAAGGATGGACGAAAAACAGAAAAAAAGATAAAAAGTCCAGGTGATGGTGGTAATGGTGGCCAGGGTGGTGATGGTGGTACCGGAGGAAACGGTGGAAGCGTTTATGTTTTTATTCACCCTTCTGCGGCAGAAATGGAACGAAAAATTTCGGTTTATAGTTTTGGTGGACAAGGAGGAGAAGGTGGAACAGCCGGAGCTGCTGGAAAAGCTGGTGATCCCTTAGAAGGTCAGGAAGCAGCTGAGGATGGCACTGTTGGCATCCCTGGCTCAACAGGAGTACCTGGACAAGCCGGTGAAATATTTGAAATTGTTATTGAAGAATTTGATATTGATTCATGAAGTATAAAGTAATTTATCAAAACCCAACTAGTCAGTACATTCCAATTGAAGCATCCATTCCTACGAAGGGAAAAGAGCAAATGGAACTTCAATTTCCAGCATGGCGTCCTGGAAGGTATGAGCTAGGGAATTTTGCTAAAAACATTCACGGTTTTAGAATTGAAAACGAAAACGGGAAACGTGTCGAGTTCAAAAAAATCACCAAAGACAAGTGGCTAGTAAACTGTAATGGAGCTACAGACTTAAAGGTGTATTATAAATACTTCGCAGCCGAGCTCAATGCAGGATCTACCTTTATGGATGATGAGCAGCTCTATATCAACCCTGTTAACTGTTTAATTTATGCTGATGATCAACAGGAGGAGGCCTGTGAGATGGCTATTGAAGTACCTTCCAACTTTCAAATTGCATGTGGAGCTGAATTAAAAGAAAATACGATTTATACTTCATCCTACCATCAATTAGTTGATACTCCTTTCATCGCTTCGGCCAATTTAAAGCACAAAACATTTGAAGTATGGGATGTCCTCTTCCACATTTGGATTCAAGGAGAACTTGAAATGGAATGGGAAAGAGTAATAAATGACTTTACAGCCTATACTCTTAAACAATTTGAAAAATTCGGAAATCTTCGAAAAAGAGAAAGTGGCTTTCCAGTGAAAGAATACCATTACCTCTTTCAATTTCCCGCCGTCCCTACTTACCATGGTGTTGAACATCAAGACAGCACCGTTATAGCATTAGGCCCAGCTAAGGACTTAATGGGTAAAATGTACGACGAATTCCTTCACATTAGTTCTCACGAACTTTATCACAGTTGGAACATTAAAGCTATTCGACCAGTTGAAATGTACCCATATGATTATTCAAAAGAAAATTACAGCCCATTAGGATACGTTGCTGAGGGAGTAACCACTTATTTGGGAGATTTGTTTTTAGTTGAATCTCAGGTAAAGGATTTTAAATGGTATAAACAAACACTTGAAAAGGCCTTTCAGCGCCACTTTGACAACTTTGGTCGATTTAATTACTCGGTTGCAGAGTCGAGCTGGGACACCTGGCTGGACGGTTATGTAGCTGGAGCTCCTAACCGAAAGGTTTCCATCTATAATGAAGGTGCCATTTTAGCACTTATCTCTGATTTAAACATTAGAAACGGTAGTGAAAATAGAGCTTCTTTACATCATGTAATGCGTGATCTTTACGAAAATTTTGCTTTACAGAACAAAGGATATACTGAGGTCGATTATCAAAGACTCTTAGAAGAATACAGCCAGGAAGTATTAGAAGATCATTTTGCTCATTATTATCACGGAACTCATTCTTACGAACCCATTTTAGTAGAGGCTTTGAATCAAGCTGGTTTGGATTTGAAGATGAAACAAAATTCTGACTTTGCTCAGGCTATTGTGGGAATTAAAACTTTAGAGCACAATTCAAAAACCATCGTTTCTCAAATTTATCCTGGTTCAACTGCAGAATTAGGTGGTTTAATGTTAGGAGATGAAGTGACACAGGTGAATGGACAAAAAATTGAACAGAATTTGTCCAAGTTAATTGAACAACATCAGGATGATCAGCTGGAATTCCACATTCTACGTAAAGGTCGATCTTTACATATTATCTGTCCTCATACCAATAAAAGTTATTTTCCGCAGTATGAAATCATAAAAGTTAAGACCCCATCTAACCTTAACAAACGAATCTTTAAAAAGTGGTGTTCTTTTGATTGGGATACCGTTGAATTTTAATAAATTCATCCTCAAACAAGCTAAAAAAACAAAACTATGGCTCTAGCTGCCGTCGAACCAAAAAATTTACTTGGGAAAATACGAACCCTCATCATGGGGAAAGAAAAACCCAACTTTCTTACCCGAGTTTCGGTGGGTGTTGGATTTGTTTTGTGGGTTTATTTAGTTTCCTGGCATATATTAACCTTTGTTGCACTAATGCTCTTCTCTACACTAAAGGGTACACAACAAATCAGAGCTAGTTTTCAGCGTGTTGGAGGACGTTATAATTTAGGCGACCCTATTAATTTATTAAAAGGTCATTCTGCAGTACAAATTGTTCTTTACCTTTTAATTCTAGTTGGATTAGTTCTAATTTACCGAAAAAAGAAAATTGGTTTTCTCTTTTATGTTTTTGCAGGTTTAGGAACTGTCTTCGTTACCTTTTTATTGATGGGGTATTCCTACCTTGTCAATGAAGTTTCAGCTGTAGACATGAGTCTTTTGGGAGCTTCTATTGCCTATTTTGGAATTGGGGCCCTCCTCTTCTATCGCAAAAAAGACGAAGACAAACAGTCTGGTTAAAATCTAAGTTTCTTAGAACTACTTTCCTGCAATCATCGAAATTTCTACGTTCACATCTTTTGGTAAACGTGCTACCTGAACAGTTTCTCTAGCAGGATAATCTGCTGAAAAGTAAGAAGCATAAACCTCATTAACTCTGGCAAAGTCATCCATATTTTTGAGGAAAATACTGGTCTTGATCACATTTGAGAAATCCAATCCCTCCTCAGCCAATACGGCAGTAAGGTTTTTCATAACCTGATGCGTTTCTGCCTCAACGGAATCCATTATCAATTCACCAGTAGCAGGGTCAATTGCTATTTGTCCTGAAGTAAACACCATGTTTCCGTAAGCAACAGCCTGACTATAAGGTCCAATTGCAGATGGAGCTTTTTCTGTAGAAATAATTTTTTTTGCCATGTGCTAAAAGTAAGAGATTTTTCAATCTTTTGACATTCTTCCAAAGCCTTTTCTCAGTTCCATTTCTTAAGATTTTTCGACCAATTACAATCAAATAAAGCCCAATTGATCTTTTTGATTGATAAATGAAATTAAAACAGCTATATTTACACAAAATTTAAACTTTATGAGACGAAATTACTTGGCTAAAACGGCCTTGGCCCTAGGTCTTGTACTTCCCCTTGGTGCAGACTCTTACGCTCAGACCGTTACAACCTTTAGTTACACAGGAGCAGTACAAACCTACATCGTACCTCCGGGAGTAACAGAAATCAACATTGAAGCCTGGGGAGGGCAAGGAGAAGATGTTACTGAATTGTATGATCCACAAACTGGAGGTTTGGGAGGTTATGCAACCGGAAATCTTTCTGTAACTCCAGGTGAGACTCTTTACATTTATGTAGGAGGACAAGGAACTGATGGAGCTGGAGGCTTCAACGGTGGTGGAACTGGAGGATTATCTACTGCTGGTGGTGGTGGTACCGGAGGGTACGCCGGATCAGGTGGTGGAGCTTCTGACGTTCGACAAGGTGGAATGGATTTAGCTGACCGTGTAATCGTTGCCGGAGGTGGTGGCGGTGCCGGAAGAGACTACGTAAACGGTTCTTGCGTACCATGTGGTACTGGAGGAAACGGTGGTGCCGGTGGTGGAACTACTGGAACTGATGGAGATGATCCTAACTGGTCAGGACTTTTGGGAACATTCCCTAATCCTGGTGCTGGTGGTGAAGGAGGAACTCCAACTACAGGTGGTGCTGGTGGAGCCGGAACTGAAGGAACTCCAGGAGGTGCTGGTGTATTGGGTATTGGTGGAGACGGAGTACCAGGTTCACAAGACGTTGCCAGTGGTGGTGGCGGTGGAGGATACTACGGAGGTGGTGCCGGTGGTGGCGCTAACGGTGGTTCCGGAGCTGCTGCAGGTGGTGGTGCCGGAGGATCTTCATACACTGGATCTTTGGCTATGGCTTCTACAACTGCTGGGGTAAAAGTAGGTGAAGGAGAAATCATCATTACCGAATTATGTATTGGATTAGATATTTCAGTTTCTTCTGATTCCATTTGTAATGGAGAAGAAGTTACTTTAAGTGCTACTTCAACCGAAGGTGGTACAGTAACATGGGACGGAGGCGTAATCAATGGTGAAGCTTTCACTCCTACTGCTACAACTACTTATACTGCTACTTCTGATGATCCAGGTGACTGTGCATTTGAAGTAGAAATTGTTGTATTTGATCTTCCTACAGTTGATGCAGGAATGGATCAAGATGTTTGTGCTGGTGATTCTACTATGGTATCTGCTAGCGGAACAGCTACTGATTGGAGCTGGGATGGAGGAATTACTGATGGAGTAAACTTCATGCCTTCTGCAGGAACAACTACTTACACTGTAACTGGAACTATCGATTCTACAGGATGTATGGCTACTGATGAAGTAGATATAACTGTTATCGAGGTTGACAATTCAATTTCAATTATCCCTGGAAGTCTTGTATCTAACCAAGATGGTGCAACTTACCAATGGTTAGAGTGCCCTGATTTAACTCCGGTTGCTGGAGCTACTGATCAAGAATTCACTCCTACTGCTGATGGTGATTACGCTGTTGCAGTTGACTTAGGTGGATGTATGGATACTTCTGCTTGTCAATTAGTTCATGTTGGACTTGATGAGTCTGAATTAGGATTTGGACTTTACCCTAACCCTGCAAATGATGTAGTTACTGTTCAATACGACCAACCTTACACTTATGCAATCATCAACCAATTGGGAGAGGTTGTTTTAAGCGGAAATGCTGTTGGAACTACTTTAATTGACTTAACAACTCTTGCTAATGGTGCTTATGTAGTTCGTTTAACTTCAGACGACAAAACAGGAAGTACTCAATTGATTAAGCAATAGAACAATTTAAATAATTAATATGAGCCGTCTCGATAACTCGGGACGGCTTTTTTTTTTCATCTTTGTGCACCAAATTTTTTGCATGAAAATTCTAATCATCGACAATTACGATTCATTTACCTATAACCTCGTTCATTATTTTGAAGGCTTTGATGTTGACGTTAAGGTTTTAAGAAATGACGAAGTTGAGTTTGAAGATGTAGAAAATGCAGATAAGCTGGTTTTTTCTCCTGGACCAGGATTACCTACAAAAGCGGGCAAAATGCCTTTGCTCATTCACTCTTTTGCTGGAAAAAAACCAATGTTAGGTGTATGTTTAGGTTTTCAGGCAATTGTGGAGTTCTACCATGGTGTAATTTATAATCAGGAAATAGTTAAGCATGGTAAAGCAGAAAATTGCTCTGTTTCAGTTGACTCTAAATTGTTTCAGGATGTTTCTCCGGAAATTAAAGTCGGATTATATCATTCTTGGGCCGCTCAAATAGATCGTTTTCCGAGAGAATTAATTGTTACCGCTAAATCTGAAAATGGAGTAATCATGGCCTTTGAACACAAAAGACTTCCTATTGCAGGAGTTCAATTTCATCCCGAATCTGTGTTAACCGAAGAAGGACATCAGATTATCGAAAATTTCATCAAACATTTTAATTAATAGCCGTATCTTTGAGCTACAAACCCCAACACAAAAGGTGATTCGGTGGTTTTAATTCGTTTCGACGAGTGCCCATATAGTAAGTTTTTGGTTCTTAACGATTTTTATATTAGGGCAATCTTAGTTGCTCACCGATGACAGGCCTCATCTGCTTTGGCAGACATTAGGAAACTAATGATAACAGTGGATTTCAGAACTGAGCCGGTAGCCCTAACCATGTTCACTTGAAGATTTCCAAAAATGGAAAGCTATATGGGTTTTTTAATTTATTATCTCCGGATTTTCGTAATCGCAAATCTCTACACACTTAGAGTAGATCAAATCATCCAAAACAATTAGGGCTGCTAATGCCAATTGGGAGTAATTTTGAGAAGCATTACCAAATCCACCATACTCTGATTGCCAAATTGTAGTAATTAGCCCTTTTCCACCCTCTTTTGGTTTAACCACATTCGTCAAGACATTGTTCACGTTTCCAGCTCCTGCATGATAAATGTGTAAAACCAATAGTCTAAACCACAAACTGTATTCTTCATCCCCTTCTACATTTACTCCAAATTTTCTCATGATCCTTTTCCCTTCTGGGATACAAGCTGTTCGAATTAAATGAGATGAGCCATAAGCTGATTTATCAAAATCCTTTCGCTCATCAACATATTTGTCAACTCTAAGACCATGATTACGCGCAACTGATTTCATAAGTTGGAATGGTCCATAGGCCCCGGCATTAGAATAAGCTATCCTGCCCGGGCTTTCAATCATCAAAATAGCTTGCGCATACCAGGGATCAGTATCATTCAAGATAAATTGTTCCACTCCCCTACTAATACTTGGAAAAACTTTCTCAAACTGATAAAAGTTATTTTTCCCAGTCGTCATAAAAATTCGTGCATCCGCTGCTAAACCATGACGTTTTCGTAAGGTATCCCGATAAGCTTCTTTTTCTTTATCCGTTTGTTTATTCCACTCTTCTAACGATTGAATTTCAAGAATTTCACGAGTTTCTTTGACATTTAAGATGCTCGTTTCAGGTGTAGAACTCATCACAAATTGCCAAAAATTGGGCTGTGCTAAAGTGTCCCATTGGTAATCAAATAACTCTGGGGTTTTCACAAATGTTAAATCCGTACTGTCATTGATACGAACATCAATTAAATGTCTGTCAAACTTGGTTGTTTGTGCCTGAGTTCCGGCTGAAATAGCCATAACTCCCAAAAATAGTATCTCTCTTAGCTTCAATCTCATTGGTGGTATAACGCAAATATGTAACGAAGTTAAATGAGAAAGAAGTATTTCTGAATCCCCCTCCTCATAATTTATCTTAATTCTTTTGTTGAAATCTAATAAATTAAACTTCAAGCAATTCCTCTCCTTTTAATTCAACAAAATTCAAGCCGAATTATTATTTGATACAATAAGGGAATTATTATCAGATATAAAAAAGCACCAAAGCTTCTAACGCTTAATGTTGGCTTCGTAAATTGAAATCCACTCTTCTGAACTCATCCTGCGTACAAGTTCTCCTATGAGTTCAAAAGGAATTTTTTCAGGCTTTTTAAAGCGAATACAACTTTTTCCCATATCCAATTTGGTAGAACAATGTTTTGGATATTCCGCCACAAACCACTCCATCAATTCAGGGTTTGCATAGAGTCCCATATGATATAAAGCCACAAAGTTTTTTTGAGAAGCATAGCTGATAAACGGCAATGGTTCTTCTTTTTTACAGTGATAACCATCTGGATAAACAGACAAAGGAACCACCCATGCAGGGAAACCATATGAAAATCCCTCTTCAAAACCATCGGGAATGTTGTTTTGAATTACTTCCCTCATTTTTAGCAGATATGGTCTTCTTTCTTCCGGAGCTTTTTGGATATACTCCTCTGGGTCGTTAGCTTCAATCCTCATTCAATTGTGTTTTTTTGTTCAACTAAAAATACAAAAAAAGAGTAGCTTAAATAGACACTCCTAATTATAAGTTGATTTACCTATCATTTATTCAATGACCAATTTCTCAGTACTTACCTCATCACCAATGGTGATTTGAACCGAATAAAGACCCGCTTCAAAATAATTTACGTCCAGTGGTAAAAGTAATTTGCCATTTTGTTCTCCGTAATTTCTTTCAGAAACCAATTTGCCGTTAATATCAAAGATTTTAACCATTACATTTTCGCTTGTTGCTTCACCAATTGCAAGGGTAATAATATCCCGAGCAGGATTTGGGAATAAGTCAATTTTAGCTGATACAGCTTCATCTTCAATTCCTACATAACCGTTGTTAATAGCTTCCTGGACAGTAGATTTACAAGCATTATCAATTTGTCCTGTTGTATTATTGATTAACATTCCAATGATGTGTAAACTATCCACATCCCACTCTTCTGGAATGGATATTACGAAGTTTTCAGTTACCACATCGCTTACTGAAACTGAAGCAGGGAATATTCCCGAAGCTCCATCAAAATCAGGCATAATAGTTCTGGCAACATGATCATATACCATATTGTCAGCTGGAACTGGATTTGGAAGATACTCATAGCCTCCCATTGGTGTCCCCGTCGAATAATAATTCGCTTGATCATATCCTGAATCATTTCCAATAACACCATCTTCTGTAATTACTAATGCCAAATTAAAATCAGAACCTGTAGTAGCCATTTGGAACTCTGAACTAATTGAAACTAAGAGCTCATTTGTACCCATGTTGTAAAATGCTCCAGGAGTCAAAATTGCAGTTGGCAATGTTGATATTCGATCCAAAAACTCATCCTCAAAATATACAGGATCGGCACTATTCACTCTATCAATCATCCCATTTGGAAAACCTTCTGTAACCAATGTTCCCATTCCTGTATCATAATCAAAAACGGTCATAGGATCATCATTATGAACAGCTATACCAGCCCAAAAATCAGCATATTTATCATCCATAAATTCCATAAACACATGACCTCTTGGACACCATCCGCACCACGTCCCGGTCATCTCTTCCCCTACAACAACTCTTCCTTCGGCTGGTACAATTGGATTAAGGAGTATCGATTTTGAATCATCTGTTACATCATTATCTGCTCCGGTACCATTGACATTAGAAACAGTAGCAATAATTGGATTTTCTCCTCCAGCTAAAATGAATGTTTCGGAAAGAGCGACATAACTATATGCCAAAGGATTAATGCTCAAGCCACTTATGCTTTCGGAAATTGTTGTACCATTATAAGAAACATCTATATCAAAAGAAGTAATTGTGGTAGTCCCCAAATTTCTTACTTTAACTCCAGGTTGAATCTCTGCTGAGGCCATACCTTTTAATTCATCAATTCCGGCCACAGCTGCATTAACTAATGGTAATGAATAAGGGGTGTGATTGTAACTTATATCGTCAATATAATAACTAGCATATCCGTTTCCTCCGTCTGTAATACTATTAAAAGGTTGAATTTTGATTGCTGATATTTCGCTAATATTAGTTTGTACAATGCCTTGTGAAACTCCATCAATCAACAATTCCCAATCGTTGGTATTCAAATCAACTTCAAAACCTAACGTAAACCAAGTATCTGCCGGATAAGCTGTTGTTATTAAATCATCTCCGCCATTTTTTATCACCATTGTTTCGTCCTGGAATAATTGACAACTCAGGAAAGTGTAATAATAATCAGCCCCCAGTTGAAAGCTAAAATATGCTCCCTCACCACTCTCTACGAACAATTTCATTTCAAAGCTAAAGTCACCCGTAGTATAAACATCATCAAAAGGAATTAAAACCTTTTGAGGGCCTCCAAATGGTTCGGCTGGAGTTGTTTGAAAATAAATAGATTTTGTCCCTGAAAAGGCATTTGCATCAGTTACTTGAACATCTACCTCACTTCCCGGAACTCCATCCCAGGTGGTCCAATCAGGCGATACAACTCCCATATAGTCACCTACAGCATAAGATTCAAAACTTTCAGACAAGAATTGTGCATTAGCTTTTCCTATTGGAAAAAGAATAAAAAGTATGATTACTAAGTTTCTTCTCATTACAAAATAAAAAAGGGAATCAATCATGATTGATTCCCCAATTTAAAGACAATTTTGGTTTATTCAATAACCAATTTCTCAGTACTTATTTTATCACCAATGGTGATTTGAACCGAATAAACACCAGCTCCAAAATAGTTTACGTCAAGTGGTAAAAGTAATTCACCATTTTGTTCTCCGTAATTTCTTTCGGAAACCAATTTTCCGTTAATATCAAATATTTTAACCGTTACATTTTCGCCTGTTGCCTCACCAATTGCAAGGGTAGTTATATCCCGAGCAGGATTTGGGAACAAGTCAATTTTAGCTGATACAGCCTCATCTTCAATTCCTACATACCCATTGTGAATTGCTTCCTGGACAGTAGATTTACAGGCATTATCAATTCGTCCTGTTGTAGTATTGATCAACATTCCAATGATGTGTAATTTATCCACATTCCATTCTTCCGGAATAGTAATTACAAAGCTCTCGGTTACTACATCACTTGCCGAAACTGAAGCAGGGAATACACCCGAAGCTCCATCAAAATCTGGCATAATGGTTCTTGCAACATGATCATACACCATATCGGCAGCTGGAACCGGATTTGGAAGAGACTCATATCCTCCCATTTCTCCACTTCCTCCACCTGCATAATAGTTTGCCTGACTATAACCTGATCCTGTTCCAGTAATACTGTCTTCTGTAATTACCAGAGCTAAATTAAAATCAGTTCCAGTAGCTGCCATTTGGAATTCAGAGCTAATAGAAATCAATAACTCTCCTGTAGCAACATTATGGAATGCTCCTGGAGTTAAAATTGCCGTTGGAGGAATCACAACCCTCTCAAGGAAATCGAACTCAAATCCTGAAGGGTCCAGATCTGAACCTCTATCAACCAATCCACTTGGATAACCAGAAATTAAAGCTCCCATTCCGGCATCATATACTTCATGTACCATTGGATCTCCATTGTGAACGGCTACACCTGCCCAAAACTCTGAATATCTATCTTCCATTTCGTCCATAAATACAGCCCCTCTTGGACACCATCCACACCAGGTACCTGTTCCTTCTTCACCAACAACCACCTTACCCTCGGCTGGTACAACCGGATCAAGTGTTATCGTTTTGGTATCGTCATCAGCATCTCCATCAGCACCTGCACCATTTACATTAGAAATAGTTGCGGTTAAATCCTTTTCTCCTGCAACCAAAGTCAAAGCATCATTAAAAGGAACATCGTAAAACTCTAATGAAGCAATACTTACTCCTGTAATGTTCTCGGTAATTGTAGAACCATTATAAGAAACCTCCAAATCAAAAGAAGTAATGGTAGTTGTACCTAAGTTTCTAATTTTAACGGTTGGAACAACCTCCTGCGTAGCCAGGCCATTTAAGTCTTTAATTTGCGTTACAGCTCCATTAACAGCTGGCAAAACATAAGGTGTATGTGTGTACTGAATGTCATCTATATAGTAGCTAGCCAAGTCATTTCCTCCGTAGTTTGTATTAACTGGATACAGGTCTAAAGATGCAACTTGATTCACCTCATTCTGCACTACCCCTTGAGAAACTCCATCAATCAGCACTTCCCAATCATTTGTATTTAGGTTGATGTCTAAAGTCAACGTAAACCAAGTATCCGTTGGGTAAGTAGTTGTCATCAAAACAGAAACACCATCGTCAATCACCATACTTCCATCTTGAATCATTGAACAATTCAATGCCCAAACAGCTCCAATTGTCGATTCAGCCTGAAAGTTGAAATACGCACCTTGTCCTGCATCAACGAAAATATCCGTTTCAAAAAAGAAGTCTCCTGTATTGTATTCACCTCCAAAAGGAACAACAACATCTTGCGGTCCTCCCGTACTTGCGGTGGTAGAAAAATAAATTGATTTAGTTCCTGAAGAAGCATTTGCATCCGTCACCTGAACATCTTCCGCTCCACCTGTAGAACCACTCCATGTTGTCCAATCGGGAGAAGCTACTCCCATATAATCTCCTACACCATAGGATTCAAAATCTTCGGACATAGATTGTGCATAGATACCTCCAGTAAGTAAGGTAGCACCTACTAATGCGTAAATTTTTTTCATGTTTAATATTTTTTAAATTACAGCAAAAGTCAGATCGTTTAATGATTCGCCAATTTTACCGATCCAACTCAGAAATAGATAGATACCAAATCTATGAAATTAAATGTTCTATTACACCTTTAAAGAATAGGACTCTTGAATTCTTACCTTTTAATAAACTGTCCTATTTTAGAAATAGGTTTTCGGATAAAGGTCAATTTAGATGCTTTCAAGCCATTCATTTCCCAGGCTCTTCTATCTTCTTTATTCGCTTTAAGGCGATTTCCAATACTCACATTACTCTTCCCTCCTACTCGCATTTTAACGATGATTTTTGAAAGGTATTTGATTGGAATCTTATGCTTATGAATGCTTCGGAGCATGAATTCATAATCTGCCGCTGATTTAAGCTCGAGTGTGTAGGCTCCAAATTTTTCGTAAACTTCTCTTTTAACGAAAAATGTTGGGTGCGGTGGCATCCAGCCCTTTACAAATGATCCTGGGACATAATCACCCGAAATCCACGTCCGTTTGACCTTAGTGGTATCTTGCTGATCGACATATACCAAATCGGCATACACCCCCATTGTATCTCCCCGAAATTTCTCCACAACAGCCTGCAATACCTCATCATCCGCATAAAAATCGTCTGAGTTTAAAATCCCGATAATATCTCCAGTCGCCAATGCTACCCCTTTGTTCATAGCATCATAAATACCTTGATCAGGCTCTGAAACCAGTTGTTGAACCTGATCTCCGAAAGACTTGATTATTTGTAAAGTATTGTCTGTTGAGGCTCCATCGACAATAATATATTCCAACTCAACTCCCTTTTGGGACAGAACAGACTCAATAGTATCTTTTATGGTTTCAGCCGAATTATAGGCTACTGTTATGATCGACACTTTCATTTCCCCTACTCCTCCATTTTTCGATCTCGAACATATTCGGCCGGATTTCCTCTGTAAATCTTATACGCATCCAAATCACTACTCGTCACTGAAGCTGTTGCCAAAATGGAATGAGAATGACATGTCACTCCACCTGTTACAATTGATTTAGCACCAATCCAAACTCCATCTTCCAACTTAATATCTCCTACCATTAAATCGAATGAAGCCTTCTTATAATCATGATTCCCACAAAGCAGTAATGCTCCTTGCGAAATACATACATTTGAACCTATTTCCACCTCCCCTAAATTATCTATCCAAACTCCTTCTCCAATCCAGGTATAGTCTCCCACTTTCAACTTCCAAGGATACTTAATATTCACGCGAGGTTTAATAACAACTCCTTTACCTATTTTGGCTCCAAACAATCTTAAGACGAACTTCCTTAAACCTCCTAAAGGATTATAAGGATTGAGGATATAAAAGGCATTGAAAAAATACCATAATCCACGTTTCAATGGATTTCCAGGCTTGTACCAATCGTTGTTAAAGCTTGAAAGATCAGACGGCATTTTCAAATAATTTTTTATTTGCCAACATTACTTCAGAATCAGAAATATGATCTTTAAAGTAATTGTAGCTGGCCCTTACCATGGTAATATAAGAAGTAAAATCCAGATCAATTCCTTCCTGAAGTGCTTTCACAAGGTTTTCAGGGTCATCAATATTCACATCCCAACCTACATCTTTAATTCGCAAATTCTTCCATGGAGTATTGGTTGATATAATTACCGGACAACCATTACTCCAGGCTTCGACAATAGCGTGGCCATAATTTTCATGCAAAGTTGGCAGCACTAAAAAATCAGCATCAGCATAAACATGATGTAATTCACTAGGTCTTAAAACTCCTTTATAGGCAATTTTTATTTGGCCATGATCCTTAATCTCTTCTTTAAAGGAATCGTAATAGTCCTTTTCTTCGATATTACCATAGATATCAAAATAAGCTTCTGTATCTGTTTTACACTTTTTAAGACATTCGATAGCCAGTTTCAGATTCTTTTTACGGGCAATACGCGAAATAAAAACAAAGCGAATAACACCTGTCTTTTTTCGGTCCATGATATAATCTAAAGACAGCTTTTGACTCATCGGAATATTTTGAGCAATCACCACCTTGACACGATTTCCAAAGGCTTTTTTGATTTCTGCTTCCTCTTCAGTTGTAGAAGCATGCCAGGTTATTTTTCGATAAAGGCCTACCAATCTACTTAAACTTAAGAAAACCTTCTTTTTGGTTGCTTTAATCTGCAGTGCTCCTTTTCCTAACATTCCTCTTGGAGCAAGGATAACAGCAATATTTTTTCGACGGGCAATAGAAAGTGGAGTAAGCGTAAACAGCTTTGAAAAAAGGCTATTTAAATAAATAGCATCTGGCTGAATTTCCTTGATATTTCCTTTGATGGATGAAGTATTGAGATTCTTTTTACTCATATACTTGATAAAAATATCCCCCTGGTCCATCCACTTATCGGTCTCAATTCCCTCATAAGGCTCCGTTTCCCCTAAATCGTAGGCAGAAGTGAGAATATAAAACTCAAAATCGTCCTTTAAAGCCGCAACAATATTTACGACCGAACGAATTGGACCTCCCGCCTTAAAGCCAGGTTCATACCAATCTATGCAAATAAGGATCTTTTTTTTATCCATCAATTTGATTCTCCTTAATCCAATATCCTAAAACAACTAATGGCCAAAGTCTTGACCAACTTATGCTTTTGTGACCGGCGAGGAATTTTTTCCAGAGTTTGTCAAGCTCAGGAGCCGAAATATAATTGATCTTTTTAAGAACTTCAAGTTGTTCTTCACAGTACGACCTAAGTTCTTCTTTCATCCATTTTTCGTACGGCAGGACAAAGCCCATTTTTTCCCGATTATAAATACTCTCAGGAATAAGGTCTTTGCAAGAATCAACCAAAAGTTTTTTAGGTGTAATCGGTTTCTTAATTTTATCTGAAACACCCAAAACATAACTGACCAATTCATGGTCGAGAAAAGGAACTCTTAATTCCAATCCATTTGCCATACTCATTTGATCTGCATCTCTCAACAAGACATTTTGCATATAAGTTGACATCTCTGCCACTGAAATTCGGGCCAAAGGCTGGAGGTTCCAACCTTCCGTTTTATAACCTACCAAATCGTGGACAATATTAAAACTACGATTTGGTGTTAATGGCGTTGACACCAATTTTTTGATTTGATCATCCATCAAAACTTGTCGATAAAATTGATAGATGTATTCCAAATCAAAGTACTGTAGTTTCAAAATCTCCTTAATCTTGGCCGATTCAATAGTTCCCTTTAGTCCATGATATATTCCTGCCAAAGGCTTTCTCATGTAATATGGAAAACTATCCAACCACTTTTTAGCCTGTAGTTCAGGAATTTGGTTAAACACACTATAACCACCAAATAACTCATCACCTCCTAAACCAGAAAGTGCCATTTTAATTCCAGCCTCACGCGTCTTTTTAGAAACAACAAAGGTATTAGGTCCATCACCACTTGGGTGATCCATAAACGAAAGTGCGGTTGGAATCAAATCTTTAAATTCCGTTACACTTAATTCAATTTCGTGATGATTAGTTTGATATCGTTGAGCTATTTCACGCGCAAAAGGAGCTTCACTAAAATCGTCCTCTTTAAATACCACTGAGAAAGTATCGACCTTATCCAACTGTTCTGCCATCATGGCTACAATAATCGAACTATCGATTCCTCCCGACAAAAAGGCCCCAAAAGGGACATCAGCCGTAAGTCGACGTTCAACACTCTCGCTCAATTTGGTTCTCACTTTCTCCTGAACATCCGAAAGGGATAAACTCGCCTTTTCAAAATCTCGTGTTGGTGACCAATAAGTTCTAAATACCGTTCCCTCCTCTTCATTCAGGGTCATGGTTTGTCCCGGCATGAGCATATAAACTCCCTCAATGATAGTTTGTGGAGCATGCACCGTTTGATAACGCATGTAATCAATCAAACTTTCTTTTGAAAGTTTTTTGGGAATTAAACCCGTATTTAAAATTGATTTAATGGAGGAAGAAAATATTAATCGATCATCTGTTCGGTAGTAATAAAGTGGTTTAATTCCCAAACGGTCTCTGGCGATAAAGAGTTTTTTATCCAAAGAATCCCAAATGGCAAATGCAAACATTCCGTTAAACATCCGCAGGCAATTTTCTCCATATTTTATATAAGCAGCTAGTACTACCTCTGTATCTCCTTTGGTTTGGTACGGATAATCGGCCAACTGAGATTTGATTTCCCGGTAATTATAAATTTCACCGTTAAAAACCATCACATAACGTCCATCGGCTGATTTAAAGGGCTGATTTGATCCTTTTTCAGGATCAATAATAGAAAGTCTTCGATGTCCTAAAACAATATGCGCATCATCATACAACCCTTCGGCATCCGGACCGCGATGAGCCAGTGTTTCGTTCATTTTTTGAACAATGCTCGTATCAAACGAACGACCAGCATATTGGTAAATTCCGTTAATTCCGCACATCTAATCCAGATTCATCTGTGTTAAGAAAGTTGGCTCCTCAATCATTTTTCGGATACCTTCTTCAATCGTTACTAAATCACGATCCAGGATACTTTTCATTTTTGAATTATCCGGTTGTCGTCGAGTCATATCACCATCTGGTAATGGATCCAAATGAATAATACGAGATTTACTGTTGGTAATTTCAATAATGAGTTTTGCCAAATCAATAATCTTAACAATTCTAGCTCCACCAATATTTACCACGTCGTTGACAAACAAGTTTTCATCTAACGATCGAACTGTTGCTTCAATATTATCATCAACATAACAAAACGTTCTACTCTGCGATCCATCACCATAAATGGTCAAATCTTCATTCTTCATTGCAGAGTAAATGAAACGACTCATTACAAAGTCTTTTGTTTGATGTGGACCATAAGTATTAAAGAAACGGAAAACAGTATAATTTAGACCATACTCCTGGTGGTACGAACGACAAAAGGATTCCCCCACATTTTTTACAACTGCATAAGGAACTCTTGAGTTCAAAGGAGTTGTTTCTTCGTTTTGTGGAATAGTAACCGGCTCTCCGTATACCTCTGAAGAAGAGGAATAGAAAAAGCGTTTAACGCCTGTATCTTTAGAAAGTTCCAGTGTATTTTTAATTCCCTCAATATCTTCTAACACCAACAAAGGTTTAGCTTGTGTTCGCTTAACACCAACCACTGCAGCATAGTGAAAAACATAATCAAATTGCTTTGATTTCATCAAATCTGAGATCTGTTTGAAATCGTTAATATCAATTTGGTGAAAATCGAGATTGGGATGATTTAATTGAACTTTGGAAATGTCCCCGGTTGATAGATTGTCGGCTACGGTAACTTGTGTGTTTTGATCTTCTAACAACTTATTGGCCAATGCACTTCCAATATTTCCGGCACCTCCGGTAATCAGAATTTTTCTCATTATCTATTGCAAATTCAGTCTAAAGGTAAGATTTATCCGGCAACGCTCCGAATTAGTACCATAAATATTCCACAGAATATGTATCTTTCATTTTGATGGAATTGATAAATTTCCTTATTTTCGACTCCCCTACTAAACCGATTTAAATTCGTGTCTAAAACTAAACAGAACTATACGTTTGCATTCACCATTCTGACTTCACTTTTCTTCTTGTGGGGCTTTACAACAGTGAACAATGACATTCTGATTCCTTATTTCAAAGAGGAGTTTGTTTTGAATGATACACAATCCATGTTAGTTAACTTATCTTTCTTTGGATCATATGGTATTGGGGCCTTTGTTTATTTCCTTTTTTCTCATTTAAAAGGAGACCCTATTAATAAAATGGGATATAAAAACGGAATTATTGCGGGACTCATTACTTCGGGATTAGCCTGTTTACTTTTTTACCCTTTGGCCGAATTAAATAACTACTACATCATGCTAGTTCCGTTATTTATTTTGGGGTTAGGTTTTACGCTATTACAAATTTCCTGTAATCCTTATGTGGCTATTTTGGGATCGGAAGAAACAGCAAGTAGTCGATTAAATTTATCACAAGGATTCAATTCTTTAGGAACCACTATTGGTCCAATGTTAATTGGTTTTATCATCCTCTCTTATTTTGAAGGAAAGGCCGCCATTCAAATTCCATACATGTTCCTAGGGCTGTTTTTCCTGGCCTGGGCTTTGTTTTTATTCTTTATTAAAATCCCGGATTACAAACAAGAAGAAAGTCCAAAATTGGAGGGTAACGCTTTACGTTTTGGACATGTGCGTTTTGGTATGTTTGCCATCTTTGCATATGTTGGAGCTGAAGTGGCCATTGGTAGCAAACTCATTGAATATGTTCAATTACCCGAAATAGCTTCCATTAAGGAGCATATTGCCCCAAGTTTTGTGGGAACCTACTGGGGAGGAATGATGATTGGACGATTAACCATTTCAGTTGTCAGTAGCGCTAAGTACAAATTATCCGATAAAATCATTTACGGACTTCTAACCGCTTTAGGAACCTTCTTATTATTGATTATTGCAGTAACCATTTCTAACCGCTTAAGTACAAAAGGATTTGGTTTAAGTCTGGCGGAGATAGAAGCTACTTTCCACATGATTTGGCCTTTGCTGCCTTTCATGTTTCTTCAATTCCTATTAATGATCTTGTTCAGAGATTCATCTCGAAAAGCTTTGACTTCCTTTTCGGTAGTCGTTGTTATTTTATTGATTGTTGCTTATGCTACGCAAGGTACAACCGCATTGTGGTGTATTATCGCCATTGGTTTATTTAACTCCATTATGTGGTCTAACATTTTTACTTTGTCTATTGAAGGCTTAAAAGAATATACCAGTCAGGCCTCTTCCCTTTTAATTATTATGATTGTTGGTGGAGCAGTTATCCCACTGATTATGGGATGGATATCTGACGCAACTGATTTAATTACTGCTTATCTGATTCCGATAATTTCCTACCTTTACATCGCGTTTTTTGGAATTTTCGGAACCAAAAAACAAAATCCTACTCTATGAGCAAATTTCTTGGTATTGATATTGGTGGAACAAATGTTTCCTACGCTATCGTTGATGAAAATGGAGAGTTCGCCAATGAAAACTCAATTATGACCTCAACCATTGGTTCAGTTGAGGAATTGGCTGATACAATTTATGAAGCCATCAAATCTGACTTAAAAGGATTGGAAGGTATTGGTATTGGTGCACCATCTGTCAACATTCAAACTCAACAAATTGAGTATGCTCCCAATTTAAATTGGGGGGACGTCATTCCAATCAAAGACATTTTTCAAAGTCGGTTTGACTTACCTGTTGTTGTGATTAACGATGCAAATGCAGCTGCTTACGGCGAAAAGTTTTTCGGTGGCGCTGTAGATATGGATCATTTTGCCGTGATTACCTTAGGAACCGGAATTGGTTTAGGAATGTTTATCAATGGTGAAATTGTAAATGGTTCAAATGGTTTGGCCGGAGAAATTGGGCATTCAATTGTTCAATTAGATGGTAGAGAATGTAATTGTGGTAAGTTTGGATGCCTTGAGACCTATATTGCCAAAGATGGAATCATTCAAACCGCAAAAGAGTTGTTAGAATTTAGTAGCGGAGGTTCCTTACTTCAAAAGATATCTCCATCAGATATTACTCCCCTGGAAATTTTTAAAGCTGCACGTAAAGAAGATCCCGTTTCGTTAGAAGTGGTAGACGCAGTCACTAAATACCTTGCATTAGGTGTTTCTAACCTAATAAACATTCTGGACATTGAGCACGTATTTTTGTCAGGAGGAATTGCGAAGAGTGGAAACATTCTAAAACGTAAAACAGATAAATACTTAAAGACTTTTGTCCTTCCTAACTTACGTGACAAATTTGACTTGAGAATTTCTGAAATCAATGATAAAAACGGTGCCATTTTAGGATCTGCGGCATTGGCTAAACAAAAATTTGAAGCTGTTCATTAAGATTATTGAAGCATGAAAAAGCTCATCGCTCTTCTTTTTGTATCCATTTCTCTTTTTTCGTTTTCTCAACAAAAGGCCAAACATGAATTGGTAAATCCTTTTATTGGTACCGGAGGGCATGGTCATACTTATCCTGGAGCTGCTTATCCGTTTGGAATGGTTCAATTGTCTCCCGATAGCCGTTTAGAGGGATGGGATGGTTGCGGAGGATATCACTATTCCGACAAACACATTTATGGCTTCAGTCATACTCATTTAAGTGGAACCGGAGTTTCGGATTATGGTGATTTGCTCATTATGCCATTCACGGGCAAGAACATTTGGGAAAATGGGAGCAAAAACAATCATGCAAATGGCTATAGCTCCGCCTTTTCACATGACAACGAAAAAGCAGAAGCAGGCTATTATTCCGTTTTATTAGACGATCATCAAATTAAAGTTCAACTAACAACCTCCGCTCGTTGTGGATTCCATCAATACGAATATCCACAAGGATCAACCAAAAAAATCATCATCGATTTGGAGCATCGTGATAAGTTGCTAGAATCGGATTTAGCTTTTTTGAATGACTCAACACTTATTGGAAAGCGAGTTTCAACAGAATGGGCAAGAGAACAACATTTTTACTTTGCACTTCAATTGTCTGAAATTCCAACTCAACGCTACTTCAAAAAAAATGAAAATGGTAAACCATCTAAACTCATTTTAGAATTTGAAAGCGAAAATCCTATCCTAAAAATTAAAGTTGGCGTTTCAGCAGTTGATATGAAGGGCGCAAAACAAAATCTCAAAACCGAAATGCCTCATTGGGATTTTGAAAAATACCTTGAACAAAATCAAAGTGAATGGGATCGTGAATTGGGGAAAATTGACATTACAACTTCTAACGCCAAAAACACCACCATTTTTTATACAGCGCTCTACCACTCTTTCCTAAACCCTAACTTGTTTTCGGACGTTGATGGAAGGTATCGTGGTATGGATATGAAAATCCATCAGAGTGATGCTTATAAGCAATACACTGTTTTTTCGCTGTGGGATACATTTAGAGGAACTCATCCCCTATTTACCATTACCCAACGTGATAGAACGGTTGAATTTATTCGGACTTTTCTAAATCAATATGATCAAGGAGGAGCTTTACCTATTTGGGAACTATCCGCTAACTATACGGGGTGTATGATCGGTTACCATTCCATTCCGGTAATTGTTGACGCCTATGTAAAAGGGATCAGAGGTTTTGATACGAAAAAAGCCTTAAAGGCGATGCTACAGTCTGCCGAAGACACTAAATTAGGTTTAGAAGCCTATAAAAAACGAGGCTATATCTCCTCTGAAGATGAATCTGAGTCAGTCTCGAAAACATTAGAGTATGCTTATGACGATTGGTGTATTGCTGTTTTTGCGGACTCTTTGGGTGAAAAGGAGATTGCAGATACTTACTATAAACGAGCTCAGTTTTATAAAAACATCTACAATCCTGAAACCGGATTTATGCAAGCCCGATATAACGGAGGTTGGCGAGATAATTTTAAACCGGAAGAAGTTACTTTTGATTATACAGAAGCCAATTCATGGCAATATTCACTTTTTGTTCCGCACGACATTCCAGGCTTAACGGACTTATTAGGCGGTCCTGATGAGCTCCAAAATTGGCTGGATAGTTTATTCCATACTTCATCAGAAACTTCTGGCAGACATCAGGTTGATATTACAGGCCTAATAGGTCAATATGCACATGGAAATGAACCCAGTCATCACATGGCTTATTTATACAACTTTACCAAACATCCTTTTGTCACTCAACACTACGTAAATCAAATTTTAACTACACTTTACAGTGATCAGCCAGACGGCTTAAGTGGTAATGAAGATTGCGGACAAATGTCATCCTGGTATGTTTTAAGTTCAATGGGCTTTTATTCTCTCTGTCCCGGAACAGATAAATATTCTCTAGGAAAGCCAATGTTTGATACTACTGCCATTCATTTAGAAAATGGGAATACCTTCACCATTATCGCCAAAAATTTAAGTGATGAAAATATTTACTCCAGAGCTGTTTATTTGAATGGAGAGCCTCTAAAAACCCACTATATATGTCATCAGGATATCATGTCTGGGGGAGAATTAGTATTTGAAATGGAACGCTTACCAAATGTTCCTGGAGTATTGGATACCAATATCTATTACTATTCCAACCATACCATGGATCACCTGGTTCCTTCGCCTTATGTCAATAACTCCCTCCCAACATTTGATAAAAAGCGAAAAATTGCACTTCAAAATAATTCGGAAGATACCATTTACTACACCTTAGACGGAAGTATTCCCACAGCAGACTCCAAACGTTATAAAAAACCAATCAAGATTAAAAAGTCCACCGAAATCAAGGCCGTTTCCATCAAAAACGGACGCAAAAGTTATTTGATGGAAAGTAGTTTTAAACGTTCTTACCATGGTTGGGATATTCAACTCAATTCTACTTATGAAAATCAATACGCCGCCGGAGGGGACAAAGCTTTAATTGATCAGGTTTATGGTAGTAGAGACTTTAGAACTGGATCATGGCAAGGATTCATAGGCAAAGATTTAGACGTACAAATCGATCTAAAAAAGAAAACCAAAATACAATCCATTGAACTGAGTTTATTGCAGGATGTCAAATCCTGGATTTGGTTTCCGGCAGAGGTACAGTTCATGATCTCTCAAAATGGAGAAGATTGGTTCACTACCGATGTGGTTAAAAATGAGATTCCACGTGACCAGTATGGGTCTGTTACTCAAACCATCAAATCATCTAAGGCTATCAATAGCCGTTACATTCGTATTGTGGCCACTTCAATTGGCCCTTGTCCCAAATGGCATCCAGGAGCGGGAAATGCAGGCTGGATCTTCGCTGATGAGGTTATTATTAACCTTTAAAAAAATGCAAAATACCACAAAAGTGGTATTGTAGAAAATTCGATTCAGGAGTAGCTTTGCGGCGCAACATTTATTGTATTCAAAAAAACGATCAAAAATGAATAAATCAAAGCTATTACTCTTTGTGTTCGCAGGAGCTTTAACGTTTACTGCTTGTAAGAAAAAAGGATGTACTGATCCGGATGCTGAAAACTTCAATTCAGAGGCAGAAAAGGACGATGGGACTTGTACTTTCGCTGAACTAAACGTTCCTTCTACTTATGCATATACTAATGATGCAGGAAACAGTACTGTAAGTTACTCTGGACAAACAGATCGTCTGAACCAGTTAGAAGAAATGACATCTTACATGAAGTCAGGAACTGGAGAAGAAATTAGTGCTGCTGTTCTAAAAGATATGTTTGCGAATACAGATGATAATGGAGGAGGTAACTTCACTTTCTCATCTTCTAAGCAATTAGAAAGCAAGTGTTTTGAGTCTGACGTAGATATGTTTAAAGAGTGGATGGATAGTCTTGCTGTTGCATCGGCAGATTTTGCTACAACGGCAACTGATGGTCAAGCTGGTATTTTAAACTCAGGAAGTTCTACTTACTTATTTGCTGCTAACGGAATTGAATACACTCAATTAATCGAAAAAGGATTAATGGGAGCTGTTTTCATGTATCAAGCTACTCAAGTATATATGGGATCAGGAAAAATGAATGTAGATAACACTACTGCAGTTGATGCTGCTGGAGGAAAACATTACACTGAAATGGAACATCATTGGGATGAAGCATTTGGTTACTTTGGTGCACCTGTTGATTTCTTGACTAACACAACGGATATTCGTTTCTGGGCTAAATATTGCAATAGCAGAAATGATCAATTAGGATCTAACGCTACAATGATGAACGCCTTCCTAAAAGGTAGAGCTTTAATTAGCCAAGGGTTCGATTTAACCTTGAGAGATGCTGAAATCAAAACATTAAGACAAACGTGGGAAAGAATTAGTGCTGCTCAAGCTGTTGCTTACTTAGAAGGTGCAAAAGAAAACTTTGGAACCGATAATGGAAAATTCTTGCATGAATTGTCAGAAGCTTATGCGTTCATTTTAAACCTAAAGTATGCTCCGCTTGAAACAAGAGTAATTACTTTTGCAGAAATTGATGATTTATTGGAGAACACCATCGGAGACAACTTCTGGGCTGTTACTTCAGCTGACTTAACGGCAGCCATTAATACCATCAATAGCATTTACGGATTTTAATAGAACCAATGAAAAAATTACTTTTTGTACTACTTGCTCCTCTTGCTTTAATTGGATGTAAAAAGGATAAAAAAGAAGATTTCGACCGTGGAGCCATGTTGAACAACATGGCTTCGGCCGTTATTATACCTTCCATTAATAGTATGAACCAGGCACTCATTAATTTGGATGGCTCGGCAGATGAATTCATTGCGAATCCAAATGCTACAAACCTTACTACACTGCAATCCACCTTCATTGGAACGTACAAAAACTTTGAACGTTGTAAAATGTATGATTTTGGACCAATGATGGACAATGGTGTGAAAGCTGCCATGAATACCTATCCGGTTGATACGGCAAAAATTGAGGACAATGTTGAAAGTGGTTCTTATACCTTAGGTTCACTCTCAAATACAGATGCCATTGGACTTCCAGCAATGGATTATCTTCTCTATTTTGAAGGCTCAGGCTCTATTTTAGATCGTTTTACAACAGACGCCTTAGCTGAAAATCGTAAAACCTACCTGGGTGATTTAACCGAGAAGATGAAAACTGAATTTGCTCCGGTATTAACTGCTTGGAATGCAACTTACAAAAGTGAGTTTATTGCGGCTGACGGAACGGATGTAGGATCTTCAACTGGAATAATGTTCAATGAATTTGTAAAAGATGTTGAATTACTTAAAAATGCCAAAGTTGGGATTCCTGCAGGACAATTTAGTGGTGGAGAACCTCTTCCAGAAATGACTGAGGCACACTTTTCAAAGCAATCTAAAGTTTTGGCATTAGAAAATGTTACTGCCTTACTGAATTGTTTTAAAGGTGGTGAAGGAATTGGGTTTGATGATTATATCATTGATGTTCAAGGAGAAGATGCCGATCCTTCATTAAGTAATAACATCATTGCTCAATTTGGAACTATTCAAACTAAAATTAACGCATTAGGTAATGATTTTAATGCTGATGTATTAACCAATTTTAGTGGATTTACAGAGGCTTTTCAGGAAATAAAGAAACTCGTTACTTACACTAAAACCGATATGGCATCTACACTGGGATTACAAATTACCTTCTCAGATAGTGACGGCGATTAAAAACTATATCGCATCTTTTTTTGATTGGCACAAAACCATTCCTGCCAATGGATTGGCTTTTTTCCGAATTTGCTTTGGAGTTTTAATGACCTTTAGTACCATTCGTTTCATGTCTTACGGATGGGTGAACGACTTTTATGTCGCTCCTGAATTTCATTTCAGCTACTACGGCTTTGATTGGCTTCCCTACCCTTCAGAGATGGCAATTTACGCTATGTTTTATGGGATGTTAGCCTGTGCCATACTTATTACACTGGGGCTTTTTTATCGCTTTGCCTCAATTGGCTTTTTTATTCTCTTTACATATATTGAATTACTTGATAAGACCACTTACTTAAACCACTATTACTTTGTCAGTCTGGTGGCCCTTTTACTCATCTTTTTACCGGCGAACCGCTACTTTTCGCTGGATGTTAGATTAGGTCTGGTAAGAGAGTCCGAAACAGTAAAAGCCTGGCATACTGGAATTTTAAAATTCCAGATGGCAATTGTTTACATTTTTGCCGGAATTGCCAAATTAGAAAGTGATTGGTTGTTTGAAGCACAACCTTTAAAATACTGGTTACACACGGCACACCACTGGCCAATTGTAGGAGACTTATTCACGCAAGACTGGGTGGCTTATCTTTTCAGCTGGGCAGGATGCATTTATGATTTGTTCATTGTATTCTTCCTCCTCAATGCTAAAACAAGAAACTTTGCCTATGGCTTTGTGATCCTTTTCCATTTTTTAACCTGGATGCTATTCCCAATTGGAGTTTTCCCTTGGGTAATGATGGTTGGAACACTCATCTTTTTGTCGGACAATTTACATAAACGTGCTTTGGACGTTTTACGAAATATTTTGGCATTTATTCCATTTCCGAACTTTAAATCAGAAAGGAAAAATATCAACCCACAATCTGGATTTAGAATTGCCAATGTCTTGTTAGCTTCTTATATCAGCTTTCAAATTTTGTTCCCATTCCGTTACCTTCTCTACCCTGGAGATTTATTTTGGACTGAAGAAGGTTTTCGTTTTAGTTGGAGAGTAATGCTCATGGAGAAAGCAGGACATGGATATTTTTATTTGCATGATCCCGAAACCGGGATAGAATGGGAAGTTCCAACTTGCAATCACCTAACGTATATGCAGGAAAAGCAAATGAGTCATCAACCTGATATGATTTTGCAATACGCTTCCTACCTCGAAGAAACCTACCAAGACACAACCATTAGTACCGGACATGTTGATCTAAAATTTAAGAATCCGGAAATTCGAGCTGAAGTTTTTGTGACACTTAATGGTAGGCCCAGTCAACTTTTTATTGATAAAAAGCATAATTTAGCGGCCCTTGAAAATAATTTAAGCCATCGTTACTGGCTAGAACCTTATAATAAGTGAAAGCACTTGCCTTAACATATCTATTTGTTTTCTGTGCCCTTACGGCATTGACACAGGTGGATATTTATGGTATTGCAAAAAACACAGAGGGAGATCGGCTTTCCTATTCAAAAGTTACCCTAATCAATCATCATAACCCTTCGGACTTTATTAAAATGGAAACTTTGGCCGATGAGCACGGTCGTTTTTATTTTGAAGACATTCCAAAAGGAGAATATTCATTAGAAATAAAATCACTCTATCACAAAACACTCACTAAGCGTTTTGAATTAAAAGATGAGTCAATTGAAATGAATTTTGAACTCCAGGCTGATTCGGAATTAAAAAAAGTGGTTGTTTACGGTGATGATTCAGAATTTGAAGGTTCTTCTATGCGAATGGTAGAGGGAGTAACTGTTACCCATGGTAAAAAAACACAGTTGGTAGATTTGAATAAAGTCAATGCTAACAAATCCATTAATAATGCCCGCGAATTATACGCTACCGTACCAGGATTAAACATCTGGGAATCGGACGGAGGAGGTTTACAGTTGGGAATTGGAGCAAGAGGATTAAGTCCAAGCAGAACGGCCCATTTTAATACTCGTCAAAACGGATACGATATCTCAGCAGATGCCTTAGGATATCCTGAAAGTTACTATACTCCACCTGCTGAAGCCATTGAAAAAATTCAATTAATTAGAGGAGCAGCATCCTTGCAGTTTGGGCCTCAATTTGGCGGAATGCTGAATTTTAAATTGATGGAGCCTTCCAAAAAGCCAATCTCTTACAAAGGTTCACATACCTATGGAGCCTATAATTTAGTTAACACCTTTAATGCCGTTTCAGGAACCATCAAAAAACGTATTACCTATTTAGGGTATTATCAATACAAACAGGGAGATGGATGGCGTGAAAATTCAGGTTTTCACCAGCACCAGGCATTTGGTCAAATCGGAATTCATTTCTCCGATAATCTTCGTTTGAGATTAGAACATACCTACATGTCTTATTTGGCTCAACAAGCCGGGGGGCTAACTGACGCCCTGTTTGAACAGAATCCTAGACAATCTATTCGAGAAAGAAATTGGTTTGCAGTAGACTGGAATATTACAGCTTTGAATTTGAATTGGCAGCCGAAAAACAAAACGACTATCGACCTAAAAGCTTTTAGAGTGGATGCCAGAAGACAAGCATTGGGTAATCTTGAAAAAATTTCTCGAATTGATGATTTATCAGAAAGAGATTTAATTGACGGAAATTTTAACAACTTTGGAGCCGAACTGCGCCTGCTACAACGTTACCCTATAGGAAAAAAGATGTTTGGTGCTTTGGCCGGTGGAGTTCGTTATTATCAAGGTTTGACTAGTAGTAAACAAGGTAAAGCAGATGATGGATATGATGCCAATTTTGAGTTTTTGAATCCAGATAACTTAGAAGGTTCTGACTATGATTTTCCTTCGCAGAATGCTGCTGCTTTTGTAGAGAACATCTTATGGCTCAATAAAAAACTCTCCATTTCTGGTGGATTACGATACGAATACATTCAAACAAAAGCTGAAGGATATTATCGTGAAATGGTTTTTCACCCATTGACAGGAACCTTAATTTTTGACACTACTTATACTGAGACTAAAAGCAATAGCCGATCTATTTTACTTGGAGGAATAGGTTTTTCATACCACCCATCAAAAAAGACTGAAGTGTACGGAAACATTGCTCAAAATTACCGTGGAATTAACTTTTCAGACATTCGTTTATCAAATCCAAATCAAGTAGTTGATCCGGATATTTCTGACGAAAAAGGCTTTAATGCTGATTTTGGATATCGAGGAAGAACTAAAAACCTTCTATTTGATGTTAGTGCCTTCTTTTTATTTTATGACAATAAAATAGGAATCATCAACCACAAGATTAATGATTATGAATTTGTTCGTTTAAGAACAAATGTTGGACGTGCCTACAGCACAGGTGTGGAGCTTTATGGTGAACAAAAATTCAAGAAAACAGATAGCTCAGAAACCTATTTCTCTGTTTTTGCAAACTGTTCATTCGTTTATGCCCGATATGGTAAACATGAAGAAACAGCTTTGAGTCAAAAATGGGTTGAACTGGTTCCTCCTCTTTCAGCAAAAATGGGACTTCGTTTCCATCATAAAAAGTGGAACTTCTCTGTACTAGCTTCCTATATTCATGAACATTACACTGACGGAACTAATGCCCAGTTTGATCCTAATGCTATTGCCGGCATAATCCCATCCTATTATGTTTTGGATTATGCCATGAACTACAAGTTGAACAAAATTTTCACCTTTAGTGGAGGAGTAAATAACTTTACCAACAATAAGTACTTTTCTCGCCGTGCAACAGGTTATCCAGGACCGGGAATTATACCTTCGGATGGAATTAGTTTTTATCTGACATTGGGTATTCAGCTCTAAACACATCTTCCATTTACTCATAAAACATCCCAAATAATCAAAAGAATGGTTCTTCGGCCTTCATTTGACTATCTTCGTTTAAACCTCAACGCTACGCTTCATGGGAATTGGGAAATATTTTGGGACGCTTTGGAAACTCTTTGCTAAGATAACGCTGACGTTGTTTATTATTAGCGTTATTATTTACGGCTTAGATATAACTGTAAGTCAGCCAGAAACAAACAAAAAAACCATTTACAGTCATCTTCAAAACGAACGTTCTACCCATCATTATTTTGCACTTAACGATTCCGTTTGTTTCTTAGTGAATACTGCTGAGGCCGAAGGTGAAGAGGTTTTAATGATTCGATCTTACACCCGAAATCACATCCCTTTTTGCTTTTTCTGCGGCTGGAACAGAGACACCTATGGTTACGAAGGAGGGGTTCATTTATATGAACCTCATATGTATGGTGACCTCATCTATACACAGGAAGCTTATGAATATGAAGACGGAGAATTTCCTTTAAACAGTTACCAAACTTATAACACCAAAACCGGCGAAAGTAGCTATGTCAACGATTTGACTGAAATTGCTCCTGATGCACATTCGGACAAATACAGAGTCCGGGAAGCGGATTTATTGGAAAACTATGGCCTACTTTCTTTTTATCAAAGCGAATCCTGTCAAATAGCCTTTGCAGTTATCTTTGTTCTTACAGCAGGTTTAATTCTTGGAGCCATGATAGGAGTTCCTATTAGAGTTTATAAGTTCAAGAAAGAAGCGAAAAGAAATCAAAGGTTTCCTAAGCAAAACAGATAAAAGCGGTAAAGTAAATTATTGCTTAATAAAACTGGCATTTTGAACACCACTTATGCTTCTAAGCTGTAAATGGTAACTTCCAGTTTCGAGGGTAGTTAAATCAATGATTCCGTTAGTATTCTCAACCTCCATGATGGTTCTTCCTAACTGATCATAAACCACAATTTTGTGCTTATCAGGAAGAACACCTCCTAATCGAAGCCAATTAGATGCTGGATTTGGAAATAACAATAAAGAATTATCAGAGTCAATCGGATCAATTGATGCAACAAATTCACAATCCTCGGTTGCAACATCATTGAACCATTCTATATTACCATAAAGCGAATAACAACCGTGAGTATACTTACAATCTTCAGTGGTATACATAGGCTCAAGAAATCCTCTATCGTGCCCTACTCCTTCTATAATAAACTCTATTTCTTCAGAATCAACTTCAAAAGTACGATGCCAAATACCTGATATCATGATACTATCTAAATCGGTTACCACAACATCTTCATAAATTTGAATAGAAGTTACAGGAAGCGTATCCCCTTCCTCCAAACCAAAATCGTACAAAATCTCTTCGGTTTCATCATCAAAATTATAGGCTACAATTCTTCGTTCGTCCTGGCGTAATAAGGCTACCAAAATGTCGGACTCAAAATGACCTTCACAAAAAGAAGGGATAATCGTATCTTCTAATACAAAGGTACTTTCTCCATATTTTCGGATTTTCCAATACAACTCTCCTGTTGCAACAACATCTGTATCTCCATCAACATAATAAACACTATTTGTTTCAAGCTTACATTGCGGTAAACCTTCTATACAGCTGGAATGTTGTAACCATTCCGGACTATTACCAAAATAATCTGGAATCTGCCCAAACAAGCTGGTAAACAGAAAAATAGAGAATATGGAAATTAAAAATTTCATTAAAAAAGCGATACAAATCTAATACCTATAACGGAAAGAGCTTCCAATTCGTTTGGAATAATTGCGAATTAATTCAAAAAAAAAGCCCTCTCGTAATGAGAAGGCTCCTGAAATATCTTGAAATTTAATTAGTCAATGGTAATGCAACCATCTTTAATTGTTACTTTTTGACCGTTATTAACTTTCACCCAGCCACAGCTTGACTCAATCTCCGCCACATCAGCTGTTGGAGGACAGTGAGCAGTACCTGTGGTACTTCCTTTAAACGTAATTTCACGTGTTGATCCGTTGATCTTTACTTTGAAAGTATACGTCTTTGAATCCTTATTGTAATAAGGTACTGAGTATGCACTTGCAATTGTTGTAACCAACATAAGCGCTAATGTCAAAAAAGCAAATTTCAATTTCATAGTTTAGTTTTAAATCCAAATAAAATTACAAATTCAAAGTCTTTGCAGATAAAAAAATTGAGAATTGGGTCGATTCCTATGAGAATTAGGTAAAACACCAATCGAAAACTATTTCCGATTGGTGTCCATTATATTAATTGATGATATCCTGATCAACCACTTCAACCCATTTTCCTCTTACACGGCTATAAACCGTATTATCATACATCGCTTCAACACTTATTCCTGGCAAATAGTATCTACCTAAATAAGCTGAGTTTAGTTGAACCCTGAAGGTTTTAGTTTTACCCGCACTCAGATTAAAATAGGTGTATAAACGATCATCTCTAATATCCTGATAAGTGAAGTATGATGATTTATTAGACTGGTATTCATCCATTCGCGAATTATGAATTTCCCAACCTGAAGGAACAATGTGAGAAAGCGCCAACTCTTTCAAAGTACCCCTGGTACCAGGATTACTCACCTTTATCTCTGCAACAAAGTCAGTTCCCTGCTTCATCCGATCAACCGAAATAGGTTGATTTTTCATGTTGTAATAATTCACCGTCAACTGAACATTCTTAGCCTCTTCTCTCTCCTCTCCTCCTAACGGAACTCCTTTGGTGATAAGACGAACATACAAAATTCCCTTTCCGGTATTCTTCACCGAAACATTCTTTGTTTTTCCTTTCAAATCAAAACTCACCATAGTCATCTCAGAATTTCGGCTACCGGATTGTCCATTGATCGTATAAGCGAATTTTAGTTTTTTCTCAGCATTGTTTACGCCCACAAATTTGCTTACTGCCAACAAAGCATAAGCTGTAGTTTGTGTACTCATCCAATTATCCTGATTAAGGCGATTAGCAATTTTCTTTGCCAATTCTGCTCCTTCTACTTTTTTACCCATCAATACTAGCGTTTCCAAAATCATAGCCTCATCACGAGTATTAGAACCGTAGGTATAAGATAACTCTACATATTCAGGAACAAAAGTTGCCCTACCTGAGATTAGCTTTTCGGCAATCTCCTTTTGACCAGCCAGTTTATACGCTCCTGCCAATCGCCATCTTGCTGGTAGTGAAAGGTCATTTCGTTCACGAAGACGGTTCATTAATCCAATTTCCGGTTTTCCTGCTAAGGCTAGAGTAAATAGTCGATAGGCTTGCGTAAGGTCATCATAGTGTGCACCATCTGTTCCCTGATTCGCTTTATTCCAGTTCTTGGCTTGTTTTTTCTGATACTTAATCCATCTACTTTTTAAGTTTGATGGAACTGCATATCCCTTCTTCTCAGCCTCAATAAGGAAATGTCCAGCATAATTGGTTCCCCACTCATTATCATAAGTTCCTCCCGGCCAATAAGAGAACCCTCCATTCGATGTTTGGAATAACTTAATTCGATTAATACCTGCATTTACGTTGGCTTGAATCATTGATTGGCGATTTCCATCCAGTTCCATTAAATCAGAAAGAAACAACTGAGGGAATACCGAAGAAGTAGTTTGTTCAATACATCCATGCGGATATCCAATCAAATAATCCAAACGTCTCCCCAAATCAACTGGAGGGAAGTTAGACACCTCCAAATAAGCCTGATTGGTTCCTCTAATTCCGAAATAATCAACTGCATCTGAATAAGATTCACCAGCGTTTAACACCTTTTCTACTGTCTTAGTTTGCTCAGTATTTGGAGTTCTTACGTCAATTTCAAATTCGTATTTCGCTTTTTCTTTTCCACTTGAAGCAATGATGGTGACTTTCCCCAACCCAATTTTCTTCGCCACTTTTAAATTAAAGTTCACGATTTTGTCTCCAATCTTATTGAAGGTAACTGATCGCTGGCTCTTACCTTGAATGCTGAACATTTTATTGGTTTTTACCGTCACTGAAACATTCTTTACATGCTTTTCCATTGCAAAAACGTTCACCGGTAAGGTCACATCCTCTCCTGGTCCGAGTACACGAGGTAAAGTTCCTAATACCATTAATGGATTTCGGACTGGAACTGTTTTTTCAGCATTTCCATAAGCATTATCCTCTCCGGCAATCACCATTACCCTAACTGACCCCACATAATTTGGAATGTCTATTTTGTGTGAACGACTATTTCCGTCAATTTCAAATGGCCCTAAAAACTCCACCATTGGTTTAAAACGATTGGCTTTAGCTGCTTTCTTACCATTTCCATCAGCATCACCACCAATAGCTAACATTTTATCTAGTTCCTCACCATAAGCTCCCATCACATAATCGTACATATCCCAGGTTTTAACTCCTAAAGCTTCACGAGCATTAAAATGTGTCCACGGATCAGGTGTTTTGAAATTAGTAAGGTCCAATAATCCTTCATCAACAATGGCCAAAGTATAACTCATTGGTTTGTTGTTTTTCTCAGAAACCTTAATAGTTGTTGAGGTCTCTGGTCGTAAGACAGAAGGCATATTAATGACCGGTTTTAAATGTGAAGCAGGATCTTCAACATAAATTGGTACTACTCCATACATTCTGATAGGCATGTCATTAGCCGTAGTTTGATATGGCTGCAGAAGCGTTACATGAACGAACACATTTGGATCCATTTCATCCGTAGTAACAAACTCACAAGACGTTTCCCCTTTTTTGGTATCTACCCAAAACTTATCAACGATTTTCGTTCCACTCTCCAAACTAATCAAAGCCTTTCCTTCTTCAGGGGTTGGAATAGATAGTTTAACGGTTTCGCCCTTAGTATACTTCTCTTTATCGGTAGAAAAGTTGAGCATGGTAGAATTTTCACCGCTTGATCGGCTTGAACGAGCATAATAAGGCCAATCTACGTAAACCACTTTACCGGTAGTATGCCCAGATTCTTTATTTTCAACCAGGATAAGATATCTTCCCCAATCTTCTTTGTCCACATGGAATTTATAACGTGCTTTTCCGCCTGAAGTAGAAATAGATTTAGAATCCATGGCAATGGTGCTGGATCGAGATATATAGCTTGCCAGATCATTGTCGTAGCTATCCCACCACCATCTCCATTCTAACTTATAGACTTTCACACTGACATCATTATTGACAAACTTTCCGTTTTCATTTACAGTAATAATATCTACATAATGATCTTCATCCGTTACTAAAGTTCCACCATACATGTCCCCTTCCGGAACTCTAATTCCCGTATAAGAAGAGTAAGGCGAATAAGTCACTGAAGTACGATCAATACTGAAGTCCCCTCCTTTTTCAAATACTTTAGTTGTGAAATAAGCTTTCAACATTCCTGGAGCAGCACTGTTTAAACGAATTCCATGATCGAAAATAATTTTCCCATTACTGTTCAAATTTCCTTCAAACACTGTTTTATCCTCAGCTGTAAAGTCCTTTAAAGGATCGTCAAAAATAAAGCCATTGAGTTTTTTAAACTGGGTACGGGTATCCACCAAATGAACATCTACTTTGGTTTTTAAACCATCTGCTACCGCACCGTGCAACCATTTTACCTCCAGATTAACATCTCGTCCAGACTCTTGTGTTAGCATCTCTCCATCAAAAGACATGTTAATTTTGAGACGATTAGGTTTAACACTTTCAACCTTTAATGATTTGTAGAAAGTTCTGTTCCCTATTGTTACTCTAGCACTATAGTTACCAGTAATGGCTTCGGGATCGGTAGCTGTTCTGAAATCATACAAGCCATTTACCGAATGAGCTCTGATTTTTTCATCTACCACAATTCCCTTAGGATTAATGAATTCAAATTTAACAGGATGAGAAGCTGGTAAAATATCATCTTTATCTTCCAACATAAAAGAGATATACAAACTATCCCCTGGACGCCAAACACCACGTTCAGTGTAAATAAATCCTTTTACACCCCTTTGTACGGTTTCTCCTGAAACGTCAAACTTTGACAACGATAAACTTTCTCCATCATTTAGCTTTAAATACCCTTTTTGACCATCTTTTTCAGCAATTACAACAAATGGTTTACGATTGAGGTGCATATCACACATCCCGTTCTCATCGGTCTTAGTTTCTCCTAATAACTGCTGTTGGTAATCATAAAACTTGACATTGGCAGAAGCCATCGGTTCCGTCGAATTCAAATCGGTAAGTATCACGTGCATTTTTTTGTCAGAGCCTGCTTTGGCAATGATTCCAATATCAGAGATTAACACATTACGACTAATGCTTTTGTTTTGATAAAAATAGTCGCTGCATGGATCATACCGATCTGAGTAATCGTAGTCGTAATCATAGTAGTAATAATCGTAATCATAGTAATAATCATTCCAGTCACGCTCATGCCATTCTTCATCTTTAGCCGTAAAAGCAAAAGTGGTTAATTCCTCATCGATCGTTTTTCCAGCGTTACAATCATACAGTGAATACTCTTTTCGAGCCGAGAGTTCAACACGATAAATAGCTCCTGGATCCATATCAACATACTTGGATAAATCAATGGAGAAGTTATTCCAATCATGCAAGTTCATTTGTCCTTCGGGATCTAACTCTACACGTTCCTCATGTACTTCTCTTCCTACCCTTCTCAATTGATAAGTTCCGTCATAACTATTAACCTGTAAAAATTGAATGACGTTTTCTTCAAAAATCTTGGTTATGGTAATGTCTACCGCGGTGAGATTGATAGCCGAGAATGGAAAGTGAGCTTTTCCTGCACGTGGAACGATATTTCCTTCTCCCAACAACTCAAAGTCAGGAGCAATGTCATCAAAATGCAAACTCATGGATGTTGATGCCGTCAGTTTTTTATTATTGACATTTCGTACTCCTTGAGCAATTTTAATTTTGTCATATCCAACAATTCGTTCATTCGGATACAGTAGAACCACCTGATCGTCGGCTACGATAGAAACGTCATTATCTTGTAAATAAATGAGTCCTTCTAAAAACTGATTCTGCTCTAAAGGATCGGAAAAATGAACTCTTACGAATTGTTCAGGAGCGTGATTTACTTCAACGTCCATCACTACAAATTCATCTTTTCTTGGAATTTTAATACTCTTATTACCACTTTTTTCAATACCAACAGGATCTCCATTCCATTCAACATATAAAGTTGAACGACTTGTTTTTCGTTCGATATTGTGTATAACAAAGTGATAATTTTGCTGATTTTCCTGAATGGTTTGAATCTTTAAATCTCTTCCATCTTGAGTGGCGGTAACCATTTTTTTAACCGCATTAGAATCTACCTTTTCAGAAAAAGTCAATTTTCCGATCATTTTTTGCTTGCTGAAATCGGAAGAACTATAAGAAGTAAAACGTTCTATTTCAAACTGAAAGCTTTTTCGTTGTGTTCTGAAATTAAATTCAAAGGTTTCCAAACCATCTTTTACGTCCATCAACTCTGATATTTCTACAGAAGCTTTATAAAGTGTTCCTGAATTCAAAGCTTCCTCAGGAGTAAACTGAAGGGTTCTATCATCCACCCAGCTTACATCTCCTTCCGCTTCAGGATAAAGCACAAAAATGTCTTCTAAATCTTCCCTTTCACGAGCATCTTTAGGCATTTCTTCATTAAACTGAACTTTAATAGCTCCGTCAGAAGGGATAACTCCACCAGTAAAAGCAGATATATACTCAGAGAATTCGGGATTGATTTGAACTTTTTCAGCTTGTGCGCCATCTTTGCTTCCGGAACAGGCTACTAAAAACGAAATAAGGAAAAGAGGGATTAACTTTTTCATGATAAGGATTCAATTTGAGATCATAATACTAAATCAAATTTAGATTTTAAATTGAGCAAATGGGGTTAAATAATCATCAATTAAGTGACGTCTTATTATCCGCAAAAAGTTTTTGATTATTTGTTATAGGAAATAGAAAGGTATGTGAAAGGGTTTATTTTTGAGAATAAGACTCTATTCCATCTTCAGTAATAATGTAAGTTTTCCGTTTACCTGCTTCACGTGAAAATAGAATTTCAAATTCAATTTCCGTATCTACCTTCATGATTAATAACGCAAAGTTTTCGTATTGGTCCGAATGAACTGCCTGCTTACAATGTTCACAGTAAAAGTCAACAATTTCTCCCTTATCAAATTCTACATCCGGTTCGTGCTCGTAATTGTAATTTCCGATAGAAATGTTTAATCGAATAACACCTTTATCACCGTTAGACCTTAACGTATTAAGTTCTACAACTTCCGCTTTGCTCAGGCACACTGAACAAGATGGACAATGAAAACTGTATTTTTCAATTTGCATAGGAAAATGGGGCTATCTCCTTTCAATTTAGGGCAATATTTTGGAAAACGCAACTTTATTTTTTGCAAAGAAGGGGTTTCCTAAGTATTAATACCTACAAAATTACCTAAATCGTTTGAATTTTAAAAAGTTAAGATCAAATTATAATTTCGCTTTCGCGAACCTCACTTTGATATTTCCCTCCGGGATAGGCATCATTATAGTCGAAATTAAGCCAAATAAACCCTTTGCTATCTTGAAAGTAAAAAATGGATTTTTCCTTTGACTCTTCCGGAAAATAGATGTTCTTGATTAGATAAACAACCGTTTCCAAGTCCTTGGTGTCTCCAAACTTAACCTCAGGATACATGTGCCCTATTTCTTTTCCGTTTTGGTTAACAATTGTTCGTACCAACCTCACTTCTCCCCCAATGGCTTTTATACAGGAAGCCATCATAATAGAATAGTCATCACAATCTCCTTTGAAATATTCATCATATTCAAGTTGCGACAACGTCTCGCTAGATTTAGAATAATAGTCTTCATTTATTGGGTCGTAGACATATTTCCACTGCGAATAAACCTCTTTAAATACAGAGAAAAACTGTACCCATTTACGATTTTTGGAAAGGTAAGCCCTATCGTCAAAATGTTTAATGGCAATGCTTGCCGAATAATTTCTTAGATCAGGATTATTATAATCAATAGCCGCTCTCAATTCATCTTCTTTCTTAAAGTCAGCCTCTTGGGATGAAAACTTTTGACGAAGCGAATGCTGACTTAAATCGTACAAAAATTCAGAATAATCATGATAGAGATTATCCAACGTATAAATTCCAGAAAAATTGGTTATTGTCAGAGCTACCAAGCCTGCTATAAGAGCAATATAAACTACCATTCGCAGCTTTTTCACCAAATAGTAGGTTAAGAAGAAAATAGCCAGGAATAAAATGATGTGATCGAGTCGTAGAATTCTATCACCTAAATTGATAGATAAGGTGGGAAAATACTTATATAAAAGCATGAAAAGTGGCATTGTCAAAATAGCCGACACTACCCCCAGCAAAATTACTGAGTAGCCTGGATTCTTTTCCCTTTTCGGAACTTCCTCTCTTTCCACCTTTTCTTCAATCATATAACGAAGCTACGAATTAAGTCTATTGAATTAATGACAAAATTTAGAAAAGAAACTAATCTTTCTTAAAAAAATTGTGCCTGTTTATTTTTTGAAACGTTGAAAGACCTTTTGGTGACAAAAAAAGCAGGAGGTCCGTTAAACGAACCTCCTGTTTTTTTCATTTCAAAAGTTGAAGTAGCCAATTTATGCTTTCAGTGGGTAGAACGCAAACACTCAAAAAATGGTTGGGTGCAGCTTTAAAATAATTATATTTAGCCTTTAATTTTATAAGGAAAAAACAAACAATAATGGAGAATATAACCGTGATTGGAGCTGGAACAATGGGTAATGGAATTGCTCATACTTTTGCTCAATTTGGATACAAGGTACAATTAGTAGATGTTTCGCAGGATGCTTTAGACAAAGCTGTTGCTAAGATTTCAAAAAACCTTGACAGAATGATCGCTAAAGAAAAGATCACTGAAGAGGATAAAAACAATACACTTGCTAATATTACAACCGGAACTGATTTAAAAACTGGTGTTAGTAATGCTGAATTGGTTGTAGAAGCAGCAACAGAAAATGTTGATTTGAAATTGAAAATTTTCAGGGACATTGACGAGCATACTTCGGACGATTGTATTTTAGGAACCAATACATCTTCTATTTCCATTACAAAAATTGCGGCAGTTACTTCTAAACCTCAAAATGTAATTGGAATGCACTTTATGAATCCAGTTCCAGTAATGAAGTTGGTAGAAGTTATTCGTGGTTATTCGACTTCTGATGAAGTGACCAATACCATTATGGAAGTTTCAAAATCGTTAAGTAAAGTTCCGGTTGAGGTAAACGATTATCCAGGGTTTGTAGCCAACCGAATTTTAATGCCAATGATTAATGAAGCAATCATTACACTTAACGAAGGAGTTGCTGGAGTTGAGGAAATTGATACTGTAATGAAATTAGGAATGGCTCATCCAATGGGACCACTTCAACTAGCGGACTTTATTGGTTTGGATGTTTGTTTGGCTATTATGAACGTTCTTTATGAAGGTTTAGGAAACGATAAATATGCTCCTTGCCCATTATTGGTAAATATGGTTACTGCCGGTAAATTGGGAGTTAAATCAGGTGAAGGGTTCTACTCTTGGGGACACGGAACAAAAGATTTGATTGTTGCTGACAACTTTAAGTAACAAATACTCTTTTCAGAATATTAAAGACCGATTTGGATAAGTTCCGGATCGGTTTTTTTATTTCATTAAATGAATAGCCTGTCCAGCATCGGTGCTAAACTCTTTTAAAAACGGACATCCTTTACTTTGCATTTCCAGATTTTTTCGTCCTCTATAAGTTCTTTTGTATCGTTTGTTTAATAAAGGTCGGTTTTCATAAATCAACAAATTACGGCAGTCATAGACAAAATCCTTATCCAGCTTCGCTCTTGTGGAACAATTATAATCCACAAAACCTAACCAGATTGTCAATTCCAAATAATCTAGTTTTAATTGTTCGATGCTTTTCCTGATCTCGATATGAGCACTGCTGTTAAATGTTGATCCAATAAATAACAGCTCGTTATTTTTTACAATTACATAAAAAGGAGCTTCATCGGAATCTCTTTTTTCCCAACCAATCGAATTGATTGATACCCAATTGATACATACAGTGTCCATAGCAAAAAGTTTGGCTAATGTAAATTACGACTTTGTACGGATAATCAATTGCGTATTTTTACGGTTTCCACACCGTATTTTTACTGTTTTTTTTAATGAAGAGAATTTAAACACTCATTGCAAGCATCAGATAAACAACCTACTTAGGAAAGGTTATTTTGGTTCCCATAATACAAACATCATCAGTTTGATCTCGATCTCCCTTCCACTCTTCAATCGTTTCTTCAAGTACTTCCAACTGCTCTTGTACAGGTTTCAAGTGGATATCTATTAACAAATCCCCAAAGCGCTTATATGTGAATTTTTTGTTACGATCACCTCCAAATTGATCCGGATATCCGTCAGAGAAAAGATAAATCATATCTCCCTCTTCAATATCCATTTCAACGTTATTATAACCACCAAATGCCTGGTATTGAGCACTAATACCTACTTTATCCCCTTTAACAATCTCTAATTCCTCATCTCGGATGATGTAAAGCGGATTATTAGCTCCAGCAAACTCTAATTTATGATTCGCCAAATCAATGCAACATAAAGAGATGTCCATTCCGTCAAAGACGTCAGACTTTTCGTTTTCTGTTTGTCCAAAAGCAACCATTAATCCTACCTGCAGGAAATTGAGAATTTGAGAAGGCATCGTCAAGCCTTTTTCGTTCACGGCCTGATCAAGAAGATTACGGCCAATAATACTCATCATAGCTCCCGGTACACCATGTCCGGTACAATCTACCACTGCCATCAGAATTTTGGCTCTATAGCGATCCATCCAATAAAAGTCCCCACTAACGATATCTCTTGGTTTAAACAACACAAAAGTATCCTGAAGCAATTGTTCCATGAAGCTTTGCGAAGGAAGCATTCCTGTTTGAATTCTTTTGGCATAGTTAATACTAGCCGTAATGTCTTTGTTTTTCTGACGGACTTCCAACGTACGTTCTCTTACCTTTTGCTCAAGAGTTTCATACAATACAGCATTGTCAATGGCCGTACCAATATAAGATGAAAGGGTTTTTAGAATATCGAGGTGATAATTCTGATATGCATTCTTTTTAAAGCTTTGAACCGTAATTACTCCAATCACTTTATTATCCACAATCATTGGATAAAAGAGAAGTGATTCAGGCTGTTTACCAGAAGGTACCTTTATTTCGTCAACGTACTTTTTATAATCAACCGCATTATCGTTGATGATAATCTTCTTTTGATTCTTGACGCACCAAACGGTATAATTATCCTTTTCGTCCATTGAAATCCTTAATTCAGGATCTCGAACTCCACTTTCAATTTCGTATTTATAAAGTACTGAGTTATTCTCCTCTTCATAAAGACGAACACCAAATATTTCGGCGTCCATCATCTTAACAATACTCTCATGAACTTCGTCAAAGATATCTCCAAAATCGAGCGTAGTGGAAACCAACAAACCGATATTACTCAGAATTTTGGTATTCGCATAATTAATCTCTAACTCTTCTTTTTGTCTGCGTACTTCGATAGTTCTACGTTCTACCCTCTCCTCCATTGTTTGGTAAAGTCCAGCATTATCAATTGCAATAGAGGCAAAACTAGCAATGGATCGGACCATATCTACCTGGTATTCATCATAGGCATTACGTTCAAAACTTTGTACCGTAATTACCCCTATAATATGATCCTTCAAAATAAGCGGTAAATAAATAGTAGAATCTGGTAAACCACCAGCTACAGGAGTCGCTACTTCATTGGTTGGTAAAAACTTTGAAACTTCTTTAACGTAATCTCCGATGACGATCTCCTTACGTTCTTTAAAACAGAGCACACCTAAACGAGTCTCATCATCTAAATCAAAGGCAACATCTCCTAACTTCTCATTATTCTCCACAATGGCCGGAAAACGCAATTCATTTGAATCTGGATAATGAATAGCAATACCAAAGACATTTGCATCCATCAACTTATTGATATTCTCGTAAACCTTATCAATAATATCGTTGACCGAAAGTGAAGAAGTAATTTGTTTTCCAATTTCACTGAGTAGACGTGTATTATCATGCGTCTTGTTCAGTTTATCTTCAGCTAGTTTTTTCTCTGTGATGTTACGGGCAATCATTTGATAACCACATACTCGTCCATTGTCCGATTGGATTTGCAATTGTGCATTTTGGCCAATCCAGTACTCTTTTCCACTCTTGGCAATTAATGGATATTCAATATAACTACTCGGCTCCTTTGAAAAGAACTGCTCAGAATAGAATTTCCGTACCTTCTCAACATGATCTTCATGAATGAGCTCAGTATAATGCATTTCCTTAAGCTCTTCTTTACTGTATTGAGTTACAGCGGCCATTTTATCATTGACAAAAGAGAAATTCCCATTCAAATTCAACTCATAGATTGCATCAGAAGATCCTTCGACCAAACTCTCATACTGCTCTTCCAAATTAACTAGTTCCGTAATATTGGTACCAACACTAATGAATTTAGCTAACTCTCCCTGCTCATCAAGAACTGGAGTAATACTCATCGAAACCCAATATTTACTTCCATCTTTATGGTAAGCAGCCGCATCGCGGGTAAAAGGCACTTTTGAATCAAACAAAACCTTCAATTGACGTAATTCTTCCTCTCCCATTTCAGAAACATTAGGAAAGTCGAACATACTTCTACCCTTAACATCTTCAAACTTTAAACCACTCAGTTGCTCAAAACCATTGTTTACCCATAGCACTCTAACATCAGGATCAAAAATGATAATGGAATTGGTTGTATTACTAGCTACCAGCGATAATTCTGTTAATTCGACTTTTTGCGTCTCTAGCTGAGCATTGATTTTACTTTTATGACGTATTCTTAAAAAGAGTAAGAAAGCGATAAAAAGTGCCGCTACAGTAGCTCCAATAGCCAAATCCATCATCAAGGCACTATTCTGATTTTCTAAATCAGTTCTAGCCTTTTCCGCCTTCATCATTTTTAACTCATTCTGCTCAATGACATTTTCAAAGTTTGATTGGAACATTTCTGTCTGTTCCGTCATTCGAGAGGTTAAAATGGAATCCTTTAAAACACTGTATTTCTTATAATATATTAGAGAAGTTTCAAAATCCCCTAAAGAGTCGTGCACCACAGCCAGAATCATGAAATTATCCAGCTTTTCCTTCTTAAGATTATGTGAACTGGCCAAATTCAATCCCATTTGACCTTGCAAAATAGCCTGTTCATACTCTTTCATTCCCAGGTAAACCCCACCTAATTGAGAATGGACGTATGAAGACCAACGGACATTTCCTTCTGCATTAAAGTTTTTTAGCGCCCTTCTGAAAAAGTAAAGTGACTTGGGATAATCATCCTGCAAGCGATGAAATTTACCCATTGTAACCAGCGCATAAGGTGTTGATTTCTCAAAATCATTTTGGGTTTCAATGTCAAATACCATCTGGTAATAATCCATCCCCTTTTTAATGTCCCCCATTTCAATGTAGAGATCACCGATATAGGCATAGATTTCAGACAATTCTTCATACTTGCCTCTATCCTCAGCAATATCCAACGCTCTGAAGTTAAATTCAATCGCCTTGTCATATTGACCCAATAAGGAATTCAAGTAAGCGAACTGACGATACACCTGCATTACTTTTTGCTGGTCGTCAATTGATTCGGCTACCTCAAGCGCTTTTGTTAAATGTGGAAGACCTTTATAATAATTTAGAGAATAGTTGATATAGATATTTCCGATACCAATAGAAGCCTGAACAACTCCCTCCTGATAATTCAACTTTTCAGCCAAATTAAGGGCTAGTTCGGAATACTCAAGTGATTTTTTGTAGTCGACATTTAAGAATTCGGTAGAAATTGAATTAAGAACATCCACCTTATCTGCATTTTCCTCCGAATAGGACAAAACCATGATTAATGAATCAATTTTCTTTTGATTCATCGGTTCATCCTCTTGCGCAAATCCAGTTTGGAAAAATCCAAGCAACAAGAAAAATACTAGCTGAGTTAGCCGCAAATAAGAAGTAGCCAAAGCAGAGCACATGTCAGTCAAATTTCATCTTAGGGGTCAGCTTAAAGATAGTAATTAGAATTACAGACTAAGGCTCGATTGAAAGGAATTCGATTAATGGCATTTTTTGAGCTATTAAGCTCTTGTTTTAGCTTTCTAAAACATTAAAACAGTGTAATTAACAAAAAAACCCGCCGGATAAAATCCAAGCGGGTTTCAATACTAATTTCAAAGAAATATTACTCTTCTACTACCTGAAATTCAAATTCTCTTTGAACCTCTTTGTGAAGGTTTACAGTAGCTTTGTAAGTTCCCAATTCTTTGATTGCATCTCCTAAAATTGTGATGGATTTACGATCAACATCAACATCCTGAGCTTTGATAGCATCTGCTAAAGCAATTGTGTTGATTGAACCGAAGATCTTTCCACTTTCTCCAACTTTGGCAGTAACTTTAATTTCAAGTCCTTCCAATTTAGCTGCGATAGCTTCTGCTTCTTCTTTGATTTTTGATTCTTTATGGCTTCTTTGCTTCATTACCTCTGCGTGAGCTTTTTTAGCTGATTCAGTTGCAATTACCGCATAACCTTGAGGAATAAGGAAGTTACGTCCGTACCCAGCTTTTACTGTTACGATTTCATCCTTGTATCCTAATTTATCTACGTTTTTCTTTAATATCACTTCCATAACACTGGATTTAATTCGTTTAAATAATTTCTACTTCATCAAATCCGCTACATACGGAAGAATTGCAAGGTGTCTTGCTCTCTTAACGGCTTTGTTGACTTTTTTCTGAAATTTTTGAGAAGTACCGGTTACTCTTCGAGGCAAGATTTTTCCTTGCTCGTTAATGAATTTGATCAAGAAGTCAGGATTTTTGTAATCCACATATTTGATCCCACTCTTTTTGAATCGACAATATTTCTCCTTTTTAATCTCAATGTTAATCGGAGTTAAATATCTAATTTCTGTATTTGACATTGGAATTTTTTTTTAGATTAAACAATCAGGTTTCTTAAGCTTCTGCTTTTTCGTCAGAAGGTTTAGCGTTTTTCGCCGCTTTTCTTGTTTTTTCAGCAAAAGCAATGTGATCCTTGTCCATTTTTACAGTTAAGAATCGCATGATTCGCTCATCACGCTTAAATTCAACTTCAAGCTTTTGGATCAATGATCCGTCGCATTCGAACTCCACAAGATTGTAGAAACCAGTTGATTTTTTCTGGATTTGATAAGCCATTTTTCTAAGGCCCCAGAACTCATTGTGTTTAATCGCCCCACCATTTTTAGTGATGAAGTCTTCGTACACTTTTACTGCTTCCTTTGCCTGCTCTTCAGACAAAACGGGAGTTAAAATGAAAACAGTTTCGTACCTATTCATAATGTATAAAAAATTAAATTTATGTCCACCGGCGCACTATGCTATGGCGAACGAGAGTGCAAAGATACGGTTATTCCCGAAAATACAAGGCCAAAGTCCTAAAAATTTGATCTGATTTAATTGTGTCGTAATACCTTTCAAAAACAGAGAGGATAAATTCTGCAAAATGTTAATAAGTACTCTCGCTTCATTTGGGTTTTAGCCTTCGCTATATTGTATATTTGTGTTTCAACTTTTTTTATGAGCAATTACGTTGTTTCAGCACGAAAATACAGACCGCAAACCTTTGATACGGTTGTGGGCCAGTCGGCCATTACCACTACTTTAAAAAACGCCATAAAGAACGATCATTTGGCACAAGCCTTTTTGTTCTTTGGCTCAAGAGGAGTTGGTAAAACCACAACTGCCCGAATTTTGGCTAAGACAATTAACTGTCTCAATTTATCGGAAAATACCGAACCGTGCAACAATTGCGAATCCTGTACTTCATTTAACGAGGGCCATTCGTTTAACATTCTGGAGTTAGATGCCGCTTCAAATAACTCGGTAGATGATATCCGAAATTTGATTGATCAGGTTAGGATTGCTCCTCAGTTAGGAAATCATAAAATCTTCATCATCGATGAGGTTCATATGCTCTCTCAATCGGCCTTTAATGCCTTTCTAAAGACCTTGGAAGAGCCACCTGAGCATGCAGTTTTTATTCTGGCAACTACCGAAAAACATAAGATTCTTCCAACTATTCTATCTCGTTGTCAAATTTTTGATTTTCATCGAATTCAAATCGAAGACATTGTAGGACACTTAAAGAATATTGCTCAAAAAGAATCCATTAAAGTCGATGATAAAGCCCTTCATATCATTGGACAAAAAGCTGACGGGGCCTTGAGAGATGCACTTTCTATCTTCGATCAGATTGCTTCATTTAGTAATAATAATTTGACCTATGAAGCGGTTCTGGAGAATCTGAATGTTTTGGATTACGACTATTACTTTAAGTTAGTTGAATTTGCTTTAGCTTCTAACATTGCTGAAGCTTTACTTTTATACGATGATATTTTATCCAAAGGATTTGACGGTAGTCAATTCTTAATTGGTTTATCGGAACATTTAAGAGACCTTTTGGTTTGTAAAGATCCTAAAACGGTGGACCTATTAGACGTTCCAGCCGATATAAAGGGACGTTATTCGGAACAAGCTGCTCAAACTGAAAGTGAGTTTATTTTAGTAGCTCTGGATTTAATTAGAGATACGGAGATTAACTATCGTGCCAGTAAAAACAAGCGATTGAGTGTAGAGATTTGCCTCATGAAATTTTGTTCGATCATGGCTAACATAAAAAAGGAGGTTGTATCCTAGACTTTAGAAACATAGTAATCATTCCTTTTGAAGGTCAGGCTGAAAAGGGGGCTACGACTGCTGCAGCGCAACCAGCCGTTCAAACGCAAAGAGCTATTGTCTCAGCTCATACCGCTCCAGCCCAGGCGAATCGTCCCAAATTAACAGCTGTTCGGACTTCAGCCAAGCTAAAAACTACCCATTTAGGAATCAAGGATATTCTTGAACCTAAAAAAGCCACTAGTGAACAAAATGCGATAAAGAAGGAACTTCGTTCAAACGACTTCACCTTTGAAGACTTAAAACTGGCATGGCATGGATATGCCTTAAAGGTCAAACGTGAAGGTAGAAATAGAATTCACGCTACTTTAACCACCTCCCCCCTCACCATGACCTCTGATTATCGTTTGAAATTAGAGATCGGTTCTGCTCAAAAGCATGACATTGAAAACGAAAAAATTCCTTTGGTTGAATACCTTAGAAATGAAGTTAAAAATGATCATCTATCTTTTGAATACGAAGTAATTGAGTTGGAAAAAATTGTAGTAAACGACAGCAAATCAACTTTTGACCGTTTGGTAGAAGAAAATACTTCTTTAGAAAAGTTTCGAAAGCTTTTCAACTTAGATATTGAATACTAACCCTATTTTGTTTCGGCAAAAGGATGCTGAAAAAACTCAAACATATTGGCCCGGGAGCAATGGTTGCAGCCGCCTTTATTGGTCCAGGAACCATTACCACTGCAACACTTGCCGGAGCATCGTATGGATACACTTTATTGTGGGCCATCTTATTTTCTGTTCTGGCTACAATTGTTCTGCAAGAAATGGCTTCTCGTTTAGGGGTAATTGGACGTAAGGGACTGGGAGAAGCTATCCGAGCCAAATTAAATGGAAAACTCAGTTTTTATCTTGCTGCAACATTAGTTATCTCAGCTATTTTCATTGGGAATGCCGCTTATGAATCCGGTAATATTTCCGGAGCTGTTTTAGGCTTTAAATCGATACTGGGTG
>JAKSBJ010000297.1 GCA_022361195.1 Flavobacteriales bacterium
TATAATAGGTTCAATCCCATTATTGCTGAATTTAAAACTCGATCCCATCAAATGAGCATCGGTCGGATGACAATGCAAACAATCTCCCATCGATTGATCATTCATAATCTCAAATCCTCTCAACTCCTGAAGGGTAAATTTGGCTTCTCCTCTCACCACCTTATCTAATTTTGAATCGCCCGAAATTAAGGTTCGCTCAAATTGCCCAATGGCCATGGCCACCATCATACTATCAATGCTACTACTTTGAAAAACCAATTTGAATTTAGGTTTGTAAAATGAACTGCGATTTAAACGTTTCTCAACTTCCAACCAATCCAAATCCATCTCCGAATGATCCCGAACAGGGAAAAACACCTGATCTTCGATTGACTTTGCCCTTCCATCCCAAAACATAGCAGGATACCAGGCCAAATTGAATAATGGAGGCGTATTTCGTCGTGTTGAATCACCATTTACTCCCACACTAAATTTTTTACCTCCATCGCTAAATGCATATTCCTGCTTATGACAAGTCGCACAAGAAATACTGCTGTCACGGCTCAAAATGGGATCATAGAATAAAAATCTACCCAATTCTGCACCCTCAACGGTTACAGTATTATCTTCCGAAACGGGCATAGGTGTAAATCCTCGGGGAATTTTAAACTCATAAGGTTCTAAATGACCTTTTCCCTCCGAACCAACAAATGCCAGTAATGTCAAAGCAGGAATAAGCAGAAAGAGAAATCGCATCTAACGCTCAATAACTATCGGACAGGTATCAAATCCAGTCTCCGTTATAATTTTGAGTGTATAATGTCCATTGTAATGTCGGGACAAATCGAGTTCAAAGTTGGGATTTTCAGGGTAGAATTTTTCAACCACTCTTCCCTTTAAGTCAATCAACTCAACTGAACTAATGGTAGTAGGTTCCTTGGAACGATTGTAGACAACCGTTAAAGGACCTGCTGTAGCTGTTGGAAAAGCGGTGAAAGCATTCTCGGATGAGAGTTCTGTTATGGTATGAAACCAGGTTTCATAAACATGGAAATTATCCAACATCCAACCTTCCGAACCATAAGTTTCTGTATCAGTCTGAATGGTGTATTTAAAAATAACCGAATCAGCCCCACTCCAGAATGAATAGTCCATGCATAACCAAATATTGGCCCAGGTGGTATCTTGTCCCGTAAATCCTAAGTTACCCGTTGGACTATAGTTTACATTTGCCCCCTCAGCAAAACCGTAAAAATTGTAAACATAACCCTCAGGATCTTCAAATACATTGTACCAGGTGGCTCCGGTATCTTTCGAATATTCAATGTATCCCACTTCAAAACCGTATTCCATATCCAATTTTTGAACCCATTGTATGGCCAGAATTCCACCACCAAAACTCTCTGCTTTTAAACCAAAATAAAAAGAAGACGTTACGGTATCGGGTAAAGTATTGACCGTATCTGTGACAATTACGTTTGGAACAGTGGATGCTTCGTCAAAAAGCGTTTTTTGAGGTTCTCCAATTTGCCAAATATCCCTTATGGTATCCAACTGAATATGAATAGTTTGAGAGGGAATAGTGTCTTCCCCATCAAAATATTGTTGTAACCAGGGTTGAGCAAAAGTAAGCTGAGCGAACCCCAGCAATAGAGTAAGTAAAGGTATTTTCATGCGCTATAAGTTTTAAGTGGGTTAATTAACAATTTCGAGAATAAAACTACGTTGTTATACCTCTACACGCTTAATTGAATAAAATGGTTAGGAGCGCTTTCATTTTTTTTACCTTTTTTTTGATTTCCATCAATTCTAATTGTCAAACGGATACAACTCAAAGTAAGCCCAAATTTGAACCCATTTTTGGAGGGTATATTGCCGTTCCAATCCATCTTATCACAGCAAAAAAAGTAGGCAACTTACACCTTTTTGGAAATTGGGAATTATACAAGATTAAAGGGCTCTCTAAAGCAGCAGACAAAATTGTTAAGGAAGAAGCTCGATCAATAGAAATGAACATTCATGAAAATCACCAGATCAATCTCTCTATAGATGAAAAACCTACGAGCATGTTCTGGGATTTATCAAACGATTCTGACAGTTTGCTCCTCTATACGCAAATTGATTCTACTCATCTTAAAAAACTGAGCTTGACTTTTTTTGACCTGAAGGTTAAAAAGAATAAGCTCTATTTTACATTTCCACTCCCTTCTTCAACTAATAAAGATGAAGATTTAATAAAAGTGGTTCTCCGCAGAAAAGATTAATCCGTTACTTTTTACTTTTTTGGGATTTTGAGGAAGTGATAACATTACTCCATGAATAAACAGTTGATCTGGAAAATTCTTTTCGGATTTTTCGCAGTACTTTATTTAATAGCGCAGCTCTTTTCTATTATGCATTGGCCTTTTGTAGGAATGATAATTCTCATTGCCTCGACTGGAATTGCAGTTACAGGAACCATTTGGTTTATTTCCAAAAAAGATTTTAGCCTCCTTTCCATTCTACAATTTGCATTTATCCTCCTATGGGCATTGGGAACAATTACTCAAATTATGGTAGGTCCTCATGATCGGTTACCGTATCAAGCCATCACTTTTGGAGCCATGATTTCTTGGGTGGTTGTACAAAGTTTGGGCTATATGGGAGGATCAGAAAAAAATTCCAGAACCATCAAACAACTCATTTTAGACCTTTCATTTATTGTGGGAGCGATCTTCATTATTATAGGAGTTGTTTTTAAAATAATGCGTTGGCCAAGTGCCGGCGTTTTATTGATTGTTGGTATGGCAATTGGCTCCATTTGGATTGTTTATCAACTTTTTATTTCTAAAAACACAGATGAAGAATAAAAAAACAAAACTAATAACAACTTGTTTTACAGTAATTTAAGCTGCACCCAAAGAGAATTACCTAATTTTCTTAGGTATTTTTCTTGACATACCTAAGAAACTAATGTATATTTGTATTATGTATTCTTCAGAACTTATAAAAGGAACTTTAAAAACCATCGTCTTAAACCTGTTGAAAGACAATGACAAAATGTATGGTTATGAAATAACTCAAAAGGTTAAGGAATTAACCAAAGAGAAAATTCAAATCACCGAAGGGGCACTTTATCCCACATTGCATGCACTCGAGAAGCATGGTGATGTGGTTACTGAGAAGATTTATATTGGGAAACGCGTTCGCAAATACTATCGGCTCACTGACCAGGGAAAAAAGACTGTTTCGGAGAGGGTGAATGAGCTAGCCGATTTCATGAACACCATGCGCTTTTTGTTGGATTTAGACGGAAAGACGAGTACTGTTTAAAAAATAGCATGTATTCCATAACTGATGATGAAATTGATTTCATTCTCGGTGATATAGAAAAACGAGGTATTGTCACGGAAGACGTCAAGTACAATATCCTTGATCACGTGTGCTGTATTATTGAGATGGAATTAAAAGACAAGAAGAACTTTAACAAGTTCTATGAAGATACTATTGCCCAATTTTACCATAAAGAATTGCGTGAAATTGAGGATGAAACGAGAGATTTAGTAACATTTAAATATTATTACGCCATGAAACGTACTGTTAAAATAACGGGACTGGTTTCTGTTATCCTGATCCTATTTGGATCTTTATTTAAAGCCCAGCATTGGCCGGGTGCAGGAGTATTATTATTAGGTTCTTTAGCCGTATTTGGATTGATTTTTATTCCATTGAATATTATTCTCAAATTCCGCGACGACAAATCCAAACAAAACCGCAGCATTGTGGCTTTAGGATTGTCACAGGCTATGTTTATGACCATTGGAATTTTATTTAAGGTAATGCATTGGCCGGGAGCAAATATTCTTATCATATCCAGCTTAGCCATTTTTACCTTTGTGTTTATTCCAATCTACTTTTTTAGTCGGTACCGGAATCCCGAAACCAAGTTCAACGCCATTATTCATTCTACATTTATGATTGCGGCTGCCGGACTTTTATTTTCCCTAATCAATCTGAAAACTTCACATAATGTGACCGCATCGGTTGAGTCAATGGATTTATTTCAGGATTCAAATCTGGAACAACTAAAAGAAAACAACGCAGCTTTATATGCTGAGATTAGTCACGATTCCTCAAAGGAGTTAGAAAAATTTCAGGAAATCACCGCACAGCTGCTTAAGCGCATGCGAGACATTAAAGCCAACTTAATTGCGCAGTCTAATAAAATTCCGATAGAAAAAGCAGAGAATATGACTTTGGCTGATGTCCAACATCCAAATGATATGAGAGTAATTCACGAACATTTTGAAGAAGCTAAAGGTGAATTATCCTATGATGGATTTAAAGAAGCTGTTCAACAGTATAACGATGGAATTTCTGACTTTGACGCGGCCAATGTTATTCGCCCAGTTGACATTGAAGAACTCCAAATGACACATACCATGTTGTCAGTGGTTTTAAACGAATTGGTTGATATCGAAATTCAGGTCTTAGCCAATGAAAACAGTTACTTAAGCCTGTCAAAAGGATTAGTAGCTAAGAATTAAGCCAAATTGGGGGATGTTTGATTAGTGTCATCCCCCGGTTTTTTTCATCGGAGGAGTCTAAAAGTGGGCTACTTTTTCTTCTTCCGTTTTTTGCCTTTTTCCTCCTCAAAATTGTCCATTAACAATTGCCAATCATCTTCTTTTGGAGTAGAAATAGCAAGCGTTTCTTCGTAGGTTCTCTTGTCTACTTTTAATACCTCTATGGGATTATGAATGAAGGATTCTATCTCATCAAGCATTTCTTTTTCACCTTTTGAACAAAAAGAAATAGCCTCTCCGCGTTTTTTCCCACGACCTGTTCGTCCAATACGATGCACATAATTCTCTGCTTTATCAGGCAAATCATAATTCACCACCATTTGAACATTGGGAATATCAATTCCACGTGCCGTAACATCAGTAGCAATTAATACCCTTAGTTGGTCATTTTTAAAACTGGCCAAAACCTCTTCCCGCTCGGCTTGCCCCTTATCACCATGAATGGTTTTAGCCTCAATATTTACTCGACCCATGGCTGCCATCACCCGCTCAGCCCGAACCTTAGTCCGAACAAAAACCAGCATTTTAACATTGGAATTTTCCTTTACCAATCGTTCCAGAAAAAATCGCTTATCATCCATCTCCACAAAAGCAACAGCATGATCCACATTTTTAGAAACCGGATCCTTTGGCGAAATTTGAATTCGGATAGCATTTCGCACTACTGAATAGGCTAGTTTTTTGATTTTTTTATCAATTGTCGCCGAAAAAAACAGTGTTTGCCTGTTTTTTGGTAAATGACCTATGACATCTTCAATGTCTTTGTAAAATCCTAAATCCAACATGTGATCAGCTTCATCCAACACCAACGTTTCCGTCCCTTTTAAACTGATATAGCCCTGGCTAAGCAAATCAAACATCCTACCTGGAGTAGACACCAAAATATCTATTCCTTTTTGGAGTGATTTAATTTGATGATCCTGCTCCACACCCCCATAAACACACAAAGTTCTAACCTTGGTATTTCGTCCTAAATCGTGAAACACTTCCGTAATTTGTAATGCCAGCTCACGAGTAGGAACCATCACTAAACATTTAATCCCTGCTCTGCTTTTTTTGCGGTTAAATTGAATTTTATCCAAAATAGGAATAACAAAAGCGGCTGTTTTTCCCGTTCCAGTTTGAGCAATAGCCAATACATCCTCTCCTTTTTGGATATGCGGAATGCATTTATACTGTATGTCTGTAGGCCGTTTAAAGCCATTGCGCTCTAAATTTGCCTTTATTTCGGTTGATATGCGGTACTGCGTAAATTTCATTGAATGATACAAAGATAGACCGAAAAAGAAAGAATTGGTAGATAAACGAATTTTTACAAAAGCACAACACTAGCTTAACATTACCAAAGAGGATTCTGCTTACCTTTGAATCATCTACTGCTTCAGTAATTGAAGCGCGTCTAACTTAGACGCTATCTTTAGCAAACGCTTCTATAGTAGAATTTTTCTTGGTGGTGTGGACGTTCGGATTTCTTCCGAACGTCTCTTTTTTTACCCTAACTTTGTTATCATGGCAGGAGAGATTATCAATAAAGTGGCAGAAGCCAATATTCAGCAAATTGATCTGGCTTCTTTTAAATCCAACACAAACTGGATGGAGATTGATTTAAAAGAGCAGTTGTGGAATGAGCTGGTATTAAAAGAAAAAGATTTTCGCAAATGGGTAAAGGAGACGGATTGGTCGGTTTATGAAAACCAATTTGTTTTTATACATTGCTCTAACGATGCCATTATTCCTGCCTGGGCTTTTATGCTCATTACGGTTCAGTTAGAAGGGGCTGCTTACATTCATTGTGGTGACAAAGCCTCAGCCGAAGAAGCTATTTTCTTTAAGAATTTAGCCGATTGGGACATAGATCATTTAAAAGATCAACGGGTAATGGTTAAAGGTTGTTCTGACATTCCAAAACCGAATAAAGCCTATATTGAATTGACGAATAAACTGGTTCCGACGGTAAAAAGTTTGATGTTTGGTGAGCCTTGTTCGGCCGTTCCAGTTTATAAAAAGAAAGCTTAGGCTTTTTCAAAATAAGGCGCAGCTTCTTTGACAGATTGGGCAATTGGAATAAATTCCATCCCAATAGCATCTTTAATTTTTTGATTGGAATAAATGGAAGTACTCATAGAGCTTCTAGCTGTTTCTTTGGTGATATTTTGCTTTCGACCAAAAAAGAATCGCATCAGACCTTCTAATCGCCAGGCTACTCCAGCCATCCAGGCTTTTACCAAAATGGAAGGTGGTTTTACTTTAAATTCTGCTGCAACAATGTCAAACAGTTCCTTAAACTTGAGGTTTTCAGAAAAACACAAAAAGCGATCATTAAAAATGCGTCGTTGAGACAGTTCGCTCATCGCAAAAGCAACATCCCTTGCATCTACAAAAGCATTGGCTCCGGGAGTATAAAACTTCAATCCCTTTTTCACAACTTTAAAAATGCTGATTGAACTATCATTCCAATTCCCAACTCCTAATATCACTGATGGATTGACAATCACAGCATTCAATCCTTCCTCTACTCCTCTCCAAACTTCGTTTTCAGCTAAAAACTTACTTACCGAATAGTTAGAATTCTCTTCACTATTCACCCACTTATTGCTCTCGTCGTACACTTGCTTGAGCTCTGATCGCCCAATAGCGGCTGTGGAACTCACATAACACAAATGATCAACTCCCTCAGCCAAGGCACAATTTACCACATTAGCCGTCCCCTCTTTATTCACCTTAATGAGTTTTTTGAAATCCTTTTTCACGAAAGAAACCAAACCTGCACAGTGGTAAACAACCTCACAACCTCTCATGCCGTCTTCAAGCGAGGAAATGTCATTAATGTCTCCCTCAACCCACTGAATTTTATCAAACTCAGCTTGTGCTTTATCTTTTAAATAAAATTGAAATACGGACTGGACTTGAGCCAGATTACTTGAAGACCTTTTTAGAGCACGAACTTCTTTTCCACGAACAAGCAGTTCAATTAAAACATGTGCTCCCAATAATCCGGTTCCGCCCGTTACAAAAACCATTTTACGAAGTTAGTTGAAATCGGGGAAACTTTTGTAGGCATGCAATTTGATTATATTTGTACGAATGATTTTAAACGGGCAAGTGTCCGTAAACCAAAACGCTAAATTAAAAACGAAATGAAACATTTGATTCTTACGATCGCACTATTTGTAGGGGTACTCTCATGGGGACAAACCAATATTGAAGAACTTCCCAATGGGCTTTATGCCAATATGAAGACAACAAAAGGTGATATTTTAATCAAATTGGAATTTGAAAAAGTTCCTATGACAGTAGCCAATTTCGTTGGTTTAGCGGAAGGGAACTTGAAAATTGACACTTTTGAAATTACAGAACCTTACTACGACAATGTAGTATTTCACCGAGTAGTTCCAAACTTTGTTATTCAGGCAGGACAACCTGCCGAAGGATCGAGTTTTAGTAAACGAAAAGGTGGACCGGGTTATCGTTTTCCTGATGAATTTGATTCAACCTTAAAGCATACCGGACCTGGAATTTTATCCATGGCCAATGCTGGACCTGGGACCAATGGTAGCCAGTTTTTCATTACTCACCGTGCTACACCTCATTTAGATTTTCGTCATTCGGTATTTGGAAGCGTAGTGGAAGGACAAGATGTCGTGGATAAAATTGCTCAGGGAACTGACAAAATCAATGGAATTGATATCATTAGAGTAGGAAAAAAAGCAAAGAAATTTAACGCCGCTAAGGTCTTTAAAAAGTCAGTTGAAAAAATCCGTAAAGAAGAAGCCGAAGCGGTAAAAAAGAAAAACGACAAGTTCAAAAAAGAAATGCTAAAAGCCTACCCTAATGCCGTACAAACCAAAAGTGGATTGATGTACGAAGTCTTAAAAGAGGGGAATGGCGCAAAACCGGTAAAAAGTCAAACGGTATCGGTTCATTACACCGGAACATTTTTGGATGGAAAGAAATTTGACTCTTCACATGACAGAGGTAAACCAATTGAATTTCCATTGGGACACGGAAGAGTAATTAAAGGATGGGATGAAGGAATTATGTTGTGTGACGTAGGAGGAAAGCTTCGTTTAATCATTCCTTATTGGTTAGCTTATGGTGACCATGGTAAAGGAGGAATTCCGGCTAAATCTCACCTCATCTTTGAAGTAGAGCTAATGAACATTAAGTAATTGGCCTAAAGCACTTTATTTTCCTATATTTGGCCAACACACCACAGAAAAAAACTACCTAGTAGTATGAAAATCTTATTGTTTGGCCTTTTAGGTCTGGTTGCGTTCAGTAGCCGGGCTCAATTGCTGTATGACCCTACAACAGTATATGACGCGGACGGAAGTGGAGCTATGTTTGACTTGGAAGAAGTGCATGACATCCACCTAACATTCTATGAAACCAATTATCATTCTATTTTGGTAAATCGTTGGTTTGACGAAGATGAAACCCGTCTACCAGCCCAGTTGGATATGGGAGACATTCACTTTGATAGTGTTGGGGTTAAATACAAAGGAAATTCGACCTTTTATATTGCCAATCTCACTTTCAACCCAAAGGTTCCATATAACATTGATATGAATGAATATATAGGCGGACAAAAATTACTGGGATACAAAAAACTTAAATTAGCCAATGCTCTTTTTGATCCTACTTTCGCCAAAGAAGCTCTTGCTTCTCATATCTACGGTCAATACTTACCTACTCATCAGGCAAACATTGTTCGACTAACCGTTAATGGAAATTATGTGGGTGCTTATGTAAACACAGAGTCAATTGGAAAACAGTTTTTGAAAAAGCACTTTGATGAAAAGAATGGAACATTTGTAAAATGTGAACCCTCAGCTCAATTTGGAACAGGAGAGACCTTTTACCCGGCAGATTTAGTTTACGAAGGGACAGATACGCTTAACTATTACGAAAGCTATGAGATTAAGTCGGACTCTGTTGAACAAAGTTGGGAGGAGTTTATTGAGTTGATGGATGTCTTGAATAATGATCCCCTCAATTTAGAAGAAGTATTGAATATTGACCGGGTTTTGTGGTACTTCGCAGTTACAACTGTTTTACCTAATGACGATGCCTACAACACCATGGTTATGCATAACTATTATATGTACAAAACGGGCGATGGTAAGTTTCAGATGCTTCCCTGGGATTTGAGTGAAACTTTTTGTGGTGCCATGATTGGTCAATTAACAAAGGCAGATCATTACGAACGGGATCCTTTTTATGGATATACCCCTCTCTTAACCGATCACCCTTTGGTTTATCGTATTTTAGCCGATCCCTATTACCGTATGCGACTAATTCATCACGTACGTGTTGTCATGAACGAATTTTACGATCAAAGCCAGTTAAAAAGCTGGGCTCAGGACCTTCAGGCTTCGGCTTATTCTGCAGTTGATGAAGATTCTAACAAACCTTTCAATATGGATGATTATGAGGATAATCTGGACAATAATATGTTTTGGTTTACTACTGAGATTGCTGGAATCACAGAAACCATTGATAATCGCCGACCTTATTTAGAATCTCATCCCGAAGTTTTAAAGACACCACCAACCATCTCTTCTGTTGATCAGAATATCGATAATCCAACTAGCACAGATGTCGTTTATATCACAGCAGAGGTAAGTGGAGCGGATAATGTTTATTTGAGAATTACCAACGATCCTGCACCATATGCTTCCAACTTCCCATCCATTGAAATGCTGGACGATGGAAGTGGTGGAGATGTAGCAGCTGGAGATGGAATTTACACCGCTCAGGTTCCGTACAACACCTCTGACGATCACATCAAATATTACATTGAAGCAACCAATGACGAAGCCATGGCACTCATGCCCGAAAGAGCCGAGTACTTTTACTATCATTTTTACATCGATCAAGTTGTAGGAAACCCAGAGATTACAGACATTGACGTACAGGTTTACCCTAATCCGGCAGTTGACCAAATTAACGTCAATCTAAGCAAAACAGTAAGTTCCATTTCACTTTACACTTTGAATGGAGAACGTGTTTACAACTTCACCAAACCAGCACTTCAGCACCAAATCAATTGCAATCACCTTCAGGCAGGGACATACCTGCTCCTCATCGAAGATGATAGTGAAGTAATAGGTAATAAAAAACTGATTATTCGCTAAGTACCTGAGCTTGTTTTGCCAGGTATTCTTCCAATCGGCTGTTTTGTGTTAGCTTATCGTTCCCGATAATTAAGACATTATTGGGCTTGTTATTTTCCAACCAAAATTTAACCGATGCACAAGTGGCGGTAAGGGTCGCATTAATGTCAACCAAATGAGCTGGCTTTCCTAAACCTCTCACCTGATCAAGCATGTTTCTGTTCTCTTTCGAAATGTTATGATCTTCGTGTACTACCAAGAGCGATTCGATTAAATCGAAAAGACTATCCTTACCATCAAACACCTCGCTTTCAATCTGTTGAACTCCAGCCCAGTTTATCATCTCGGCATGAAATCCCTCCGAATTCCTCAGAATAATTTTTTTCAGCAGCATTATTATTTTATTTCAAAAGTCGTTCCAAATTGCAAAACTAATTGAATTTGAAAATCTGATACCAATTCCTTTTCCGAAAGTAGCAATTCTTTTTTTTAGCCCCCTTTAATCCTATTCTTTTTGAAGCATTTTTTATCGACAATTAATCCTGTATAAAAAACGACCAGAACTTTCCGAATTACTACCAATTCTAAATTCACATGGCCATTTCACCATAAACTCCCATATTTTGGGTATTTTCGACAAAACATTTTAACAAAAACAACTATGAGACGAATTGCAGCATTGTGTGGGTTGATTCTCTTTTTCTCAACTCTCTCTCTGGCACAGGACTTTGATTTTGAAGTCAGTAGCCCTTATCGCGTGATTGATGCTCCAACCAAGGAATATTACCACAAAGACGGACAAATTTTAGGAGTAAAAGTGACTCCTAAAATGGTGACCATTCAAAAATGGGATGCCGGATCAATGAAAGAAACTAGCCGAAAAGAATACGAAGATCTACCTAAAGGCTTCCAATTTGAGTCTTTACAAAACTTCCAGGACAATTATTACATGTTCTATAGTGTTTGGGATAAGCCAAATAAAAAAGAACAATGTTTTGTTCGAAAAATCAACTTTGAAAACGGAACTTTTGAAGACAAAGGAAGATTGTTATTCAAAATTGATGGTAAAGTAACTGAAGCCTTTGCTGGTGGGTTTACTGCCGGAGGTGCTTTTGGATGGAAAATTCAGGTTTTGAACAAATTCAACATCGAGCAATCATTTGACGGTTCAAGAGTTTTGATTCAGTACCGTAAAAAACCAAAAGAAAGAAACGACGATATCAACCATGATGTAATTGGTTTTAACGTTTATAATGCTGAGATGGAGGAGATTTCGCGTGAAGAAATCAAAATGCCATACACTGAAGCAAAAATGAACAACCTTGATTATGCGATTGACTCAAAAGGACGTATGTACGTGCTTTCTTTAGTGTACTTAAGTGATAAACAACGATTGAGAGATAAAGAAGGAAACATCAACTACAAAATTGAATTGTTACGTATTGATGAAGGTTCTGCTGATCTAACTAAAACTCCAGTTGAAGTTGGAGAATACTACCTCAATGAAGTAAAGCTTTACAACCAGGCCGATGATCAAATGCTTTGTGCTGGTTTCTATACTACAGGAAGAAACTTAGATAATGCTGATGGTATTATCATGTTTAAAGTAGCTGAAGACGGAGACCTTTCCGACATGAGAACGTATGAAATTCCGGTTGAGGTATTAAACATGTATGCAAAAGCTCGTGAGCAAAAGAAAAATAACAAAAAAGACAACAAAGGAAAAGCAGAATTTGCTGAACTAAAAATGCGTCATGTTATTACAAATGATGATGGAAGTACCATGTTAATTGGAGAGCAGCACTACGTTGTTCGACACCAAACTACTAATAGCCAGGGACAAAGCAGAACTTACTATACATATCACTATAACGATATGTTGGTTTGTAAGTTAGATGCTGAAGGTGAAATGGTTTGGATGAAAAAATTAGGAAAACGTCAAACTGGAAAAGGAAACTCTCCTATTACCCGTCAGGGAGGAATGTCGTTTAAATATTTCCGTAATGCCGATTCGCACTACCTATTGTTCTTGGACAATGTTAAAAACAAAGACCTTGGTTTAGATCAACGTCCTAAAGGACACTCTGATGGACAAGGTGGATTCTTTACTTCTTACAAACTAGATGATGAAAGTGGTAGAGTAAGTAAAGTAAACCTTTTTGATGTTCGTGATGTTAAAGGAATGGAAGTTTACCAATTCCAAATTAACCGTATCGTTCAAACTTCTCCAACAGAATTTGTAGTTGAGGTTTACAAGAAGAAAAAAGAAGATGTAATGATTAAGGTTAGAGTAAAAGTTTAATACTCTTACGTAACTTAATCTACCAAATACTAAAAGTGGGGTCAGTTAGTGGCTCCACTTTTTTAGTTTTATAACTTAGAAATCATATGCAAAAACAGTTATAAAACAAAGCATCTTATTGCAAAGCAATCAAGGAAATGGCTAAAAAAGGGATGTCATTTCACCATGATTTTATAAAAATAAAAAGGCCATCCAATCACAGAAACGGCTGAATACTAACTAAAATTGATAATATTTCTACTTTTTTTTAGTTTTATTAGTCATAAGCTAAACTACCGTATGAAAAGGATTTTATTGTTACTAACCCTTGTGCTGCTTATTTCCGTTCCGGCTCTGAGTCAGCTCAACAAATATGCCCGTCCCGGAGATTTTCAGCTGGGAATGCGCACTACCACTAGTTTATTTGGTCACGATAACGTAACCGGATTAGGCTATGGAGGGCAATTCCGGGTTCAAATTCTCAAAAATTTAAATACCGAATGGTTTTCAGATTGGATTAGTATGGACCTGAATGGAGCTGGTAAAAGAGAAAATGCTCACATTGGATGGTCATTGATGTTTTACCCTTACACCAAAGGGAAATTAATGCCCTACATTGCTGCAGGACATTGCTTTGATTATGCTCGGGTAACTCCTTTAAGTACCGTCTTTGAAGATCGAAATGGTGATGTGGTTGAACGCTGGAGTTCAGCTGTTCAGGGAGGATTAGGAACGCATTTCTTTTTGAGTGATCGTTTTAATATTTCGGTGTCGGCTAAATACATGCTTCATTTGGGTAAACACCTCGAATATGAATTGACGCAAACAGCTGATGGTTATTATGTGGATACCCACAATCATAATGATGATACGGGTCGTACCTTAGAAGGTCATTTATTACTAACCGCAAGCCTTAACTATCGAATTTTTTGTTTGTCTAAGAAAAACTGGAGAACCAATGACTAGAGGAAAATTATTACTGTTCGCCTTATTGATCTCCTTTTTCTCAATAGGGCAGGAAGAAAAAAAACTATTCGAGAAGTATACCGAATGGCAAGAATCAAAAAACTGGAGAATTAATGCCGCTGGTGCTTTTTCACCTGGCTTTTTAACTGAGAACACACAATCTGTTCAATTGCACGGATATCTTGGTTTTTTGCAAGATAGAATTGAAATGAGAGGAGATATTTTTTATCTCTTAAATCAATACGGCGATCGTCCACGATTTGATATGAATCACCAAATTTATGCCGGAGCTTTTTATCATTTTAGTGAAAAAAGTTTCCAACCATATCTTGGTTTTCAGCCTGGCTTAGCATTATCCCGTTCTTCCGAACACGGAACACTGGATTTGGAATCGGGAGAGATTGTACACAAAATTGCTGTAAACCCCTTAATTTCACCTGTTGGTGGTATTAAATATTATGCCAGCCATTTCTTTTACGCATTCCTTGAAACCCGCTATATAATGGGAAAACACAAAGCCAACACCTATCCCGTTCATTTGGACGAATGGCGATTTGCTTTTGGTATGGGATTGTTTTTTTAAATCAAGAGGGGGAATACCTTGGTTCTAACGACTTAATGGCAAGGAATTTGCAGTTTACTAAACCAAAAGCACCCTTTAGGGTATAAATTTTAGAAATCGCATACTTTTCATTATTTTAGTTAGTTCGAATGAAACGACTCTTCTCAATACTCATTATCCTCTTCGGATTACAGGGGATATCGCATGCATCGCATATTGTGGGAGGAGAGATTTATTACGACTGTTTAGGGGGTAATACCTATCGAATTACCGTAAAAGTTTATCGCGATTGTTTCTCAGATGGAGCCGATTTTGACACCAATCTTCCCATAACGGTCTTTAATGGTTCAAATGCTCAAATTGATCAGTTCACAATTCCCTTTCCTGGAAAAACGACTTTAGATCCGGTTTTTTCTAATCCCTGCGTGACGATTCCACCGGACATTTGTGTAGAAGAAGCAGTTTATACTATTGTTCGTGACCTTCCGGCATCATCCAATGGATATACACTTTCTTACCAACGTTGTTGCCGGGGACCAGCCGTAACAAACCTTTTGGATCCGGAAGATACAGGTTTAACACTGACAACTTCTATTCCGCCTCCATCAGACGCCATTTGCAACAGTAGTCCAAGATTTAGCAACTATCCACCATTGTTACTTTGTTCTAACCAGGAACTGGTTTTTGACCACTCTGCTACCGATCCGGATGGTGATGTGATCGTTTACGAATTATGTGATCCTTTTCACGGAGGAACCTCTTTTGATCCGGCTCCTTCACCAGCATCACCGCCACCGTATACGACAGTAACATGGGCAGCAGGAGCTTCTACTACTAACCCTTTCATCATGGGTGGTATCACCATTAACCCAACCACAGGATTATTAACTGCCACTCCCGAAATGAATGGACTTTTTGCCGTTGGAGTTTGTGCCAGAGAATACCGTGATGGTGTTCTAATCTCAACAACTGTTAGGGACTTCTTATTTAGAGTTTTTAATTGTGAAATCACAATGGAAGCAACAGTAGTTCCACAAGTTGAACTCAGCACATTTGTTTCTTACTGTCAGGGATTGACAATCGATTTTGAAAATGCCAGTTATGGTGGAACTAATTACGAATGGGATTTTGGAGTGCCAGGAACAACAGACGACATAAGTTCTGATTTTGCCCCAACTTATACTTTCCCTTCACCAGGAACTTATGACGTAACACTTATTGTAAATCCGGGATGGCCATGCACAGATACCTCTACCGAAACCTTTATCATTAACGATAACATTGAAGCGACCTATAATCCACCTGAAGCGCAGTGTATTGTCAATAACAGTTTTGACTTTTTCGCCGATGGAGACTATCCAACTATTGCAGAAGGAACAACCTTTGAATGGAACTTTGGCGATGATGCTATTCCTGCCACCAGTACGGACGAAGATCCGACAGATATTACCTTTACTGACTCAGGCTGGCAGCCTGTTACCTTCACGGTATTTTATGACATTTGCGAAGTAAGTTATACCGACTCGGTCTTTGTTTATGCCGAACCGACTATCGACTTTACGATTGCTGATGAATTGCGATGTGCACCTTATGATGCCCAATTCATTGATCTTTCTTTTGCTCATACACCGATTAATTATTCGTGGAATTTTGGAGATGGAACAGAACTTTCTAATTTGTCAGATCCTCTACATACCTACGAAAACCCGGGGTTGTATGATGTTGAGTTGACCATTTGGACTACCAGTGGGTGTATTGATACCCTTACCCTCTTAAAAGAGGACTTGATAGAAGTATTCCCAAGTCCGATATCTCAATTTACGGTAGCCCCACCTGAGTCAGATGTTTTCCATCCTCACTTTGATTTTACCGATCAATCCATTGATAGCGATCAACATTTTTACTTCTTTGACGACAAGTTTGGTTCATCTACCGAAGAACGAATTGTGAGCCATTCGTACATTGAATCAGGTTATCATTATCCATATCAGGTGGTGATTAACCAATACGGTTGTACGGATACTAGCTGGCAAACTATTTACATCATTCCATATACGACCATTTACATTCCTAATGCCTTTACTCCAAATGCCGGAAACTTAAATAGCTTTTGGCGACCACAGGTTTACGATACAGAGGCTTATCAACTGTATATCTACAACCGTTGGGGTGAGTTAATTCTTTACAGCGAGGACGAAAATGCCTATTGGGATGGTACTACACCATCAGGAGCTCTGGCCCCTGACGATGTGTATGTCTATAAAATTTGGTGGATTGATATTACAACCGGTCTCCAAAATGAGAAATATGGTCACGTCACCTTAATTCGATAGGTAAATCCGCTTCTTAGTTATCTCCTGGTTCGGATTGTTTAATCTCAATGAATGATTTTTGCTTGATTTTACTCTTTACCCAGGTAAGGAAGTCAAAGTATTCAAATACCCCTTCTTCATTTGGATCTTCTTTTAATTCGATCAATTCCTGCTCAAACGGAATCAGTTTCTCTTGCAAATCAAAGATGTTTGAGGCTTTAGACATTTGCCCGATGAGTTTCAAGAACAATTCCTCAAAACGGTAAATACGATTTCGATTTTTAAGAAAACGTTTCGTTGAGTTGATCGCATAAGGTAAAAATCGATCATTATTCAGCTCCAGGTGAATAATCAAATTAAGCAATTGCGCAAAGCAGTATATATCCTGCTTTTGATCGATCTTATTTTCGTTTAGTATCTTATTAATCCACGACAAAGCCTCCGAATAATTTCCTTTTGAAAGATAAATCACACTAACCTTAAAGTCGATGTAAGCTTTTCTTAGACTATTAATGTTATCGCCATATAAACGATACGCTTCTACAATTTCCGGAACCAGATTTTCGGCTTTATCAAAGTTTCCTTCTTCAATCAAAAGATATAATTCCAAGCTATACGAACTAGAGAAGTACTTAATATCCAAATCCAGTGTTTTTTGTCCTGAACCTTTTTTACCCTTGGTGGACAGACCTTGCATTTTTTTCAAATACTCTCTCGCCTCGTTGTACTTTTTAAGCTTCGTTGCAATGTAAGTCACATTTGTCAAGAGTGAGAAATAAATATTGGGTTGGTCTTTTAAGAAAGTACTGTTTTCACCAACCAAATTCAAATTTGTCACCAAATGCTCGTACGATTTTTCAAGCTCATGAATCGAGAAGTAATAGGCCGAATGGGTGTGATGATAAAGGTATTTTAATTTAGTAGGAGCCTCTGTCACATCCAATTCCTGAATACGCTCCATGAGTTCGCCTAGTTTTTGACGATCTTCCTGATTTCTTACCTTACCATTGAGGTTAATTTCCTGAAATACCAGGCTTTTTACATGCCAAAGGGTATGATAGGTTTTGATATCATTAATCACCCCTAACTCTTCTTCAAACATCCGGGTCATTTGATCGGCCTTGATGTCTGTGTATAGCTCGTTTTCAATCAAGCGCTTTTGCTTTTCTTTGATCTCAAGCAATAAGTTGAAGTTCTCATGTTTACGCGCTTGCTTTTCGGCACTGTTCAGTACCCGCTCAGACTGTTTATACAATCCTTTATTATACAGTATCTCTGCACTGTGAATGGAGCGGAAAATTTGTGCGTCATGTGAAGAGGTAGCATAAAAAGTATCTAAACTCTTGAGAATGTTATCGTAAAGTCGTGCTTTAGTGATAGAAAATTTGTTCAAAAGAGCCTGACCTTTAAAATGCATAAAAATCAGGTCTTCCTGATAAGTATCCATTCGATCAATAAAATCGAAAAGCCTGATGTAACTGTTCTCCTCGCCAATCGTGTGCCGCGAAGAAAACACTTTAAAGTATCTCTTTTCTGATTTGTTCAGGCTTTTTATCAAATCAAAAAGATGGGTTGAAACCTTGTTAGACATATATAAAATTTGAGATGTTGGGCGTTGTTCGTAGAGCAATTTAAGTCAAAAAACATGCACAAACGGTCGTAAACAGGGGTACGGGGTAAACTACCTATTCTATAGACCTGTTTATTTATTTAAGTGGATTATGCGTTTTAGGGATGAGATCACCAAAAAAACCTGATTTTTCTCATACTATCTCACCCACCAACATGACACTACTATGACAATTCAGGCTATCTTTATGCGGAAATTTGTAGCCCCCTAAAACACGTGGTTTGAATCGGTTTAATATTATAGCATTCACCCATAGCAGTGCCGGACTGGAAGAGTTGGCAAAGTTTCATTTGGAGCAGGAATTAGTTTGCGCCAAAATGGAAGAATTGAAACAGCGACTAAAGCTGTCCGAGGTGATGTATCTCTCTACTTGTAATCGTACCGAATTTTTAATGGTTTCAGAAGAAGAGAGCAACGAGGCAAACATTGGTGATTTTCTTGCAGCTTTTAATTCGGAATGGGATCAGGAACAAATTGAGAATCTCTCTTTAAAAGCCAAAAGTTGGAATGGAATTAATGCTGTAAACCATCTTATTGAAGTAGCCTCTTCCTTAGATTCTATGGTATTAGGTGAGCGAGAAATCATTACTCAGGTTAAGGATTCATTCAACTTTGCTTTTAAACACCATTTATGCAGTGATATGATTCGCATCGTGGTACGGCAAACAGTTGAAACTGCAAAGAAAATCTATACACATACTGACATTTCTAAAAAACCTGTTTCGGTAGTATCATTGGCCTATCAGAACTTGGTTTCTAAAGTCACTGATTTGGAAAGTCGGGTTATAGTTGTGGGAGCCGGAACCACCAACACTAATATGGTGGACTTTTTACAAAGTCACGGTTTTAAGCATTTTACCATTTTTAATCGAAGTTTGGAAAATGCGCAAAAACTGGCCAATAAAGTCAATGCAGAAGCTTATACTTTAGAAGATTTAAAAACTTACTCTAAAGGTTTTGACATTTTATTGACCTGTACTGCTTCAAGCGAACACATTATTCATAAAGAATTATACCACACATTACTGGCCGGAGAAGAAGGAAAAAAATACGTGGTGGATTTATCCATTCCAAACGATTTTGACCCCTCACTGACCACAGAATATGACGTTGACCACATTTCGGTAGAATTTCTAAAGGGAATTTCAGATGCCAATTTACAGGAACGTCGTAAAGAACTCATCAAGGTTCGACAAATTATTTACGAATCGATAGAAGAGTTTAAGGAAATCTTTAAAATGCGACAAATGGAGATTAAAATGAGATCCATTCCGCAAAAAGTAAAAGAAATCCGTACCACAGCTATGGAGGAGGTTTTTTCAAAGGATATTGCGGCTCTCGATGATAATTCAAAGGAGACCTTAGAGAAAATCCTGAACTATATGGAGAAAAAATACGTCAGTGTTCCCATGATCATGGCCAAAGAATTTGTCAATCAAAAAAAGGAGGAAGAATAAGATGAACATTACCATCGGATCCAGAGGAAGTGATCTTGCATTATGGCAGGCTCATTTCGTAAAACGTCAATTAGAAGAACAAGGCCATTCGGTTTCAATTGAGATTATTGTCACAAAAGGAGATCGAATTCAGGATTTGAGCTTTGATAAAATTGAAGGAAAAGGTTTTTTCACCAAAGAGATTGAAGACGCTTTACTAAATGGTAAAATTGATTTGGCGGTTCACAGCCACAAAGATCTAGAAACTACGTCTCCGGAAGGTTTGACGATTGGAGCGGTTTCATACCGCGAAAATCCTACAGATAGTTTAATTATTCGGAAAGATGTGGCGGACAGTTCTTCCAAATTTAAGTTGAGTGAAACAGCCGTTGTTGGAACTTCATCTGCGCGGAGGCAAACACAGCTCAAAAGGTTAATGCCTCAACTTGAGATTAAGGATTTAAGGGGGAATGTTCCGACTCGGATTCAAAAGTTGCGCGATGGACAATACGATGCCATTGTTTTAGCCACAGCAGGTTTAAAACGGTTAGAGATGGACCTCTCTGAATTTGAA
>JAKSBJ010000108.1 GCA_022361195.1 Flavobacteriales bacterium
GACCCGCCGCGCGATGTGATGGCAGGTTATGGGGTGATGACACACGAGGCCTGCGATGCCATGGACGTCCCGCCGACCCATGTGTTTTTGCAGGGCGGCGTCGGCGGGTTGGCCGCATCCGTCGCTGCCGGTTTGCGACAGGTTTTTGCAGACGCGGCACCCCGCGTGGTGATTGTTGAACCCGACCGGGCAGATTGCCTTTTCCAAAGCGCACGAAACGGGCGCGCCATATCTGTCGACATTGCCGAAGAAACAATCATGGCCGGCCTGTCCTGCGGTGAGCCATCGGAAATGGCGTGGGAGATCCTGCGCGAGGAAGCCACTGATTTCCTGACCATTCCGGATGAGATCGTCGCGCCGACGGTCCGTTTGTTGGCAAACGGCGAAACCGGCGATGAACGGGTCGAAGCCGGCGAAAGCGCCGTTGCCGGATTGGCCGCGCTGATCGCCGCACGTCTGAATCCGAAATTGTCCCAAACGCTGCACCTTGATGCCGCCTCGCGCGTGCTTTTGATCGGATCCGAAGGTGTGACCGACCCGGACATTTTCCAGGCCATCATGGCAGGTGCAAACCATGTCTGACGCGCCCCAACGGGGCTTTCCACAGGACGAATTCGAAGCCCGCACCCGCAAGGTCCAGACACTCATGTCAGAACAGGAACTGGACGGTCTTTTGTTGATGACCGAGCCTGAGGTTCGCTATTTCAGCGGATTTCACACCCTGTTTTGGCAAAGCCCGACCCGGCCATGGTTTCTGTTTGTTCCGGCAGCGGGCAAACCCATAGCGATAATCCCGGAGATTGGTGCAGCTCTGATGCGGCAGACCTGGATCGATGACATCCGAAGTTGGAGCGCCCCTGCCCCGGACGATGACGGCATCAGCCTGCTGACAGATCTGCTGACGCCCATGGCTACACGCCGGGGGCGATTGGGCGTTTTGAAAGGGCATGAGACCGCGTTGCGCATGCCGCTTGGGGATTATGAGCGGTTGATTTCTGGGTTGCCGGGGCTAGAGATCGTCGATGCAACGGGCCTTGTTCGCGGGCTTCGCATGGTCAAATCCACCGCCGAAATCGAAAAGCTGGAATACATTTGCACCATCGGATCCCGTTGCTTCGCCGCTATCCCGAACATGGCATATGAAGGGTTGCCATTCGAAGACCTTTTCCGTGCCTTTCGCCGCGAAGCGCTGGCGCAAGGCGCCGATGATGTCCCGTATCTGGTCGGCGGCGCAGATCAAGGC
>JAKSBJ010000107.1 GCA_022361195.1 Flavobacteriales bacterium
ATTCATCCTTAACTACACAGATGGGCAACTAAGGTCGGTAGAAAAAGGAGATGGATATTCTGAAGAAAATGAATGGCTCGATATTTCTTACCGTTATTATCTGGAACAATTGGAAATTAAATCCGAAGACACAACAACACCAAGAATGCGTTAAGCAAATTATCATAACTGATTAAAAAACTAATGAACAAAGAACACTATTTTGAAAAAGCGAAATACTTATGGAATGAATATGTTCCAAAATCCGGACAAGCCGACACTGTTCAAGGGGAACTCATTAGAAGTATCGAAAAGCTAAGAGATGAAGCTCAACGAAATGGCAATATCAATTGGAATTCTCATCATGAAAAAATGGCCATTTTCATCAAAGAAACACTGATTAGCAGTCTGGTTTTCAATGAAGAAAACCTTTCAAAAATTAAGTCCATTATCGAATCATTTTTAGACTATAAGTCCCCAAAAACATCAGATTCCCCTTATGATTTTATTACGGAACGGATTGTTGACTGGTACTTGGTCAATCAAGAACCTATACCATTAAAAGAGACTGACAGAATAAATTATACAGTCGACTCTGAGGGAGTCCAAGGTGTAATTGGTGATCCTCAGGCACAAGGAAATCCATTGAAGCTTGCATTGAATTTATCCAATGAGGAAATGGTGATAGCCGCTTTAGAAAATGGCGCCGACATTGAACAAAAAACGGACGATTTTGATAATACACCTTTGTCGACCATGGCAACAAGAGGAAACATTCCAATGATCCAACTTCTGATTAAATACGGAGCTAATATTAATGCGGTTAATAGCATTGGTTGGAGCGTTCTGGATATGGCGAAACATAAAAAAGAAGCCAAAAAATATTTGAAATCTGTTGGAGCAAAGTCTGCTCAAAAAGGTGAGATTTAGATCGGTCATTACATTAATATGATAACAGTTCCCAATCCAAACATAGAAGAATATAAAGTTCATTATATCTCTGAATCCGAAAGCCTTGAAGATATCCCCCCAGCTATTACACAATTTATTGATCCCGCATCAAAAGCCTTTTTCCTGGATAAAGAATCAAAAGCAAATGAATTTCTATCATCCATTTCTTCTATTCCAATTAAACAGTGGTACCAGCAACTATTCAGTAAAAAGTGTGCACTAGTTATTCTGGAAAAAGGAAAAGGACATTTCCTTGAAAGTCCAGGAGGTAGTTATTTAATTTTTCAAAACGATTCAGATAGTTTTGTAAACAACGAAGAATGGTCACATAGTGGATCCAGTATGGATTTTGACAAAAAACTTTACAATCCAAACAACTATTTCCCTGAACTATTAGAACTCCTTAAGTTTAGTGCTGTCCATTTCAGTTATTGGTATGGTGGAGCAAAACTTATTAAGCTTGGTGATGACAATCTTGCTATAAATGATGAATGGCTTCCACTCTTTTTAGAGGAATTAGATATTGATGGACTAAAAATTGAACAACTTCGTATATTCTATGAAGACTATTCCGGAAATCATTTGTTCTATGATAATCAATTCAATATATGGTGCGGAGGTGTAGATGAGGCAGATTTTTGGAAAACGGAACTAAGTGGAAAAGAGGTTTTAAATAGTATCTTCTTAGCTCACACAAATGAAGAATTTCCTGCAATTTCAAATATTGCTAAGGGGAAGTATTTGTAAATGAACTACAGATAAAATATGTTTGATGTAAAACATGAAATAACGCTAAAAACAAAGGAGATAATTCCCCTTTTTGGTGAAGAATATTTTGCGGATAATAGTACCTTTTGGAATGCTCACCAAACAAACTTAAATGCTTTGTATGAAAGTGTAATAAACACTGGCTTTCCCATTAAAATAACCGACTTGGAATTCAACAATGATTTTGAAATAAACACTTTGGAAGAATTCCATTCCTGGTTAAAGCAAAATCATCCTTTCAATTTTGACAAAGTAAGTGGTTAGAACATTTTAAACATCTCACTGATGAATTATTTAATCGTAGGTTATAAAAGAACTACTGTAATTTGATGGGTATAGCTAAAAAAAATAGACGGAAATTAGTTTTCAAAAATCAATATTATTATTGGTGGGTAAAAGACGAATTCGACGGAGATGGAGGAATGCTTTCCATTAACGTTGTATCTGAGAATAAAAGCTTTCTAATTAAATATTATGTAATTCAAAACCAATCCGTAGATAGGTATATAACCGTTATAGGGAAAACATTTCCTGGCATCGAACGAAAAACTGGTAATTCGCTGAAATTTATCTGCCCGGATTTTATTCCAAATGTTACTCATGCAGGAATAAGTTCCAAAGACGTAATTTCAATTCTTGAGTGGTGCTATGATACAACGAAAGACCTAATTCTAGCGAAATTATGAAGTAGAAAATTAGAGTTTATTACTAATTTGCAAATAGAAAAATGCAGCTGATAAAATGTATATTACTAGGATGTCTCATGCTAATTAGTGCAGGAGTAAGCGCACAAACTATGATGTTAAAAACACTCGAAAAAGAGCAGGTTTATGTTCAAATGGCTGTTAGTATCCAGGAACAAATAATCCAGTGTTTCGACGAAAAACTACATGCTACTTTTGAGTACAATTTCAGAATCAATAATGGTAATCTACAAACTATTCTAAGAAGTGATAGCATTCCAGAATTCGATATTAACATTAACATTTATACAGATGAAGCTGCCGAACATATAAAGTCAAATTCATGGACTTTGGTGTTTGGAAAATTAACGGTCTCTTTTAGAGAGTGGTATTTAAATGAAAACGTAGACTTAAAAAACAAGATAATGGCTGTCTTCGAACAAGAGAAAGAGCGCCATGAAACGGATTATTATTTAAACAAGCTCCCCAAAAAACCTTCTGTTATTTATAATAACCTGCCTTATGCACAACTTGTCGAAAGTATTTTCGATGATCTTCTTTCTATGAATATGGAGCATTATGGCATTGATCTGGGACCAGCTAACATTTATTTAGATGTTTATAAAGATCGTTTTATCATTCATGCACGTTGGATGGATGACCGTGCACGTGGCCTGGGAGATGATTATGAGATTGGGGACTTAAGCATTACATTCCAGGATTCCCCTGAAAAAGTAGCTAATACTTTAGATGACCACCTTAAGATTGATCTTATTACATCTGGCAACTCTGCTGCAAAAATAGAAGAGGAAATACAACAAATGATTGACAACCGACGGAATACTTTTTTAGAAAAAATTAAAAGCGAATAGATCCAGTAACAACAAACAATCTCTCCTCTTCCACTTGAATATAATTCACTATATTTAAACATCTTAGATCAAGCTATTGATAAAACCAATTAAAAGATGAAAAGAATATTGATTTCAGTTTTTGCATTTATCGGTCTTACACTTCATGCCCAGGACTTTGATGTCGAAGTGCTAGATACCACAATCTATGGTATAGCTTCAGAAGATACTTTTTACGAAGACATTGATCTTTACAATAATGTCGGAACACCGTATAGCATGAATTGGGAACGCATTGAAGAGTCAATTCCCGAAGGCTGGACAAGCTCGAATTGTGATCCGGATGATTGCCGTCCGATAGGTGTTACTAGTGCGAGTTTTACACTTCCCTCTACAACGGGCTTTCTGAATACACATTTTTACCCTAACGGCGTGGCAGGTTCAGGTTATGTGAAAGTTAAAGTATGGGTATCAGATAATCCCTCGGACAGTGTGGTTCTGACCTACTATGGTGTAGCAGGAACAGTTGGTATTGATGATCTCGATGCTTCCGATATACAGGTGTTTCCATCCCCCACTCAAAATACACTTAACGTTATGTTACCGAATCCGGGGGAGACAATAACTGTTGATCTTATAAACTTGAATGGCCAGCAACTTGATTCCTTTAACATCTCTCAGGACAACCTAACAAGTGTGGATATTAGCAACTTAGAATCAGGCGTATATATTCTTCAATTTAAATTGGCCGATAAAGGAATCATAACAAAGAAATTTGTCAAGGAATAGCTCATCATCTCTAAATAAAATAGATACAGGAAATGATTTGTAAAAAACTAAAGAGTTTTGGATAACCCAATAGTTATAGCAAGTATCATTAGTGCCTTAGGAGCTTTAGCTATTGCTATTTGGAGCTATTTCACTAACAAAAAAACAAATAAAAGTCTTGAAGAATTCAAATCAGAATTAGCTGATAAAAAAGCAGATAAAGATGCAAGACGTGAGTATGAGTTTGAAGCTAAAAAAAGGCTCTATCACGAATTTGAACCATTACTATTTCAGCTTGTCGAACTCTCTGATCACTCAATACACAGAATTCAAAGCTTAGCTCGTTCAGCAAAACATGGAAATTTAACAGATGACAACGGATGGTTGTCTCAATTCAATTATTACACGAAGTCTACCATTTATAAACTATTGGCTCCTTTAGCTGTGTTTCAATTGATGCAAAAACGGGTAACATTGGTCGACTTAAATACAGATCATAGAATTGAAATTTATTACTTATTAACCAAACAACTCTATCTTTCGTATACAGATGACTTTGAATTCGCAAGATTACATCATTCAATAGATTACGATCCAAATAACATAGAGTGGGAAGAGTTAAGAACTCAAAACCCAACTAAATATTGGCGACAAGGATTACCAATGGGATTATTGGACAAATGTGTTGACATGCTTTTGGAAAAAGATGATACCGGACAAAAGTACTTAATAAGCTATGGTGAATTTGAAAGAAAGATTGGAAATATTAGCAATAAAGAGAAGTCCGATATTCATTTAATGAGAGACATCTTTTTTAATTTCCATCCACATTCAAGACCTGTTCTGTGGAGAATTCTAATAGCTCAGTATCAGATTTTAAATACCATACTAGAATTAAAAAAGCTCGATTTTCAAGAAGTCACAGATTCAAAACTCAGTGAAATATTATTGAATTTTTCTAATGAAGATCTTAAAAAATGTAACTGGAGCCAACAACCAGCAACTGATGAAATTAAAGAGCCTTTCAAAGTTGCTATAGATTATCTAGGTAGAAGGTTTAAAAGTCCAACCAATACTAAATAAATAAGTCAAATTTTTGCCTCCTAAATTTGATACAAACATCTTATCCCCCTTCTTATAAGCTAAAAGGACCAAACTCGATGCAATTGTTTTCTGCTTAAAACAATTGCAAGTAGGTCTCCACTCCCCTTAATCAACAAATTACTAACTTTAGCTTACACGTTACTTTCCATTAAAGCTAAAATGAACATTCTACTAGTACTACTTTTCACCTTACCCACTTTTGCTAATAAAACACCTAACAATTCTATCGACGTAGAAGGTAAATATACAATAGAGCTCCATCTGGCATACGATCGATATCCAACCGTAGGTAGTCTTCATTTAAATGACGGTAAATACCAATTTATAGCAGATAAAAACTACAAATCGGACAACTTTAAAAGCGAGTTTTATTATAAAAACCCAAAAGGTACTTATGATATCCATTACGAGCTTGATGATTTTTCAAAACTAGAAGACGGTGATATTCTTGAAACAGTGAATTTTCTCTCCTCGAATCAAAAGAAACATGAGGTTTTACTGCGATTTGACAAAGACCGTAATGAATTATACTTTCATGCTACAGTGAGTAAAATAGAACCTTTCAAAATCTCTAAACCCTTAAAATAGACCTTATATTGTCGTATAACTTTCCATTTTAACACTTCACTTATATTGGTAGTTTTATTGTACTAAAGTGTTATTCTCCCCAACCATTAACTGCAGGCCTAAAAGTTGATTAAAGAAATAGAAATACTAAAAGATTTTCTAAAGGTAGAGTCCCTCTTAAAGGAAGATGAATGGAGGGCTTTCGCTGATATTTGGCAGCCCTACCTGGTTCAGCGAAAAGAGACCATAACCTTTCCGGGACAAACTGAAAAACACCTTTACTTTATTATGGAAGGTGTACAGCGGATTTACCATATATCAAAAGAAGATAAAGAAGCTACTTTGATCTTAACTTACCCGCATTCATTTGGAGGTGTATTAGATTCTTTTCTCTTACAAATTCCGTCAGAGTACTACTATGAATCCCTAACTCCCTCTCTCTTTTTAAAGGCCTCTCATCAAAAGTTTATAGAAGTAACCACAGCCTATCCCAAACTAGATCAGCTAATGAAACAACATACTTATTTGGCCTTATCCGGTTTGTTGGAGCGCATGGTAGAATTACAATCTTTTTCATCTGAGGAAAAATTCAGAACTCTACTAAAAAGAAGTCCACATATTTTGCAACTAGTTCCACATAAATACCTAGCCAATTACCTTGGTATCGACCCTACCAATTTCAGTAAGCTAATTAATCACGTAAAAATTTAATCTTGGTAATTACCAAGATTAAATAGCATTGCCATACAGACCTTTGTTTCATTAAAATAAAACAAGGTAAAATGAATACACAAAAAGTAATTAAGACAAGTAGCAAAGTTTTTATTGGATTCTCAATTTTTAGCGTTGGATACGTTAGTGTTTTATCCATGCTAAACCCAGTTGCAACCATGGAATTAGTAGATACACCTCTCCCTAACACTGATGCAATAAGCTCAATCAGAGGCATATTTGGTGGTGTTGGAATAGCTATCACAGTTTCTTTAATTTATCTGATGTTCAAAGATTTTAAGAATGGTATATCCTTTTTGACTTTGTTTTGGGGAGCCTATGCAATTTCAAGAATCATTACTCAATTGGTAGACGGCCCTTTAGGAGATTTTGGAAATCAATGGTTAGTCATTGAATCAACTCTTTTTATACTTGGGTGCGTTTTATTATTCCTAAATAAGAAGTATGGGAAAGTTGAATAGTCATTCAGCCAGACAAATCGCACGAATCACTCCATAAATGCTAAATTTATTGTAAAATCATCTTTTAGGATTGTTTTTAAGTTTCGTATCATCGATTGAAATGGATAAAAAGCTCTACGAATTAATTGAAGCTTGTGGTTATGGGCTTTTAGAACCTGCTCAAAAACTAATTAGCGATGGAGTGAATGTTAACGGGTTTCAAAATAATTTTACTCCTTTAATCGCCTCCATTTGTGGTCAAAATATTGAAGTTGTAGAGCTTCTAATAAATTCAGGTGCAAACATCAACCAGGAAAACTATACGGCACTGCACGAAGCATTTGATAGCATATTGGCCAATATGGTGAATGAAAACGTAAACGAACCCGATTGGGATGATCTAAAAATCATCGAACTTCTGATAAACAATGGCGGAGATATAGAAAAAGAAGATGAAACGGGAAAAACACCTTTGGAAGCATTGAACAACTATGCTGCAAACGAAGAAACTTTTGAAAAAATGAAGTCCTTTTTTAGATCAATAATTCCAGATATTGACCAGAGAATCGAATTTAATCTGAGCGATAACGGCTAATGAGAAAATATCCCATCAAATACAGCGACAAATTTGGAACGGAAGAAGGAGAAATTCATTCTGACGGAAGCAGTATGTATTTGACATTAAGGGGAATTCAATTTGAAGGAAGTGACTTTGAAGGACTTGAGGGAGAAATAGATGAAAGTAAATTTCAATACCAACTTTATAAAGATGGTTCGGGCGATCTATTCAATTTTAGAATGGAAATTCAATTCCATATCAGCCTACAACATGAAAACAAAGTCATTTCTGCCCCAATGAAATTCGAAATTGAAGTTGGGGAGGAACTAGAGTTTGATGGACTTGAATCCATTGTAACCACGGTAGAATTGGCCACTTCATTTGGCAAATTCCGATCAAACAAAAAAGTAGAGTGGTTTGAAGAGGCAATTATTGAAATACAAAATAAGTTGCCTAATAATACTCGAATCAAAAGCTGTTTAAGCTGTAAGTATTCCAATTATCATCCCGTGGGGAATGGAATGTATGGATCCTTATACTGTTTTAAAAAACTTAAAAGTAAAGTCTCAGACATCCAAAACAAAGACGATTTAATGGATCTTTGGACCCCAGAAGCAGTGAAGAAAAATGATATATTTAATGTTCAGGAAACCTTTGATTGTTCTGAACACCAATTCATCACAAAGCAAGATTGGACCTATAAGGATTGGGATTATAAGACAAGCTTAGATTAAAAGACGGAAAAAAGATGAAAGCTACGGCCGAAACAAATGATCGAATTGCAAAGATGACATTTGCATCCATCTACCCTCACTATGTAAGTAAGGTGGAGAAAAAAGGTAGAACCAAAGATGAACTTCATCAGGTAATAGAATGGTTAACCGGATTTGATGAGACCAAATTGCAGGAGTTCATTAAGGAAGACACAACTTTTGATACATTTTACCAAAAAGCAAAATTACATCCAAATGCTCACCTGATTACAGGAGTGATTTGTGGTTATCGAATCGAGGAAATAGATTTTGAATTGACCCGATTTGTGCGATACATGGATAAACTGGTGGATGAATTAGCCAAAGGGCGTAAAATGGAAAAGATCTTAAGAACAGCTTAAAAAAATATAGATTTAAGTAAAGGATGATCTTTTAACCGCAATGGACCAGACAGAAGAAATATTCAAAAATTTGTACAAGGTCTTTAGTCAGTATCCAAAACCTGACAGAGTGTTTGGAAGTCCTATTTCTGTTAATGAGGGAGATGATCTACCCTTAGTGTCAAAACACTTAAAATATTTGACTTATGAAGACTTTGGTTCTTATCCATTCAAATCGATGAGCACCTGGGGGACCGAAGAAAATTTCATGTACTTTCTACCTCGAATGTTAGAACTGTCTTTTTATGGTTTTGGTCTGTTAGATGGTTCCATCTTTTTTAGTAAAATACTATCAGCTGGTTGGGAGGACTGGAATAGCGAACAAAAAGAAGCTTTTGATTCCTACCTAAGAGCCATGTGGAATGATGCGACCCAATATCCTTACCTTGATTCATTTAGATTAAAGACCTTGATCGAAAACCTTAGCTACTTTATTGATGATTTAGATGAACTTGTTCATGCCTGGGCAAAACGGTGGATTGAGGCAGAAGACGAAGAGACTTTTGAAAAATTGGTTGCTTATTTAGACCGTAATTGGGTGGATGTTTTCTTTAAAAATAAACCTCACTATGCCTTTTTAGATGCCATTCTTGAAAGCTCACTACATGAACGTTTGGAAAGTGCCTTTTTCAAGTATGAAAAATCAAAGCCCCAATTTGCTACTCAACTCTCACGCTGCGAAGAGAAGCTCTCTTATTATTTAGCCAATTTTACTTGATCTCATTCAATGAAACCTTTATTTAATGAGGGCCGGTGTTATCATATGCTCTTGTCAAAATAAAACCTAAGGCCCATAAAAATGGACCTTAGGCTATAGAGATTCATTAAAGACTCTGGCTTTAGTCTAAATCGGCATCTCTACTAAGTTGGTACTCATTCTCTATGTTTAAAGTTGGGATTGGATCTTTAACCGATTCTCGAACGTCTACGAAAAATCGAATAGATGGAAGTGGAATCACCTCTAAATCTGCTCTTTCCATCTCCTCTAACTGCTCCTTAGAAACATTTCTTAGCACACCCAAATTCAAAGATTGATCCAAATACTTTAGCGCCAAAATATGCCAACCATTTTTAACTTCCTCCTTGAGCCTCCAACCTCTTTTTTTTGCGTATTTATTCCACTCGCTAAATTCTTTAGGCGTCAGCTCCGCATAATTAGTTAAAAGACCAAGTGCATCATCAAAAGTGACTGCTCCCACGCTCGCTATTTCATCATCCCTTACCTCATTTTCGGCAATAGCATGATGAGCCTCATCAATCATTTCATCCATCTCGTCTTCCGAAACTTCTGAAAATACATACACTACCTGCGCATTATACTCTTTACTGCTGTGATTAATTTGGAGAGCATTAACTTCATTATTTGGTAGTTCTCTAATACCAAGCTCGCTGCTAATTTCCTCCATTGCGTGAAAAATTTGGATCTGAGAATCAGTTGGAACATCAAATCCTTGCTCCTGATAACGGCCTTTTTTCTCCGTCAGCTTTAGTTTTCCTCCGGCAAAAGTAAATTGTCCAGGCTCTTTAATTGGAATTGGGGGATTAATTACAGTATTACCATGTTTTCTCCTTACTATATTTCTTTTGCAAATTAAGACTCTTTGTCTGTCATGAATAATTCCATAACAATGGTAGCCTTTATACGTTTCTCCTTTATTACTTTTCATCATATCTATGCCATTTATTTTGTACTTGATTGTGTAGCGGATTTATATTGGGTTCTCCACCACTAATCAATTGTCATTTACTTCTACTCTATTTAAATACCGGTTTTTCAGATTCCCCCCTCCTAATCAAAAGAGTTTAGTTTCTCAATGGACTAGTTCACTTTTGATTGTATTTTTATCTCGTCTACTTAGCTTTTTGACTATTCAAAGATGAGAAGCTCCAAAAGGACAATTAGAGAAAATGTAATAGCTCCGGATAAGAATGCTATAAGTCCGTAAATTTGATGTACGAAAACAGGTTCTTTAACCGAAGAAGAAGATTATCTTTAAAAAGTAAACATTCCCTTAATTCAAAAAGACAAACAACTAAAACGAACAACAATGCAAAAAATAATCTATTACGTAGCAAGCTCATTAGACGGCTATATAGCCGGGGAAAATGATGATATCAGTCAATTCATATTACAAGGAGAAGGTGTTGAGAAATATCAATCCGACCTTGCCAATTTTGACACAGTTATCATGGGACGAAAAACATACGAATTTGGCTATCAATATGGACTTGAAGCAGGACAACCGGCCTATCCAAACATGATGCACCATATTTTTTCAGATTCCATGGAGATTGATAATTTATCCGAATCAGTAAAAATTGAAAAGCTGAATATTGACAGAATCAATGAGATTCGACAAAATTCAAAAACAGACATTTATTTGTGTGGTGGTGGACAATTTGCAGGATGGTTATTGGAAAATGGATTAATTGACCAGTTAAAACTTAAACTAAATCCAGTGATACTTGGGAGCGGGACAAAATTATTTGGTACCTCAAAAGCCAATGAGAATTGGGAGTTAGTTGATTGTGAATCCTTCTCAGATGGACTTCAGATATTGACCTACAACAAAAAAAGTTAGGTTGCCATAAAACAAAAACCTCATGAATTATCAAACTTTTGAGCCACATCCCAACTTAAGTAGCATTGTTAAGTTTTATTGGACTTTAGAGGTTCCTTTCGATCCCAACAACGAAAAACAGAAACTCATACCTGACGGCTGTTTGGAAATGACTTTCAATTTTGCAGATCCCATTAAACGATATATCTCTGAAACAGAATATATCTTGCACCCATGTTCAATGATGATGGGACAAAGAACCAAATCGTACTACATTGAGCCAGTTGGAAATGTTGACTCATTTGCCATTTGTTTTTACCCACATGGTTTTGCCAATTTCGTCAATGTTCCGCTCAAAAGTTTAACGGATAAAGAAATACCTCTTGAGGAGCTCTTTGAGGAGGTTCAAGCTCAGGAACTAGAACAAAAAATGGTTCAAGCCACTAACACCGAGGATCGAATTAAAATCATTGAGGACTTTCTATTCAACAAACTCAATGAAAAAAGTACAACCGATAATATTGTCCAATCCACTGTTGATGCTCTTTTAGCAACCAAAGGAAATTCCTCCATTAGTGACATTTTAAAAGATGATTTATCCAAAAGACGTCAGTTAGAACGAAAATTTGCCAATGAAATAGGAATTAGCCCTAAACAATTGGGAAAAGTGATTCGTTTGCAAAGTGCTTTAAAGATGATTCTCAATAAAGAGGAAGAAAGTTTAACTACTGTAGCGTATGAAAGTGAATATTACGATCAGGCACATTTCATCAAGGATTTTAAGGAGTTTACCGGAATTAGTCCTAAAGAGTTTTTAGGAAATGAAAACATGGAGCTATCTGCCCTTTTTTATAAATAATCAATTCTCAAGCTACATTTTTCCGCACTTGTCGCATTTTTACAATTCCATTGTACTTTGAGAATTTAGTTTTGTCATAACATTTTAACAAATAAACATGAGGAGATCAATATTTAGCCTTTCTGCAGCATTAGTTATTTTGGGAATTATAGCTTGTGGTAATACGGATAAACTAGAACTTGAGGGACAACAGAACGTCTCAGCCTTAAATCAAAGTACTAATAAGATGAAAAGTTATGTTTCAATCTTTGAAATCCCTGCAACGGACATTTCAAGAGCAATCGAATTCTATCAGGCTATTTTAGACCTTACCATTGAAAAGATAGAAATGCCGGGCATGGAAATGGGACTACTTCCCTATGAAGATCAACTGGTAACCGCTGTAATTGTAAAAGCAGAGGGATATGAGCCTTCAGCAAATGGGGTAACAATTTACCTCAACGGAGGTGATAACCTGCAGCCAATTTTGGATAAAGTGGAGAAAAACGGAGGACAAATCATTGTTCCCAAAACACCTCATGCCGATGAAAGTGGATTTTTTGCTCTATTCATTGATTCGGAAGGAAACAAAATGGGACTACATTCTCCCAATTAATTTAGGATACGTTCATACACGCAAAATCTAGAAATAGTAGCGGTTCGAGGTAAAAGTCGAACCGTTTTTTTGTTTTAATAAGTATCTTGTTGTTTTAAAAGCTACAAACAACCTTGCACATAACAAACGATAAAATGAGATACTACATCCTTCTTTCAGTAACCATTCTGTTGTTTAGCTGTTCTGATAAGTTAGACCGATTGGAAGAATCAAACCGAAATTATGAACCGCTGGAAAAGTTCGATTGCAATCATCAATCCAGTGATATTTTCTTACTTAAGGAGCAGAATTTTGAAACTATAAACGATCAATGTCAACTTTTCTGCGATTCTATTTTGGGAAATGAGTGGAGCGATGCTATCAAAGGGAATATGACCGATTCCATTGCCCGTTGTCTCTTTCTGCTAAAGAATGACGAAACAAAAACTACTTTTTTTGAGCTTGATTCAAGTGAGCTTTTTGTTAATTCTCCTGGTCAAGAAGCACTATTATCATCATGGAACCAAGTGTTATTAAACGGTGGAGATTCCTACACCTATTTTGAATATGAAGATCATAGTGTTTCAATCAACTTTCAAATGTGTTTTGACGAACCTATAGCTTATTTGGGAAGAATGTATGAACAGCAAGAATTAAAAGCCAATACTTTCCATGGTCAATATCGTAATGCTTATTCAGTTGATTTAAAATTGGTTCTTGATTTTCAAGTTAAACCACCAACGGCCATTGCAGGGAATCTTCAGAATGAATACTATCGTCTAATTATTCCTGACCGTTGCACTTTGCTCCGAACAGAAATTGGAGATAAGATGCGAAAGAATTTCGACTAAATAAAGACCTCTTTTACACAAACTAACTGAGATGAAAATTGAACAGATAAAAGAGAATTTTGACATTGATATTGGAGCACCAATGCCAACAATTTTATCGAATGAATATAACCTCTATTTGATTTTTTATGCCAGGAAAATTAATCCCAATTGGGATGGAAAATCAGTTCATGTTCGATCTAAAAAAGATCCAGGAATTATCACCATAAAGTTTGACGGCTTTGCTCAATTTAAATCCGGAAATCCTAACGACGAAACGATAGATGGTCATCCTCTATATGAATATGGCCTTGAGCCCTACTCTATCCAAAAAGTCATTGATTCGGGCTGGATCAAAGAACTGATTAAAATAAATTCTGTTCACCCTGGACATAAAGACAAATATTTTGAAAAATACGAGCACTTCATCTTTTTCTTTCACGACAGTTGCTTTGAAATTGTAGCTGAGGAATATACCATTGAGGAAAATTCAGAAAGCAATATGAAAGATGAAATTCGCCGTATTGCAGAATTGATATAACATATACAGATTTTCAACAAGATGAAACCTCTTTTATTTCTACTCTCCTTACTATCACTAACGACAATTGCAGTTGGAAAAACGTACACATCGACTGTCGATATTTACAAACTCTATTCACAAAACGGAAAATATTGCATGGTATCCATTCCATTTGACAATGAAGAACAATCTATTTTTGGAAAAACGGAGGTGTATAAGGTTGGAGAAAATGAACCATTTTATACCGTTAATCGGCATTTCAACATGATAAATCACTCCAATAAAATTAACCTCAGCAATGACGGACAAACCATCTTCTACGTCAATGATGTTTACAACTATGATAAGGTTGATGAACTAAAGGCTATTACTGTTTACGTTCAGGGAGAACTGTTCAAACATTATACGGTTTCTGAATTAACCAATTGCAATTCAGATGAACAGGATTGCAGCTTGTTATACCGAAACGAAGAGGTTGTTAATCTCGATTCGTCAAAATGGATCAATCATCAATATATAATTGGATTTAATGAAGGGACAGCTGAAAAGGAGCAATTTGCCAACAGATCAAACATCTTTTCGCACAATGACAGTATTTACTTTATTGACCAATTCAAACAGCTTCACATCTTTGATCTAAAAACGGGAATACGTTTAAAAACTGGCTCTTTTGACTCAAATTATCCTCGACTTTCTCAAATCTCAAGAAATAATAAAATTGAAATTGAATCCATTAAGAGTCCATCAAAATATCACTTCCCCTCATTAACCAACGGAAAGCTACTTAGCAAAGCACTTGCTAATAATTTGGATATGGTAGATATGGATTTCTTTGACAAAGGCTCTAAAAAATTCAAACGATATACCATCATCATTGATGGTATTATTGATTCAGGTGGCAAATTGGAAATTATTGAATTAAAAACCGATTCAAAACTTCCAAAACAGAAAATCAGTGACTTTTTAATGTCCTTGACTTTTGACATAGAAAAGATTCCTTCAAAACTAGAAAAATGGCGATTTGATGAACATTTTTATTTCCGTAATAAATCAAAATCGCAAGCAAGGAAAGAGAAACGACTGGCTGAAATAGAAGCTCAAAGAGCCTACGAAGAACGCCTTACTAAAGACAGTCTTAATGGTGTTTATATTCCGCAAAATATGGAAGAATGCTTCATTGAACTGGACTCTCTTCTCAAGACAAAGGATAAAGTAGAGATGAAATCCTTACCCTCAAAAGATGATATGATTCTATACCACCATGGTCTGGGCACAAGTTTGAGGAATAGCTGGGGATTGTGGGGAGGTTCTCGTTTACAAAAATACTTTAACAGCCGCGGAGTGTATCATCCCGATAGCATGTCGGCAATTATACTAGAGTATTACCATGATTGGCTCAATGGTAAAAGCAAAACCTGGATGGATTGGGAAAAGGAAAATCCAGTTAAGAAGGGATAATTATAACCTGCTGAATTTTAGCATAAGCCTTTTTTAGTTCCATTTCG
>JAKSBJ010000106.1 GCA_022361195.1 Flavobacteriales bacterium
CCAATTTGGCATTTCAGGCGGAAGAATATGCGTGTGCATGTCAATTTTCAACATAAATCTCTTTCTTTTTTTATTGTTTAGGCTCAATCATTCACTGGTCAATGACCATTTTACTTTTGTCTGAGCTTTATGAACTTTTTAATTTTTTCGTTTTCAATTAAAACGGTAAGGTTGTAATGAACAATTTTCCATTCACCTTTAATGAGGCATACCACTCCACTTCCCCTACACTCCTCCATCCAGGTATCCAATGACTCTTCAAACCAAGCTGTTTTCCCATCATCCGAAAAATACCAATTTCTCCAATTAGGTTTAAAATCCCAGGTTTGTTTTCGTTCAAAATATGGCCGACTAAAGCTCTCGAATTCCCCTTTTGACCATCGTTCTCCCGGATCGGTTCCCAAAAAGTAAAAGCTCTCGTCCATAAATCCAAAATACTCCTCCATTCTGAATTCAGCAACGTCTCTATGCCATTTATTCATTAAATTATTGAGCATCTTAATATCCTCATCTGACTGTGGTGAAAAACTCAAAGTTGGTTTTAACTCGGATGAAAGAATGGATTCTATTTTAACATCCTCCCCCTTTTGTACCCAAATGACATGATCAACCCCAGAAAAGGCTTTCTCTCCGTTAATATAGAAATGGAAATAAATATCGGTATAAGACAAACCATTTTTAAATTCCTTAACATCAATTTTATAGTGTTTTTCCTGAAATTCACGAGACTTAAAACTAGGTGCCACCTCCATAAACTGATCAAGTGACAAAACCATCATCATATCTTCATCAACATGCTTAACTTGGGCATCTTCCCAAAAATAAGATCGGATTTTAGTTGAGTCTCCCGAATTAAGGTCATCCATAAAAGACAGGGTCTTCTCTTCCAGACTCATCTGTGCAGAGAGAGGTCCGCCAAGTATAAATAAAACCTTAAATAGAAGAAGATTTTTCATAACCTTATTTGACAAGAAAATGGTCAATAATACCTTAGAGTAAATTCAGACCTTTTAACTTTTTATTATTGCCTATTATCAATGTGTGTAAAAATATTAAGAAACATCTGTTATTTTTACATCCTTAACAAAAAAAGCAAAAATGAAATTAAAAAATTTTCTTTTAGGTGGATTTTTGCTCTTAGCAGCAACTTCTTTTGGTCAGGACCAAAAGAAAATTGAATATGTTGAGTACGATCTACCTAATGGCTTACATGTCATTTTACACGAAGACCATTCTACTCCCATTGCAGCCGTTACGGTTTTATACAAGGTAGGATCAAAAAATGAAAAAGAAGGTCGTACTGGTTTTGCTCACTTCTTTGAGCATCTAATGTTTGAAGGAACCGAAAACATTGAAAGACATACTTACGATAAATACGTTGAAAAAGCGGGTGGAACTTTAAATGCTAACACCACTCAGGATAGAACTTTTTACTACGAATTACTTCCTTCTAACCAATTAGAATTAGGACTTTGGCTTGAGTCTGAAAGAATGCTACATGCTAAGGTAGAAGAGATAGGAATTGAAACGCAAAGAGAAGTTGTTAAAGAAGAAAAAAGACAACGAATCGACAATCAGCCTTATGCTTCTTTCATGGAAGAAGTATTTAAAAGAGCCTTTAAAGAGCACCCATACAAATGGATTCCAATTGGAAGTATGGAGGACTTAAATGCAGCTCAGGAAGAAGATTATGTGAATTTCTACCGTACATTTTATGTTCCACATAACGCAACACTTTCAATCGCCGGGGACATCGATATCGAACAAACAAAAAAATGGATCGACCTTTACTTCGGAAGTATTCCAACAGGAGATAAGCTGGATCTTTACCGTGATATTGAGTTCTTGAGCTTGGAAGATTTCCAAAAGAAGTATGCCGCTCAGTTAAAAGGAAGAGAAACATCTAAAGACTTCATTGGAGATTTTGAAAGAGATTTGTCTACAGAGCAGTTGATTGAAAAATACTTCCCTAAAGTTGGTGAAGCAAAGCATGATATTCCAAGACCAACTATTATGGAAGGTTTGTTGGAAAAAGAAATCAGAGATACAATTTATGACAACATTCCTAGCCCAGGAATCTTCATGGCTTACCGTACTCCTGAATTGACACACAAAGATCGTTATGCTATAGATATGCTTTCGATGATCTTATCTGACGGTAGTAGCTCTAGAATGAACAAAACCATTGTTGAAGAGAAAGAATTGGCTCAATTTGCAGCTTTATTTCCTTTCCCACTTGAGCATCCTGGTATTTCACTTTGCTTAGCTATTGCTTTAGATGGTGTTGATTTGAAAGATTTGGAAGCTGCAATGAACGAAGAAGTTGCTAAACTTCAAAATGAGTTGATTTCAGACGAAGAATTGAAAAAGCTTCAAAACATGCTTGAGTCTGATTTCATTAGCTCTAACTCTACAATGGCAGGTATTGCCGAGTCATTGGCAGATTACCACGTTTACGAAGGAAATACAGATTTGATTAACACAGAATTAGATCGCTACATGGCTGTAACGAAAGAAGACATCCAACGAGTAGCAAAGACGTACTTCCAGGAATCAAACCGTGTTGTACTTTATTATTTACCAAAAGAAGACACTCAGGAATAACCCTTAAAGAGATTTAAACAATGAAAAAATTAATCTATATACTTTCTGCATTAGCATTCACAGTAAGTGCCAATGCACAATTAGACAGGTCTGTTCCACCAAAACCACAACCCAACCCGGAAATTAAAATTGATATTCCGGAAGCCATTACCTTAGAAAATGGCTTAAAAGTAATTGTGGTGGAAAATCACAAATTACCACGCGTTTCATTTCAGCTTTTTGTAGATTACCCTTACACTATGGAAGGGGATAAAGCCGGAACTGCTGATTTAATGGGAGACCTTTTATCATCAGGAACAACTAATACTACCAAAGACGATTTTGATAACAAAATTGACTTTATGGGAGCTGATTTCTTTAGTTCTTCACGTGGATTTTTTGCTTCTTCATTGAAAAAGCATACTCCAGAATTGTTAAAGTTATTACAAGAGGTGACTACAACTCCTGCTTTTCCAGCAGATGAGTTTGATCGAGTAAAGAAACAGCATTTAACGGGAGTTAAAAGTGCTCGTAACGATGCCAGCGCTATGGCAGGGAACGTTTCGGCTGTTGTTAACTATGGTAAAGAGCACCCTTACGGTGAAATTACCACTGAAAAAACACTCGAAAAAATCACCTTAGATGATGTTAAATCACACTACAAAAATCATTTCTTACCAAACTACGCTTATTTGGTAATTGTAGGAGATGTTACTCAAGCTGAAGCACAAGAGTATGCTAAAACTTACTTTGGTGGTTGGCAAAAAGGATCTACACCAAGAGAAGCTGTTTATACCGTACCTTCTAACTCTGGAAACCAGGTTTATTTCGTTGATAAACCAGGGGCAGTACAAAGTGTTATTCAAATTACACATAACATGAAACTTGTTCCAGGACACGAAGATGAAATCAAACTAAGAGTAATGAATAGCATTTTAGGTGGAGGAAGTTTCTCTGCTCGATTAATGTCTAACTTGAGAGAGGACAAGGCCTATACTTACGGATGCTACTCTTCTTTTGACTCTGATAAACTAATTGGTGAATTCGGAACCAGTGGAAGTTTTAGAAATGAAGTAACCGATAGTGCTATCGTTCAAATTATGGGTGAAATTTCAAAAATTTCAGCTGAAATGGTGACAGATGAAGAATTGGATTTAGTAAAAAAATCAATGACCGGTGCTTTTGCAAGAAGTCTTGAACAACCAGAAACAGTTGCTCGATTTGCATTAAATACAATTCGCTACAACCTTCCAGCAACTTATTATGCTGATTACCTTAAAAAGCTTGAGGCTATTACAAAAGATGATGTATTAGAGGTAGCAAAAAAATACTTGCAACCAGGAAATAGTAACATCATCGTTGTTGGAAATGCTGAAATAGCTGAAAAACTATTGGTATTTGATTCTGACAATGAAATTTCATATAAAGATCACTACGGTGAGGAGAAAACAATGTTAAAACAAGCTCCTCAAGGTATCACAGCCCAAACAGTAATTGAAAACTACACTTTAAAGTCTTTACAGTTGGTTAGCGTTAGTGAGATTGAGAAAAAGATGAAAAAAGTAGGAGAAATTCACGTAATGTACAAAGCTGATATTCCAGAAATGGGTGCAACTTTAATTATGGATACCTATAAGGGAAAAGAAAATAAAACTTCTTCACTCCTTAAAGCTCAAGGAATGGTAGTTCAAAAAGAATGGTTCAATGGTGAATCAGGTGGATCTTTCGCAATGGGGCAAGGTGTTAAAATGTATGAGGGAGAAGAATTAGAGGAAAAGAAATCTTCGAACTTTCCTTTTTCACAAATGCACTATAGTTCTATTGATTTTATTGATGCTGAACTAATGGGTATTGACGAAATTGATGGAGTTGAGTACTATAAAGTAAAGGTGATCAACAAAAACAATGATGAATTCTCCTATGAGTACTACAATCTAAAAACGGGAATGTTGGAGATTGATGAATCATTTGCAAAAGATGAAGAAGGGAATTCAATTACAACTGTTGTTCGTTTTGGAGATTACAAAGACGCAGGTGGAATTTTAATGCCACATAAAATGGAAATTAATGCAGCAGGTCAATCCTTCACTTTTGAAGTGACAGAGGCTTCTGTAGGTAAAAAACCTAAATCAAAAACATACGAAGGAGAGTTCTAAAAACACTTCAACGATATAAAATGAAAGCCCGGCCTTGAGTCGGGCTTTTTATTTGAGAATCAAAGTAAAAGATGAAAATTAACATAATATTAATCTCTTTTTATTTTATCCTTTTTCCGAAATGCTCTAATTTTGACAGGCTACTTTAGGTGGTGGAATAATTGATGAAAAAATACAGTCTTTCCATAGTTTTTTTTCTATTGATATGCGGAGGAGCATATTCTCAAACCGTCTTTTTTGAGGGCTTTGATGAAGCGGACAATGCTACGACCGGAACAGAAAACAGTGGTGGCGGAGTGACCTGGACAGCAACTTGCCCAGGCTCAATCGCAGCAACCGACTATTTTAAAGTTCTGAGTGGTCAGTTAGAAGCACGAGACACAAACAGTCCTGCCGCAGCTTTTGAATCGGGTTCAATCGACATTTCTTCTTGTGTGGGTCTATCTATTTCATTTGATGTTTCTGAAGCGGGCACAATGGAAGGTTGTGCCGATTGTGGAGGTACGGGAATCATTTGTATTGACTGGGTAAAATTGGAGTATAATTTAGATGGCGGAGGATGGACTGACGTTGCAGGGACATCTTGTCCGGCAACCATGACAGAAGCTCCAGGTGAACTTATTTTTGAAGGGGACATTGCTGGAGGAGGACCTACCACTTATACCTCTCCCTGTATCGATTTTGGAAGCAATCTTCAGATTCGAATTTCGTGCATGAGTTGGGCATCCACTGAATACTGGAGATTTGACAACATTACCGTAGCCTGTAACGATTGTGTTTTACCTGTTGAAATTTCTGACTTAACGGCTGAATTGGAAGGAGGTAGAGTCTTATTAAACTGGACTACAAAGTCAGAACAAGACAATGACTACTTTATTGTTGAACGTTCTATTGACGGAGTTAATTTCATGGGAATTGGAACCATTGATGGACAAGGTAATTCTGTTCATGAAAATGACTACCATTTTGCCGATAATCAACCTACAGGAGACGGTGTTATCTATTACCGTTTAAGACAAATTGATTTTAATGGAGAAGCTCATTTTTCAAAAATTAAAAGTGTCCGAATTCCAAAAAAAGAAGTTCGCTATTACGACGGAAGCATTCACTTTTTTGTTCAGGGAAATGAAGAAGCAAATTATACCCTCAACATCTATGACCTTGGAGGAAAAGTTGTTCATAGTGAAACTGTCGGTAATTCAGCCAACATTGCCTGGGATAAAAGTGGCTTCTACCTCATCGAAGTCCCCGAACTAAAC
>JAKSBJ010000176.1 GCA_022361195.1 Flavobacteriales bacterium
ACCTATACCCTGTCAGGTCTGGAGCAGGATGTCATCCTGCGTGCCAACCCACCCGCACCCTCGACTTTTGGTCTGCCCAACCTGACGACCCGATTGGAAGTGATGACCGAATGGTACGACACCCCCCAACCGGTAAAAACCCCCCATGTCATCAGTCAAAAAGTCTTTGACCCGGTCCTGCGAGACCAAATGGCGGAACCGGATTTGGTGGATGAAACCTTAAGTTTTGGCGAAGTCCATTTCAGCGAAGGTCGGGCCTTTTGGCAAAATCAACCGGATGAAGCCACCGACGGCTTCCACGCTCCGGTGGGCAAAAAATGGGAAACCATCGGAGCACGCACGCTGCTTTTTGAAGCTATCGAATACGAGGCCATCGAGACGGAACTCAACAAGCTTCCTGCCAGCAGTCAACAAGGTGCCTGGCATGATCGATCCGATGAGCTGATCTATGTGAGTCTCGGCACCAAGAAGCGCAAACTACCCGACCCTCTCTTTCGGCAGCCCACACAATCAAAAATGACCGCTAGCAAACAGGGCATGAGCACGGAACCCGGTTTCGTGATCGATTACGTGACCGTGGTGACGATCAACGACTTTACCTTCGAGACGGGCCTGACCTATTACATTGGAGGCCGCACCGTAATTGACGGCACCACCGTGTTTGAGCCCGGAGCCGTCATCAAATACGGCCCTTACGCTTCGGATTTTCATGTTTTCTTTTCCAACGATATCACCTTCCTGAGCACGGCGGAACAACCGGTCATTTTCACGGCGCGCGATGATGATACGGTGGGGGAAACATTACCGAGCAGCGATGGGGATCCGTCCGGCCATTTTGGTCGCACAGGGTTATACATCTATTATCTGTCGGGTTCTTCGCCTGTTGAAATCAAGCACGCCAAGTTTAGGCACATCTACGGGGCAATCATCACTTATACGGATGTGGCATACACCCTCAAGCATTGCACCTTTTTGGATGGGCTTGTGGGAGTACGCACCTATGGCGGCACAAGTGTCAGCCTTGAAAACGTGCTCTTCGATGGTATTCAGAACAACGCCATCGTGGTGGAAGGCAGTCAATTGACCGATGTCGACGGCAGTCATCTCACCGTCCATGATTGCGGCACACTATCCAATCATACCGCCTCAAGCACCACCTTCGATGTGACACTCAAAAACAGTCTCATCGTGGATGTGAGCACGATCAATACCTACGTCAATCAGGGGCAGTCGCATAACAAGGAATTAAGTAACTATTCCGATGCTTTCCAAACCTTGGGTGCGGGGGAATTTTATCTGAAAGACAACAGTCCCTACCGGGATTTCGACGGAGTGGCTTCCATTTCGACGTCGTTGGAAGCGGATTTTGCCAAACGCACCACTTATCCTCCGATCAGTTATCCTGACAACTATGCGTTTTCACAAGATACCCGATTGCGAAGAGTGATTCCTAGGGATAATGATCAACTGGATCTGGGGTACCACTATCCAGTTGCTGACTACGCTTTAGGAAACGCTAAGGTGGAGGACGGTGTCTCCATCCAGATCGACAAAGGTTGTGTGCTCATGACCTATGCTTTCACAGGATTTGAAATGTGGGGTGACTCCCAAATCCACATGAATGGTACCGCCACTCAACCTGTGGTCTGCGTGCAATACCGCAGTTTCCAGGAGCAGAGCACTTCCTGGGGTTTGAATAACTTTTATGCCGTTTGCATTGATGCGGACAATGCCAGTGAAGACATCACGCTCAAGTTGGAGCATGCGCATTGTCATGGACTCTACAAGCATTACCAGTTTGTTTCGGTCCACAAGGATGGCTTTGGTAGTCCAAACGTTTATCCGGACATCCAGATCAAACATTGTCAGTTGTTCAGCACAAGAGACGGCATCTCAGTGGATTACAATGATGACTATGCCTTTGTCCAATTGGATTTGATCAATAACCTCTTTTATCTCTCCGAATTCAAATTCGAAGGTCATTACCGGGCTGAGATGTACAACAACTTTTTGTGGAAAAATGAGTCCGTTTATTTTCACCCGATGAGTTCCGGTCTGTATCGATGGAATGTGTATGACAATTTTTTCTACGATAACTTTTTGCTGGGTTCGAATCATTCCTACATTGACCACGGTGACAATGGGTACATCGACAATCCAAGCAGCAGCTACGAGCGGCTGACACCGACCCAATCGTCCGATGTCGTCTATTATTCAGACCGGACTTTCTCATCCGGTCATCTGGGAAATTTCTATCAAGATAGTTCCACCAGCACGCTCTGGGATGTCGGAAGCCGCCTGGCCAGTGCCGCAGGGCTTTACCATTACACGGCGCGCGATACGTATGCCAAAGAGACCACCTCCACGGTAGACATCGGCTTCCACTACGTTGCCACGGATACCAACGGCTATCCGATCGACACCGATGGCGATTTGATCCCTGATTACTTGGAGGATGCAGACGGCGACGGTGTCTTTGACACCGGCGAATCCGATTGGCAGAGCTCCGAAAATGGCACCACGGGTGTACCGGGACTCCAGGTGTTTTTCCCGAATTGAATTGAATGAGCAGCTACGAAAACGATCAACCTTTTACCTTAGACAGACCATGCGAAATTTCATTGCCATACTCTTTGTTCTGACCCTTCAGGCTTCATTATTGGGTGGCGACAGTCAGGCGCTTAAGAAATTATGTAAGTATGACATCATTCGTCCACTTCAAGGATTGAGGGTGGATTATTACCCGGATTTTCCATGCGACTATACGGGATATCATTTTGCCTCTTCTGAAGAAGTTCAAGTCGGTGAAGACGAAGGATGCAACTGTGTTTATCGATTGGCATTTACCGTTAGAGCAAAACTGCCTCTCACTAAAAACGATGGTGAGAATGCAAAAGTCACCCTAAACGGGTATGGTGAACCCATCATCACCGCCCTGGATGACTTGCCGGATCATTCCGGTGGACCTGGATGTGAGGATGGAATAGTTAGAAAAACGGTGGTTCGCGATGTTGTTCAGGGAGAGTCGGTCAAGATTGGGATTTCCTTTACAGATATTGATAGCGATCATGCCTACGCTGAAATCCTGAAGGTTAGAATCTTGAAGCGCTGGATTGTTTCTCAGAGCACGTGTAAAGGAGCGTGTAGCAACGAGGTGTTTTCGGCTGGCAATCAATCGATCAGCCTCAATTGGGGGTTTGGACAAGCTGGAGTAACTTCCACAAATATGGGAACTCTGGGGAACATTCGTTTAACTCAGTTTGAACCCTCAGAGAAATTATGCCTTCCAAGCAGTTTGGAATACTTTTCAAGTGGTGAAAGTGCTGAACTGATTGGTGACACCAACCATTTGGCTTGTTTGCGGCAAGGCAAAGGTATCGATGGATTGGCGGACATCGTTCCTATCAATGCCTATAAATATGAGGTGCGACTCTACAGCCCAACCAATGTGCTTAATAAGGTGGGAAGTTATTATCAGGTTCAGAATACACCCGAGGTGACATATACTGTCTCCAATCCCGCGACCACCAATTCGGTCAATACACTTTTGGTGGTGGAAAACCGAGGGAGCACTAACAAAACCAACAAATATGAATGGATTACGGCTAATCAAGCATGGACGTTAACTCGGCCTGGTGAACTTGTGGCTGAACGACGTGAAACCACTTGGAATTTAGCGGGAGACGAACGCACCGAAATCCTTGAGAAATACAATCC
>JAKSBJ010000221.1 GCA_022361195.1 Flavobacteriales bacterium
TAACTTTTGCATGAAACTAAATTCTTTCTTTATTTCAAGTAGATAAGGATCATCAGTGTCCTCAGGAAGTAATCCAGAAAGCCCCAGTAAAAGAGCCTCAGCCTTAAAAATATCTCCCTGAATTTTTCGCAATTGTGTTGGTCCCATTTGCTCTATCAACCTTAAAAAAGCCTCTCCATTTACCTTTGCGCCAAAAGGACGAACTAACAACTTCAGCAATAATTGTAAACGATCTCCTTTGCATTCCTCTAACATTTTTAAAATCTCCACGGACTTTCTCTCCAGCCGTTGACGAAGATATTCTCCCAATTGTTCTTCTATCCAACCCTCTTCTAAATTGGGAAATTGTTTTTCACAAGGAATTTTGGTCTGAGCTGATAACTTTTGATCAAAATTTAAAAACTGATCTTTTTGGATTAATTCCTTTAACTCAACAGTTGGCAGACGATAATCACCGCTAAACACTTCACAATCGTCTTCATATACAAAATGAGCAATGACATTATCATAAGCACGATCTTTATCATGTTTATGCGCAAACCAATCGGATGATTTTAAATGAAATTCGATATGACCAATCCACTGGGTTTCTTCCAACTGAATTTTGGCCATTAGGAAGTCCGGTCCAGCATTAAAATTGTGCTGGCCAAAATCTAAAATTGTCATTTTTTCACCTTGGGTAGTGGTAAACTGATTTTGTAACGACTTTGTCTTGAACAGAAAATGTAGATAGTCCTCTCTCATTTTTGGGTTAACTGAATTAAAAAATAATAAAAGTGTTTGTATGCCCTTTAAACAAATGAGCAGTTTTTCTCAACAAGGTAGATTACCTGATTACTTCAATTCACTAAATTTGAGACCTGTAAGTACATTTCGACCTATGAAATTTTTCCTAACCCTAAGTCTGATATTTTTTTCAGCCTTCGCCCTCACACAAAATAAATATACCATCAGTGGTAAAATCAATCAAACCGATTCAGGCGAAGAATTAATTGGAGCAACCATTAAAACAACCGTCAATGGCGAAGTTGTTGGAGCCGTTGCTAACGTTTACGGATTTTATTCTCTCACCTTACCCGAAGGCACCTATGAATTGACTTACTCTTTTGTAGGATTTGCGCCTTATACCGAGACGGTGGTATTGGACAAGGACATTACCAAAAATGTTGAGATGTCCGAATCTAAGGTATTGAATGAAGTAGTTGTCACCAGTGAAGCCTCTAACAAAAACATTACCAGTACCGAGATGAGTGTTGAGAAGTTAGAAATGACACAAATTAAAAAAATGCCAGCCTTAATGGGTGAGGTTGATGTCATTAAAGCCATTCAAATGTTACCAGGAGTTCAGGCCGTTGGCGAAGGAGGATCTGGTTTTTATGTGAGGGGTGGTGCAGTTGATCAAAATTTGATTTTAATTGACGAAGCCAATGTTTATAATGCCTCCCACCTTATGGGATTCTTCTCGGTTTTTAATCCGGATGCGGTAAAAGAAGTTCAACTTTATAAAGGTGGAATTCCGGCCGAATATGGTGGTAGACTTTCATCGGTTCTGGATGTACGAATGAAGGATGGAAATTTGAAGAAATACACCATTGACGGTGGAATCGGTTCTATTTCCAGTCGATTGACGCTAGGAGGCCCGATTGTCAAGGAAAAGGGATCTTTCATTGTTTCGGGAAGAAGAACCTACGCTGACCTTTTTCTGAAACTGTCCCCTAATGAAGACTTGAGAGACAACAAGCTCTTTTTCTATGATTTTAATGCTAAAGCCAATTACAAAATCAATGACAATAACCGTGTTTACCTATCGGGCTATTTTGGTCGTGATGTTTTAGAGATTGGAAATGCATTGAGAATGGATTGGGGAAATGGAACGGCAGCGGCGCGTTGGAACCATGTTTTTACCAATAAACTCTTTTTAAATACTACTGTTACCTTTAGTAATTACGATTACATGATTGGAGAACCTGAAGGTTCACAAGCCTACGAATGGACCTCCAACATCAAGGACTTTTATTTAAAAACTGATTTTTCCTATTATCTCAATCCCAACAACACCATCAAGTTTGGTTTATTGGGATCGTATCACATCATTAATCCCGGAAAAGCGGAAGGAGTTGATGTTTCCATCCTAGATGAATTTGAAGTTTCACCTACCAATGGATTAGAGTATGCCGCCTATGTGAGTAACAAACAAAAAATTGGTAAACGAATCACCGCTAATTATGGTCTTCGTTTTTCAGTTTTTCAAAACATTGGCCCTGGAACCTATTACACCTATAACGATGATCATTCGGTTAAAGACACCGTTACTTATGCCAAAGGAGAAATTTACAACACTTATTATGGTTTAGAGCCTCGTGCCGGAGTGACCTTTTTAGTGAATGAAGCCAGCTCAATCAAGGCAAGCTACAATAGAACTTTCCAGTACATTCAAATGGCCTCAAACTCTACTTCGGCTTCACCTTTCGATGTTTGGTTCCCAGCTAGCCCAAATGTTAAACCTCAAATTGCTGATCAAGTAGCGCTGGGATACTTCCAAAACTTTAAACGCGATATGTATCAGGCATCAGTTGAAGTTTATTACAAACAAATGCAAAACACCATTGACTTTAAAGATCACGCCACCTTATTACTTAACCCTTATTTAGAAGGTGAACTACGATTTGGTAGAGCATTTGCTTATGGAGCTGAGTTTTTGGTTAAAAAAACCAAAGGTAAGTTCACGGGTTGGTTAGGTTATACCTTATCTCGAGCCGAACGAGAAATTGAGGGAATTAACAACAGTAAAATTTATCCAGCTAAATACGATAAAACACACGATTTAACCTTAGTAGTTTCTTACGATATCACTCCACAATTTACGGCTTCGGCCAACTTTGTTTACGCAACTGGGTCAGCAGTTACGATGCCTATTGGACGTTACGAATACATGGGAATGATCATTCCCATTTACTCTGACCGAAATGCCAAAAGGTTACCGGATTACCACAGAGCTGATGTTGCTTTGGCGTATCGCACCAAAAAAACCGAAAAACGTAAGTGGCAAGGAGAATGGGTATTATCTGTTTACAATGTGTACAACAGAGCCAATGCCTTTAGTATAAATTTCAAACAAGACGAAGTAAATCCGGAAGAAACCAAGGCTGAAATGCTTTATCTATTCGGTATTGTTCCATCCATCACCTTTAATTTTAATTTCTAATGAAACGAGCATATTATATCATAATTGGATTATTCATTCTAGCTTCTTGCACCAAGGAAATTGAAGTTCCTTTGGATGAAGGCGATAAAAAATTAATTGTTGAATCATGGTTTACCAATGAGCAAAAGGTTCATGAAGTCAAATTGACCCAGAGTAGCAGTTATTTTCAAAATGAGCCTGCTCCAAAAGTGAGCGGTGCTTTAGTACAGATTAGTGGAGGGGGTGAAACCTTTAACTTTCATGAAGAAAGTCCAGGAATTTACCATTCGGACGATGAGATTGGAGCGCAATACATGACTTCATATACTTTGCGTATTGAATATGAAGGAGAAGTGTATGAAGCGACTGACCATTGTGACACCGTGCCGAGTTTAGATTATATGGACCTGAATCCTAATTACAATGACGATGGCGAACTAACAGGTTATGACATTTTAGTTTGGACGCAAGAACTGACAGGTTTTGGTGACTATTATGCCTGGAGAGTTTTGGTAAATGGAGAATACGTTTCGGATACCTTAAGTGATTTCACTTTTGCATCGGACGACTTCTTGGGAGATGGATTGTACTTTGAAGGATGGCCTATTGAATGGGTGGAAGATGTAGAAACCGGAGATGTGGTTAGACTTGAACAACACAATCTCTCCAAAGCTTCATTTGATATGTACAATGCCATTATGTTAGAAACAGAATGGCGAGGAGGAATTTTTGATACTCCTCCTGCCAATGTACCTTCTAACTTTAGTAATGGAGCTTTAGGAAACTTTGTAGTTTCCTCCATGAAAGCTTCCGAGGTTACCGTTCCGTAGATTATCTAAGGATTTGTAATTGAATTGTTGAACTCATGGCATTTTGATCCGTAATTCGGACAAAATAAAATCCGTTTTCAAGAGAACCAATATCTACCTTTTCTTGAACATTAGTGCTATTTAGTACAATTTGCCCTTGCGAATTGTAAAGAGTTATTTCACTAACATTTTCTATCCCCTTCAACGAAATCCAATTATTTGCTGGGTTAGGATAAAGGATAATAGGCTGATCGTTGACAGGATCATTAATCCCTAACCCCAGCGCTTCACAATCAAAGCCTGCATTAGTCAGTTCCTGTTTGATAAATAATTGTCTGTCGCGAATAAAGGTTTTTAAGCCCGGAATATTTTCACCAAACAATGATTGATATCCTTCACCTACTCCATTGTCAAATTGTGCATTAGTGATCACCTTTCGACTATCTTCATAAACTGCAGCTTTTATTTGGTCGTACCAACCGTCAATTTTCGCAAAAAGAGTCATGGTATCTGCTACTGTATTATTCAATAAACACATGGCTGTAAGATAATGGTCCTCCAAAGCTGTTATCTCAGTCATTTTAGAAGCAATACAACCCGATGAAATAACATCCGGAATCATCGGATAAGCATCAGCGGTTTCAGAAGTTTCCCACAAACCAAAAGAGGCATTAAAATCCCATGGGGTAACCTGCCATTTATTCGCTGTTTCATCATAAACGTAAATTTGATTTCCCCTAAATGAAATGTACGAATCAAAATTCAACAAATACACATTCACTGCCTGATAAGTAAAGAAATCTTTCACGTTTAGATAATTTGATGCAACAGACATAAAATCGGCTGTGGGAGTGTTGTTCAAAACATCAATCATATTTGCAAAACTGGGCCAGGCTGTAAGTGGATCACCATTTTCAAGAATGTAATACGGCCAATCGGTTCCAGGAGCCTCATAGTTATAATCATCCGGATTGTCGCTGATATAGCACATGTTCCCAAAATCGAGGGACTCAATGGCATCCATATCCCGGTTGTCAAATACCTGTTTGTACATCTCATCTTTTCCTTCAACAAGAGTATAAAGTCCCCAATAAATATCATTGATATAGACTTTGGCAAAAGATGTTCTGAGTGAAAAAAGCCCCATTTCGTCACAGATATCATAGGTTAACTTTTCCCGCATTAAAGAAGGATCTTGATAATTGATGTGCAAGGTGAATTCTTTAATTCCATCATACTCCTGACCATCAACATATTTATTAGTTTTAATCTTAATACCGTATTTATTTGTTGTTGGATAAGCAGAGATGTTTCCCTTTCGTTTAAAGCCAACACCATCCAATGCATTTCCATCCAATTCCAGATCTACCTGTTGGTATTCTTTTGTAGCAATAAAGAAATTGGTATCTACTGTAGTGAATCGTATTTCATGTAAAAAGCCATCATCAAATAAATCATCTCCATCTTCTTGAGCATTAGAGGTAAAAAAGGCCAGTAATAATAAAAGAGCAAGTAAATTTTTCATCGTGTTATTTTTTAGTTTTTCCTAGAATAAAGTAGCTTGTTGTGATGTAAAAATCACGGAAATAAGGGATGTTAAGCAAGATTGGAATCGTTCTTGGCTTCAACTTAAATTTGACTTCATAATTGGGATTGATGAAGTATAATTTTTGGTCCAAGACAGTTAATTGAATTCGACTGGTCATCCGTTTAAACCCCTGCAATGTAATTCTACAATCGTATACATTGTTTAAAAGTGATTTAACCGTTGAAGGGCGTTCTCCAAATCCACTTAAGATTCTTTTGTATAAAAAGCGGGGCGAAAGATGAAACCAAGGCAATCGGCTTAACAATTTGTTTTCGCACATTTGCTGGTGTCCGCCAAAAGGATTATACCAAGGTGGAAACCCTTGAAAAATGATTCCATCATCTTTTAAAAATCGTTTCAATAAAAACATCACCTCATAATGATTAGGGATGTGTTCCAACGTATCCTTCATGAAAATAATGTCGAAGGAATTGTCGAGACCATTTACCTCTAAAAAATTAGCGGCAATTAGTTCAACTTTTTCTTTTGGATAATCAGCAAATTTCTCCTTAGCAAAGTCAATACTTTTTGTCCGGATATCAATTCCGGTCACTGAACAACCCAACTCTAAAAACGGAATGAGATTTCCACCATAACCACAACCTACTTCCAACACTTTGGTAGATTCATTAATGGTCTTATGTTTCATGATTTGAGGAAGAATGTGTTTCCTCAAAGTATAAGACTGTTCCTCGAAATACCGATCAAAGTCAATATGTCTTTTCTGCATATCATTTCAAAATTTTGTCAATACAGGCTAAAACTCCTGTTTGATTCCAATTTCCAAAAACGATACTGAGAATACAGAAAAATGACTGATACTATTGTAATACAGCTTTAATAATTTGTACTACTTTTTTAATACAACACTTTTTAAAAACTTAATAATCAATGCTATAATGCAGAAAGAAATGAAATAACATTCACCCCTGAATTTGACAGTCCAAGTTTTTTTCGGAGGCGTGTGCGTGCCACATTAACAGAGTGTTGGCTTTGACCTGTGATGGAAGTAATATCCTTAGTACTCATGTTTAACTTCAAAAAAGCACACAACTTTCTCTCATTGGGTGATAGGTTAGGAAATTGTTGAGACAGATTATAATAAAAATCGGCATGTACTTCTTGAAATCGTTTTTCAAACTCTTCCCACAAACCACTGCTAGCATGAGAACGTAGCTCACTGATAATTGAACTCATCTTCTTAATCTCATCTCCTTTTAAACCTAACTTGTGTTTCTTTAAATCTTTAATGGTTTTTTCAATGATTTCATTTTTCTTATTGAGAAGTAGAACATTGGAGGTTAGTTCTTTATTCTTTAACTCTATATCCAATTTAAAACGCTTTATCTGCGATTGATGACTTTGCTTCTGCTGTACATTTAATTGCTCTAAAATTCTTCGATTCATTTGTTTTTTTCGGATTAACCAAACCGTTGTAAGAACTACCGAAATCAAGATGAGAATCAAAGCATAAATCATTTGATTTTGTTTACTCAAAAGCGTAGACTTTGTATTTCCCATTCGCTGAAGGTTATGAATTTGGTATTCATTCCTTTCCTGATCAAAGTCTGAATCCAACTGGGCTAATGAACTCATATTTTCTAAAGAAGATAAACTATCCGAATACACTTTACTCGTCTCCAAATAATTTAATGCTTGTTGCTGATTTTCCTTGTCTTTATAAATTTGGTATAGCTCCAAAGATGCTTTCGCAATATTCTCTTTAAGGTTAGATTCTACTGCTAATTGGTAACTAGAACTGAAACAGATCTCTGCCGAGTCTCTCTTCTCTAACTTTAAATAAGTTGATCCTAAATTATACTGAGCATTAATTAAACCTCCATTATCATGAATATCCGCATAAACCTTTTCAGCTTTTAAATAAAATTCTCTGGCTTTTTCAAACTCTTCACGATCTAAGCAAACAGAGCCTATTAACATATTGCTTTTCGCGATATCATTTAGCTGTCCCAATTCGGTTGCGTGTTTCAAAGCTCGTTGATAATAGCTCATAGCCAGATCAATCTCGCCCAGTTCTTTTTAGCTAAACCAATATTGAGCAGATAATTGGGAATAGCTGTTTCATTTTGATTGAGCTCTTCAATTTGCACTGCCTTGCTGTAAAAGTAAATGGCCTTTTCGTATTCTTCTATCCGCTGAAACAATACTCCAAAATTTGATAAGGTAGAGGCCATTCGGTCATACTTATTCAATTTAAACTTAAGCTGTAAAGAATGTTTAAGACTATGGACACTTTGCGCATAATTGCCCAATTCCATTTGAACAAGTCCTATATTATTGAGAGTATTTGCCTGCCCCTCTTCATCACCGTAAAGTTTTTTAAGCTGATACGAATTATCTAAGTATTCTACAGATAACCGATACTCCCCTATCTCTTTATACACCAACCCAAGGTTGTTATATATCTTACTGAGGTATTCGGAATCCTGAAGTTCCTCGGCATACATCAAGGAATATTGCAGATAGAAAATACAACTGTCGTAGTTTCCTTGCCCATAAAGTTTATGCGACTCTTTGAGGTAGTAATCGGTAAGAATTTTATAATTGCCAGACTTCAATACTTTTCCCCCGGCTAAAAATTCCCTTCCTTGCCCCTGATCAGCCAAGGTGTTAGAATCGTCCTCAGTATTTAGGAGTGTATTGTAATTGGAAACATTATTTTCGACTTCGGAAGCTCGAAATTCATTGCAATGTCCTTTCTCAACCAGGAGACAAACTAAAAGAAGTAGAATTATTTTTTTCATCTCAGACCTTTTAAGAATTACAAATTCCACCCAAATAGGTTGCCTATCATCAATTTACCTATTTTAATTGATGAACTATCAGGAACCATAAATTCTCAAAAAAGCCTATTTCCTATTCTTTGTTCTCCATGAACTTTTTAGATAACATCAGGCCGAGGAACAGACTCAGACCAGCCATAAAAAAGATTGTCCCGGGAAAAGCAATATCATCATCAACTCCCAAACCAAAGTGAAGAACTGATCCAATAAAAATCCCCATTCCAATTCCCATTAAAAGCAGAGAGACATTAAGTACAATTATTTTCCAAATTGGTAAATTTCCACTTCGCCCTTTCAAGAAAATTCCGGCATCAACTCCCTTTTCAATTAAAGCCAACCGTTCCTTATTACGAGTAGTAAAGAATAAATAGGCAATTGAAAATATTACCGAAAAGAAGCCTACAAAAATTATGATTTCACCCATGATTAGATTGTTTTGAGGATAAGACTTGGACTTTTAGAAAGTGGTTACAATTATTTTTGCTTTTTTTCTGTAACCAACATTCTGCTATAGCAGTCGTATTAGAGTGAGCGATAAAAACGATCAGCATTATATTGATCAGGTATTAAACGGAAATACTGATGCGTTTAGTGAACTTGTATCACGCTATAAGGACATGGTTTTTACCCTTGCACTTAGGGTGGTAAAACAGCGAGAAGAGGCAGAAGAGGTTTCTCAGGAGGTTTTTTTAAAGGCTTATAAGCACCTTAAAAAATTCAAGGGGAATTCTAAGTTTTCTTCTTGGTTATATCGAATCACATACAATGCTTCTATGGATAGTTTAAAACAGCAGAAGCGTATGGTAGATACAGAAAATTTTGAGCAAATTAGGATAGATGAAATCGAGCAACTTGATACTCAACTTGACCAATTGGAAGAGCGTGAACGAAAAAGTGCCATCCAACGTTCGATTGACCTATTAGCTGCAGAAGATGGATTTTTATTAACATTGTATTACTTTGATGAGCTGAAGATTGATGAAATTGCATCTCTCACCAAATTGTCCAAGAGTAATATAAAAGTGAAGTTGTTTAGAGCGAGAAACAGACTATCTCAAATTTTAATGAAACAACTGGATTCAGAATATATTGGAGAATATGGAAAATAAGGAGCTGAAAAAACTGGATGATCTTAGTAAAAAGATTATGGGAGATGTGTCTCTTGAGACGCCTTCATTTGGGTTTGAACAAAAACTGATGCGGCAAATTGAGCCACAAAAAAGGAAAGGTAGATCTTTCTCCTTTTTTATTTGGTTCGCAAGCGGTTCAATAGCGGGAATATTGGTGCTTTTTTTACTCTCTCCGAAAATTGATCTCAATACAACAGGATGGCTCAACTTTTTAAACTTATCGTTCTCTGTTGAAAACGCGATTCCCTTTTCTAATAATTCAATGGATGAATCGAACGTAATTATTTACGCTATTATCGCTTTGGTATTAATGGTTACCTTGCAAACCATTATCCTTAGACGTTTTTTCATGAATCGTTTCCGATCTTAAAAACAAACTCCTAGTGTACTTTTTTGCTTTCTAAAACAGCTGCCATTTGCTGCTGTAACGATTGAGCTGCTTTGCGAACATCTTCAGCAAAGTTTTCTCCTGATCCGGCGTAAATGATTCCTCGTGAAGAGTTCACCAAAAGACCACAATCTTCATTCCAACCAAAGTTGGCAACATCTTCTAAAGAACCTCCTTGGGCTCCGACTCCCGGAACCAAAAAGAAATGCTGTGGAACGATGTTTCTCACCTCCCCAATTCCTTCAGAACGTGTTGCTCCTACTACATACATTAAGTTAGATGGATTTCCCCATTGGGCTGACTTCTTAAGAACACTCTCAAAAAGTGGATTGCCATTTTCATCTTTGATCATTTGAAAATCCAGAGCACCTTTATTAGATGTTAAGGCCAGTAGAATAACCCATTTTCCTTCAAATTCCAAAAAGGGACTCACACTGTCTTCTCCCATATATGGAGCTACGGTTACCGAATCAAAGTTGAGGTATTCAAAGAAAGTTTTGGCATAGTACTTTGAGGTATTTCCAATATCTCCACGCTTTGCATCCGCAATGGTAAAGATATCATCCGGAATGTAATCCATGGTTTTTTTGAGCGAATCCCAACCTTTTGAGCCATGACACTCATAAAAGGCAATATTCGGTTTATAGGCCACACAATAATCTTTTGTAGCATCTATAATTTGTTTATTGAACTCAAAAATCGGATCCTCAAAATCGAGTAAGTGTTGAGGTATTTTGTTTAAATCCGTATCCAATCCTACACAAAGAAAAGATTGCTTACGGTAAATATTTTGTGTCAGTTGTTCTCTTGTCATGCCTATTGTACTTCCCCTTCTTTCATTTTTTCGGCATTCTCGGCCATTTTTAACGAGTCAATCATTTCCTGAATATCTCCATTCATAAAATTTGCCAAGTTGTACATCGTTTTATTGATTCGGTGATCGGTAATACGTCCCTGAGGATAGTTATAGGTTCTGATTTTTGCAGAACGGTCACCTGTTGAAACCAATGATTTTCGATGTGCAGCTCTTTCCGCATCCTTCTTTTCCAATTCGGCCTGATACAAACGTGTTCTTAACACCTGTAACGCCTTTTCGTAGTTCTTATGCTGTGAACGTCCGTCCTGACACTCTACTACAGTATTGGTTGGAATATGCGTTAAACGAACAGCTGATTCCGTTTTATTCACGTGCTGACCTCCTGCACCTGATGCACGATAGGTATCCTTTTTAACATCGGCCATGTTCAATTCAACATCAACCTCCTCGGCCTCTGGCATCACTGCTACTGTAATTGCAGATGTATGCACTCGTCCCTGACTCTCTGTTTCCGGTACTCTTTGAACCCGGTGAACACCTGATTCAAATTTCATGGTTCCGTATACTCCATCTCCTCCTACTTCAAACGAAATTTCTTTATAACCCGTAGTTCCACCTTCGTTAGAGTTCACCACTTCGGCTTTCCACCCCATCGTTTTAAAGTACATGGTGTACATACGGTAAATGTCTTCCACAAAAATACAGGCTTCATCTCCACCTGTTCCGGCTCTTAATTCGATGATTACGTTTTTATCATCTTCCGGGTCTTTTGGAATTAGAAGAATTTTGATCTCCTCGTCTAACTCTTCCTTTCTAGGAATAAGTTCGTCCAATTCCATCTTGGCCATCTCCTTCATTTCCTCATCATCTTCGGTATCCAGAATTTCTTTTGATGAGGCAATATTATCGACAATGTTCTTGTAATCTTTATACACCTTCACCAACTCCTCCAGATCCTTATACTCTTTATTGAGTTTAACGTAACGATCCATATCCGCTATGATATCGGGATCGGTAATTTGTTGGCCCACTTCATCGAACCGAATGGCAATCGCCTCTAACTTTTGAAGTATATCACTCATCTACTAACCAATTATATTTGCATCGCCAATTTTACCTGTGCTGAGCTCATGTCCAAGGCTTTTCCAAACTGATGGATCATTTCAACCTCCGAATCATCAATATCTCCATCCGAGGCAGCAATCATCATACTTGATCGAATGATGGCCTCTTTTCCTTCATCATTTAATAATGCCGCAACTCCTTTCAGGTATTCTTTTGGGCTTAAATTTTCATTTTTAACTAATTCAATTTCGCGGTAAATGTCTCCAACAACCTTATCTGCCGTTTGGCGATAAACTTTGTGGAACATATGAATCTCCGCATCTTCAACACGACCATCAGCCAAAATCATCATGATTAATAGCTTTTTAATCGCCTTTTGTTTTTCCGACAAAAAATCCTCATTGGACGCATTTTGAGTTGCCGCCAAACTAATTGATCCAGCACCACTCTCAACTGGAATCTCAACTCGTCCAGCAGAAGCAGGACTTTGATCTACAGGAGCAGCTTGCGTAGTTGGACGACTTTCTTCCACCTCTAATTCCAGTACACGTTGAACAAAAGTGTTTTTGCAAGACTGACATTCAACATAATCACCTTTTCGTCCCAAAGGAATAAGCGGAATAAAATAAAGCGTAAAGAAGGTAGTTACTTTTTTATGCTTGTAGGATCGAGGACCAGCACATTGTGGACAGAAGAATTGTCCTTCATTCATTGTCGACCGAACTCCTCTAACCCCAAAAATTATAAATGCTATCATAACTATGTGTATTTGAACTCACCAAACTCGGACTGAATTGTCAGTCGTTTGGTCTCACTCTCCTCACATCTTCCAATGATTTTGGCACGAATATTAAAGCTTTCAGAAATAGCAATAATATCTTGTGCATACTCTTCCGGAAGGTATATTTCCATTCGGTGTCCCATATTAAACACCTTGTACATTTCTTCCCAATTGGTACCTGACTGCTCTTGAATTAACTTAAAAAGCGGTGGTACTTCAAATAAATTATCCTTGATTACATGAACGTCACCTACAAAATGTAGCACTTTTGTTTGAGCACCACCACTACAGTGAACCATTCCGTGAATATTAGCACGATGTTTTTCAAGAATCTTTTTAATAACCGGGGCATAGGTACGAGTTGGAGATAAGACCAACTTACCAGCATCCAAAGGTGCCCCTTCTACCTCAGAGGTCAATTGCATTCCACCTGAATAAACCAAGTCTTTTGGTACAGCAGGATCAAAACTCTCAGGGAATTTTGTCATCAAATCTTTGGCAAAAACATCATGTCTCGCTGATGTTAACCCATTAGATCCCATTCCACCATTGTATTCCTTTTCATACGTTGCTTGTCCGTACGACTCAAATCCAACAATTACATCCCCAGCCTGGATCTTATCATTACTGATTACCTCAGAACGTTTCATGCGAGCCACTACAGTAGAATCAACAATAATAGTCCGAACCAAATCGCCAACATCAGCTGTTTCGCCTCCTGTTGAATGGACGTTTATTCCATGTTCTCTCAAATCAGACAACAATTCTTCCGTTCCATTGATAATTGCCGAAATAACACTCCCATCAATTAAATTCTTGTTTCGACCAATGGTAGATGAAAGCAAAATGTTTTCTGTCGCTCCAACGCACAACAAATCATCAATGTTCATGATAAGCGCGTCCTGAGCAATGCCTTTCCAAACTGAAGTATCTCCTGTTTCTTTCCAATACATATAAGCCAATGAACTCTTGGTTCCAGCTCCATCAGCATGCATCACCACACAATAGTCCTCATCACCACTTAAATGATCAGGAACGATTTTACAAAATGCTTTTGGAAAAAGACCTTTGTCCACATTTTTAATGGCTGCATGTACATCCTCTTTTGATGCAGAAACTCCTCTTTGGTTGTATCGAATATCCGACATGAAAAAACTTAAGTTATTACCTAATTACAATTGTTTACAAAAATAAAAAAAGCACCTCACTAAATTGAGGTGCCTTTTTAATATTTATTCTATTATCTAATTATCGCCACCCTCAGGGCTCGGATTTTCTTCCGGCTCAGGAGCTACATAATCCATACTTAGAATTCGACATTCTGTACGTCTGTTTAGCTGGTGGTAATGTTCAAATTTCGCTTTATCTGATCTCTTGAACTTATTAATGTAATCACATTTCAGAACCATTGTTGTTGAATCACCTTCTGCACTCACCTCAGTGTACTCTAATGGTTGCTCCTCACCGTATCCAGCAGGAACCAATCTTTCAGCAGCCAATCCTTTTTCAACTACTAAGTAATATACACATGAATCTGCTCTACGTTGTGATAACGTTTTGTTTGCAGCGTTTGATCCTCGACAATCTGTATGTGCCATCAACTCTACTACAATGTTTGGATTCTCAATCATCAAATCGTATAAGTAGTTCAAGGAATCTTTAGAGTTTACAGAATCATTTACCTGTAAGGATGCTTTACCTAAATCGTAACGAATTTCAGGGAGACGAATTGGCTTTTTGATGTTCAATACTTTGATGTCACGAATAATTCGAGTATTCACCTCAGTTACCGAAGAGAAAGCATCGTGTCCTGGTAGATAAATAGCTTCTTGTCCCTCTACTTCAATTGTCCAGGTATAACCAGGCTCAACATAACGATCTCCGTTTGCTTTTTCACTCAAGTTAATTTGACCTGAAGCATCAGTAGTCAAGTTATAGTTTGATCCGTCTGAACCAATCAAGTTTACTTTTGCTCCTGGGATTGGAACTCCAGTTTCCTGATCAGATACTAAGATCATTACATCTACCAATACTGGTGGTAAGTAGAAATCCCAGATATCTTGTGAATGATCTCCTTTTGATCCGTTTCTGTTAGAAGAGATATATCCTCTTTCAATTTTTCCGTGCTCTGTGTAGATAATGTGGTAATCATCTCTACAAGAGTTTAAAGGTGCACCAAGATTAACTGGTTTTTCCCATTTATTTTCTTCTCCAACTCTACTAGCCTTGTAGATATCCAATCCTCCAAGACCAACCATTCCGTCAGAAGCATAGAATAATTCTCCTTCAGGTCCCCAAGTTGGGAAAGCCTCATTTCCTGGTGAGTTAATTTGTGGTCCTAAGTTTTCAGGAAGACTCCACTCATCGTTTCTTCTGTCGTAAGTTACATACCAAAGGTCAGTTCCTCCGTAACCTCCCGCCATGTTTGAAGAGAAGATTAATAAATTTCCATCAGGATTTACACAAGGATGTCCAACGTGAGTTGAATCACTGTCTTTCAATTCGATCTTTGTAGGTGCACTCCAGCTTCTACCTTTCTTCTCTGCAACCCAAATTTCACAACCAATGTTTGTTTTTTCAAGAACAGGACAACGTGTGAACCACATTTTCTTTCCTCTGGCATCAAAGGCAATCGTACCTTCATTATCGCCAGTATTAATTGGATCTCCTAACGGTTCTGGAGTTCCCCAATTGTTTTTTCTATCGATTTTTGATACCCAGATATCCATGAAGTTTTGACCTGTAATTGGGTCAAGTGCCTCTCCAGTAGAACCTGTTCTTGATGAAGAGAAGTACATTTCAGTACCTCTTGAATTCATCACTGTACAATAATCGAATTCTTTAGTATTAAGCTTGGTAACGTTACTAACAAGGTGTTTAGTAGGATTTGAAGTTGCTTCTTTGTATTTGTCACAAGATTCAATTCGCACTTTTGCGATTTCATCTCCAGGAACCAATTTCAAATACTGCTGATAATTCCCCTTGGCTTTATCATGCTTGCATTGCGCCATTTGCATTTCTCCCAAGTAGTAATAAACCATTGGTTCAGTTTCCTGATAACGAAGCAAAATTGCTTTTTCATATTGCTCTTCAGCAGCAGGATGCTGGTGTAACAAGCGGTAACAAGTAGCCGACATATAAGCATAGTAAGCTTTTTTCAATCGAGCTTTCGAGTTTTTCGGATTTACTTTTTCCGACGCGAGTTTAAAAGCCTCAGCAGCTTCCGAATAAGCACCACTTCTCCATTTCTGATCTGCCTCCTTTGAATAATTCCTTGTATTTGCTGGCTGCGCCAAGGCTGATACACTAAATACAAGTACAGCTATAAGCGTAAGTACTGATTTAAATGATTTCATAAAATTTTGTTCTTTACCGATATAAGCTTATTACTAAGCAGCGAAAATAGTTAATTAAATTGAAATAACTAAATATTTAACCTATAATATTACGACAGTTAACAGCTAAAGGTTTCGGCTATAAGCACGCCACTTTTCTAAAAGTTTTAGAAAGCCATCAGGTAATTCAGAATTGAAATCCTTCCATTCACCAGTTTCAGGGTGTTCAATTCCGAGTGTTTTAGCGTGTAAGGCCTGACCAGGAATCAACTGAAAACAATTGTCTATAAACTGTTTATACTTCGTAAAAGTAGTTCCTTTAATGATCTTATCTCCTCCATATTCTAAATCATGAAATAATGGATGTCCAATGTGTTTAAAATGAACCCTAATTTGATGTGTTCGACCAGTTTCTAATTTACACTCAACTAATGTCACATATCTAAAACGCTCAATGACTTTGTAATGTGTAACGGCATGTTTCCCATAACCTTCGTCTTCTTCATACACACGAAAAACCTTTCTGTTCTTTTGAGATCGTCCAATGTTTCCAGTTATCGTTCCTTCATCTTCCTCTACATCTCCCCAAACCAATGCCCAATAACGACGATCAGAGGTACGATCAAAAAACTGCTTGGCCAAGTGGGTCAAAGCGTGTTCAGTTTTAGCAATCACCAATAAACCAGTTGTATGTTTATCGATTCGATGAACTAAGCCTGGACGTCCGAAATAATCCTCTCTTTGAGGTAAGGAGTCAAAATGATAAACAATCCCATTTAAAAGCGTTCCGGTATAATTTCCATAGCCCGGATGTACAACCATATTGGATGGTTTATTTACCACCACAAGTGTATCATCTTCATAAGCGATATCCAATGGCATGTCCTCAGGAACTAATTCAGTTTCCCTTACAGGGTAAGGTAATACCACTGAGATGTCATCATTTGCCTTGACTTTATAATTGGATTTTACTGGTTTTCCATTCACCAATAAATTCCCGGTTTTAGCAATCGCTTGCAACCTACTTCTTGAAACATTAGGCAAACGCGTCATTAAGAACTTATCAATACGCAATATTTCCTGCCCTACATCTGCTTTTAGACGGTGATGTTCATACAACTCTTCCGATGACTCTCCTGTGCCATCTTCTTCGTA
>JAKSBJ010000104.1 GCA_022361195.1 Flavobacteriales bacterium
GTGATCATAATCACGACCGTGAAACGAACATCACCAACCTTTCAGATTACGATATCTGGGCTTATAATACTTCTGATACAGTCATTTTGGATTCTACATGCATAGGTGCGGGAACTACCATGATCCACATCGATGAAAGCACCTCTGGAAAGGCTGCTGATTCACCGATCGTCCCAACTTTTCCTGGAGACAGTGTGAAAATTGAAGGTGGGAAGGTGTTGACTAAGGACTGGCAAAATGCTGACAATTGGTCAAAAAGTGTTGTGAATGAAGGAGATCATGATGAACGTTTGATTGTAGAATTTGTGATTACCAATGATGATTTAGATTAAAATAAAGTATATAGATGTATGAAAAATAGTCTGTTAACCAATTTCCTTTTTTTAGGAGTTATTGCTTTTGTTTTTACTTCATGTGATCCTTTACATACGGTTGATTATCAAATTTATAATGATTCTGATTTTAAGCTATGGGTGAAGGCCGATTCAACCGTTGAGGATAGCATTGAAATGCCGACTGGATCTATGCACCTCGTGAGAATGATCCACCAAAAAGGGCGGGCTCAAAATTCGCTGTGGGAATATAATTTTCCAATTGTTGAGCATATTTCAGCGTCAGAAGGAAAGGTATTAGCGAAAGATCCAAATGATCCGTCAAATTGGACCAGTTCGCTTGAAAAGGAATCCTTTGTAAAAAGCAAGGTAATTGCTGAGTTACATATTACTAATGATGATTTAGAATAGCGCGATGTTTCATATTTCATAGGATATGCAGAGACTTTTTGCAAATTATTGAGTATCTATGTATCAAATAATTAAGCAATGAAGAAATTAATCACTTTACTCTTTTTAGGACTATTCGCAACACTGGTTAACGCCCAAGATAATTTTGAGGGAAAAATAAAATATGAGATGGAATATAGTGGTGAGGACATTGAAGGTTTAGTCTCGATGATGCCGGCGGCTTATGTTTATGAGTTTTCTGAATATGGATTCAAGTTTACAGTAGAAGGAGGTATGATGGCAATGATGATGGGGACCATGATGACAAATGCTGAAGAGGAAGTGCTTTACATTTTGAAGGAAAACGAAAAAATGGCTTATAAGATTGATACTTCGGAAGATGAAGAAGACGATTCAGAGGACGATATGGAGGAAATTCCGGTAATTGTGAAAGAGGATGAAGTACTTGAAATTGCAGGCTATGAGTGCCAAAAATATAGTTTAACCTCCAAAGAACAACAGTTAAATGATGCTGGGGTAATGGAAGAGGTAGAGACGACTGTGTATGTGTGGGTTACAGATGAATTGAGTGTGGGAACAGATGTTGATGGGGAAGAAATAAGCATGGGAAATATCTTTTTGCAAGGAGTTAAAGGCTTTCCTCTAAAGGTGGAAACGACCATGATTATGGGGGAAGGGAAAACTGTAATGATTCAAACGGCCGTTTTGGTAGAGGAAAAAAAATATTCTAAATCAGATTTTGAAGTTCCTTCTGATTATACGGTTGAAGAGACGACAATTGAGAAAATGTTTAGTTACTAAGGGTTAGAAACGAAAAACAACTTTGGCAAAAAATAGTTTAAGGCTGTATCCCAAACTAATCATCAAGCCGTAGGCTAGCATAAAATAGTCGTGGTAGAAATAACCAAGTCCAATAACTCCTAATCCAAAAAGGAGCATAATTCCCTCAAGAATAAAGAGATTTGTTTCCTTTTTTAAGCTGTAGTTTTCTGATATAATAGCTTTATTTCCTTTGAGCAAATTGAATTTTGGAGTGCGAACAAATTCTGATTTTTTACCCCTATAACCTTCTAAGACTCCGACTACCATATACAATGAAATTCCAATACTTATGGATAGGAATAAGTAGAAGCGAAACGGAAAAAGGAGTAGCTCAAACCATTTTTTCTTAGATGCCAATAAGTGACCAACTAAAAAGATAGTTGGAAGGGCAGTTGAGACGAAGAGATTAGAATAGGAAATCCAGTTCAGTTGTGATTCGGGCAATAATCCCTCTTTACCCATATAAAAGACAAAAGGAGAGCTCAATATCAGGAACAAAACAATGATATAAACCGAGGAATTAAATAAGTGCATGCTTCCAGCCAATTTGGCCCAGAAAGTGGCTTTTGATCGCCAAAGGTCTTTAAGGTTTTTACGGATACATTCAGCTGCCCCCTTTGACCAACGGTATTGCTGTGTTTTATAAGCATCAAGGGTAACGGGCAGTTCGGCTGGAGATTCAAGATCATAGAGGTATTTAAACTTCCAACCCTTTAGTTGGGCTCTAAAACTCAAATCTAAATCTTCGGTAAGTGTATCGGCTTGCCAGCCTCCAGCATCTTTAATACAGCTTTTTCGCCATATACCTGCTGTTCCATTAAAGTTAATGAATGCTCCACTAGAGGTTCTTCCCAATTGTTCAATAGAGAAGTGGGTGTTAAGCATGATGGCTTGTGCTTTTGTTAAAAAGGAAAAGCTATCATTAGTATGGGCCCAACGGCTTTGAATTACACCAATTTTTTCATCTTCAAAATGAGGTAAGGCGGTTTTCAAAAAGTCTTTGCCAGGAATGAAATCGGCATCAAATATGGCTACAAATTGAGCCTGAGTGAGTTGTAAGCCATAATCCAGCGCGCCAGCTTTGAATCCTTCTCTGTTGGGACGTTGAATGTGGTGAATGTCAAATCCATCAGCTTGTTTTTGTATAACAATGTTTTTTATGAGTTCGGAGGTTTCATCATTTGAATCATCCAACAGCTGAATCTCCATTTGTTGTTTAGGATAATCAATGGCACAAACAGATTCTATAAGTCGTTCAACCACAAATTTTTCATTGTACAATGGGAGTTGGATACAGACTTTTGGGAAATTTTCCAGTGATTGTTTAGGGTTCTTTTTTCTAGCTGCAAGGGCAAAAATGAGCAGAATAAATTCCATGAAAACATAGAATAGGAGCAGTAAGTTTAAAGCAACCCAAAAGTAGAAAATAACCAAGCTCCAACTCATTTCATTAATCCTTTGTTATCCATAATAACAGTGCTGGTAGACAAATTAAATCTGTCAAAAACGCAAAAATAAGACTTGTACTCATTATCAAGCCAAAAGACGAAGTAATATGATTGGCCGAAATGCTCAAGGCAATAAATGATAAGCCAATAACTAAAGAGGTAACAAAAAGGGGGAAGGCATTTGATCGCATGCTTTCGTAAATCATAGAACGATTTGGTTTTCCTTTTCTCGAAAGTCGATAAACATTGCCAATGAGGTAAATAGAATCATCTAATGCAACTCCCAACAGAATACTCAACAGGAATATCGAAGCCGGATTGAGGTCAACTCCCATTAAAATCATCATGAGCAAGGCAAAACCAAGAGGTAATAAGTTTACCCAAATGGTAATAATTCCATAAAGCATAGACCTGAATAGGAGTAGAATACTAATTCCAATGACTAAAATTCCAATTCCAATAAGTAAGATAAAAATAGAACTAATGCGGTTTACAGCCTGATCAAAGATATGGGATTTCCCTGCAATATAGAGTTCGAGATTTCCTTTATCCAAACCATCAATAAAGTGTTGTAGTTTCTCATTTCTTAAAGTCCCTTCATAACTACCAATGTCATTGATACTACCAATAATTCTGCATTTCTTTTCATCAGCCGAGAGGATTGCTACTAATCCCAAATCTTTTTTAACAGCTCTAATATCATCGATGTGACGCTGTTCAAGTGTTTCAGGAAGTTTATAGGCTTTGGCATGTCCTCCTTTTTTAAAGCGATTATAACGCTTTATGGCTGTATTGATGCTGTAGGTTGTTCGACACTGATATTCATCAATTAAAAAGTTCTCTATTTGATCAATGATTTTCATGGTAGAATCAGATAAAAGACTTTTGTTGGGAGAACTGATCACTACTTCAATGTCCCGAATTCCCTGAAAATAGTCATCATAAAATGCTGCAGCTTTTTCAAATTGCATTTGTGGATTCTCGTAAGAGTAATAATGCATATTTACCCGTGAAAAGGAATAAATAAGTCCTCCCATGAGTAAGCTAAAAACCAGCAGGCCACCAACTACTTTCTTGTAATGAGAACTGAGGAAAATGCTGAGTTTTTCAATGAATTTAGGATAAGAAGATTCAAATCTGAAATTGGTTTTTCGATGAATGAGTGGTAAAAACTCGGGAAGCAAAAAACGAGAGATTAAATAGGAGAGGAGAATTCCCAAAGAAGCAGCTATGGCCAAATCATTAATCTGCTTAATCCCTCCGCTAAAAAAGAAGATCAAAAAACCAATTAGATTGGAGGCCGAGGTCAGTATTAGTGGTGTTCCAATTTTTTTAAACAGTGGTCTTCGAATTAATTTGGTGTCATTTTCTTCCTCAACAAGCTGATTGTAATGATAGAGAATGTGTAATTGATCCGTAAATGAAAGAACCGCTACGATACTTGGTACAGCAGAAGTTAAAGTGGTAATAGGAATTCCCAAATGATACATCACAATAACCGAGGCACTAACATTTAGTAGTGTGATGAACAAGATGAGCAAGAGTTTAAGAAAGTTTCGCAAAAAGAGAATCAGTCCCCCCAATAATATAAGAGCAGCTAAGAGAGCTATTTGAACACTTTCTGACTGCAGAAAAGCTTCACCTTCCTCAACTGCTGCAGTATTGGCCATAATATGAAATTCGTCAAAAGCATCGGATGAGGACAATAATTCATGTAATTCAACAACCAATTCGGAATTGGGATTCAAACTGTCCTCAAAAACATAGAAGAACTGGGCTTTTGCATCGTCTGAAACAAATTTTTCGCGAATATCATCGTATTCAAATAGTTGACGATATTCTTCTTCAAAGGCACTGCTCTCCTTTGAGAAAATGGGGTCATAATACACATTTAGTCCTCTTTGAGCCGGAACAGTTAAAGATTGAACATCAATAATCCGGTCAATCCCTTCTAGCTGATACATTTTGTCAATCAAGGCACCAATCTGCTGAAAATCATCAAACGAATCAAAGGCTGATTCTTTAACAAGTCCAATACTAATGGCCTGTTCGTCTTGACCAAAATCTTCTAAATACTCCTGGTGTCGTTCAACTTCGGAGGAAGAACTAAAAGCAAAATGGGAGGTATCAAAATTGTATTCAATACTTTGAAAACAAAAGAAACCATAGGCAATGGCCAGTAATCCAATCAAAAAAAGAAGTAAAGTTCTAATCAAAATACTGGTTTAAGTGTTGTTGAATACTATTCGCTATTTTCTGATGTCCTTTTTCATTTGGATGGCTATCTACCGGTAAGTTAGTGATAGATGGATCTTCAAAATCAAATCCAACTTCCAATATTTCCATTCCATCTTGCTTGAGCATTTGCATCAATTCTGAGCTTTCTTCGGTTGAATTTAAATGAACAAGTACAAAGTCAATATTGTTTTTGTGACACAAGTCCTTCATCTCTTTTAATACCTGATAAGAGGTTCCAATAACATTCATTTTATATCGCTCATAAATTTCTAACTGTGTTTGCAACCAGTTAATACTTGCAAAATACTCTCGACCCCACCAGTCTGAGTACATCTTACTCCACGGAATGTAGTCAATTTTAAAGTTTTGAGTCGAAGAACAATAGGGAAAATGAGAATCCTCCATTAATTGATTGCTTTGTTCAAGCGATTGCTTAAAACCAATCCCCA